>CADCGD010000023.1 GCA_902800925.1 uncultured Bacteroidales bacterium | reverse complement strand
GCTCGGAAACGTCGAGAAAAAGGACGGCGTACCCACTGCTGCAGAGAATCTGCGCTTCTTCCTTTCCTATCAAGTGAACTTCATGTACTGGCGTTATTTTCTGTGGAACTTCGTGGGGCGGCAGAACAACATTCAGGGGCACGGAGAGGTGGAGCACGGCAACTGGATTACAGGCTTCCGATGGATTGACGACTGGCTGTTAGGTTGCGACACGTCGAAGCTGCCGTCTGACCTGAAAGAGAACAAAGGGCGTAACGTGTTCTATGGATTACCGCTGCTGCTCGGACTGGTGGGAATGTTATGGCAATGGCGCAAGGGACGTGAAGGTAAGCAACAGTTCCTGGTTGTCATGCTGCTGTTCCTGATGACGGGACTTGCCATCGTGGTCTATCTGAACCAGACACCACTCCAACCGCGTGAACGTGACTATGCATACGCCGGTTCGTTCTATGCCTTTGCCATCTGGATAGGAATGGGAGTGGGAATGATCAGTGAAAAGATAAGAGTGAAAAGTGAAAAATTTGCTACCGCTATGGCAGTTATTTCCGCTATCGCATGTCTGCTGGTTCCCATCCAGATGGCAAGCCAGACGTGGGATGACCATGACCGCTCTGGCCGTTATACCTGTCGCGACTTCGGCGCCAACTACCTTAACAGTATGCAGCGAGATGGACATCCCATCATCCTGACCAACGGCGATAACGACACTTTCCCGCTTTGGTATAACCATGAGGTGGAAGGAGTGCGCACAGATACGCGCGTCGTTAATATGGAATATCTGCAAACTGACTGGTATATCGACCAGATGAAGCGCCAAGCTTATGACTCGCCACCCCTGCCCATCAGTCTGAGCCACGAAGACTACAAGGAGGGCAGGATGGAGTATGTACCCATCGATACTGACAGCATCGCCATCGGCCCAGCGACCATCTCGCTGAAGGGCAAGCAGGGTCTCTACAAGAACGAACTGATGGTGCTCGACATGCTGTTGCAAGCCAAATGGGAACGCCCCGTATATATGTCCATCAGCATGGGTTCCGACATTCTGCCCTTCCTGCGCGACCATTTGATACTCGAAGGACTTGCCTATCGCATTTCGCCAACGGCTACCACTCAGAGGATAGACGTGGAGAGGCTTTATGACAACATCATGCACCGCTTCCGCTATGGCGGTCTGAGCACGAAAGGAATCTATGTAGATGAGGATGTCAAGCGTATGGCCCATACTCATCAGCTCATCATGGGTGTGCTTATCGACTCTCTTCTCCAGCGGGGTGACATCCAGCGAGCCCTAAACATATGTCATAAGTGGCAGAAGGAAATGCCGCAGGAGAATGTGCCCTATACAGAATACGCATTGTCGATGGCCCGTTGCTATTATACGGCCCGCCAGCCGGAGCATGGCGACGAGATTGTCGGCAGCTTGCTGCGCCGTTCTGACGAATGGCTCTCGTGGATAAACACCATCAAACCCTCGCGTCGCGCCGGATCTCTCTATAACCGCTATACATGGATGCATATAACCGCTATACATGGATGCAGACCATGGAGCAGGCTCTTGTCGTAGCAGAACAATTTGAAAGAACCGAATTCATTCATCAATACATCAAGCAATATGAACGCTATAACAAACAATATCAATAAAGCCAAACAATTCTCAGACCTATGGTCAGAGTGTGGCGTTGCATTGATACTGGCTGGCTTAACCGGAAAACGAATCATCATCATAGCATGCGTCCTGATACTCATAGGCTATATCCTAATGTCTGGTTCAAGTAGTACCGAACAATCTTTCAATCCTGCCATCTTCTCAACCCGCAGAATTGTCATCGCCCCGATGCTATGCCTCGCAGGCTATCTGCTGATTATACTTGGGATTCTTAGGAAACGTTAATCACTTCGAAATGTCTCAAAGCGTTGAGGATACCGTCATCGTCGACAGAGGTGGTGACGTAGTCTGCCTGTTGCTTCAGGGCGTCGATGGCGTTGCCCATTGCCACACCAATGCCCGCCTGGAGAATCATCGAGGTATCGTTACCACCATCACCAAAGGCCATCGTGCGAATGGGGTCGAAACCCTCGTGGCGGGCCATCGCCAGAATGCCCTTGCCCTTGTCGGCACCGTTGGCGGTGATGTCGGTAAACTCCGGATGCCAGCGACCCGAGACGCATTGTGGCATACGCGCCATCAGCACGGGCTCGTAGTCGGCAGGGAAGAATGGTGTCAGCTGCAGAATGTCCTGTTGGAGCACGACGTCCAACGGCGAGGCCTGGTCGAGGTTCTTGACAGCCAGCATCTGGCGGAAGATGCGGTCGACGTCGCCCCTGGGATCAACGACCGCCACGTCCTTACGGCCAACGACGATGAGGCTGTTGCCTTTCTCTTGGCAGTCCTCCACGCAGGTCATCACGTCGTCCTTGGGAATGGGCTGACATGTGACCATCTCGTCGCCCACATAGCACAACGCGCCATTGGTGGTGATGTAACCGTCGATGAGGTGCTCAATAGCGCCCAGATTGTTGATGATCAGCGGTGGACGGCCTGTGGCGATATACACCCGAGAACCGTTGGCCTTGGCCTGTGTCAGCGCGAGGATGGTCGAGTGCGGAATCTCGTGCGTCTGGAAACTTACCAGCGTGCCGTCAATATCAAAGAATAATGCGTATTTCTGTGTCATATTGATTGCGAAGGTACGAAAAAAGATGCAAAAAGCAAAGGAAAAACTTTTTTTTTCTTCTAAGAGCAATGGTATTTTGAAAAATAATCGTACTTTTGTAACGGATTATAAAAAGCTAAGCTATGAATATTAAGAATGTTGTGATGCTGGCAACAGTTTGGTGTTGTGGTATAATGTCTGTTGAAGCGCAGGAACAGGCAGAAGAGTTTACTGTGGCAACGCTGAACGTCGATGGCTTGCCTGCTGAATTGATAGTGTCGGTTAATCCTGAAGGACCTGGTGAGAAATATACGCCTGAGATAGCAGACTATCTATTAAACAAGAACTACGACATCGTCGGCTTCCAAGAGAACTTCAACTTCTACGATTTGCTTTTCGAGAAACTGGAAACCACCTATCTGCACGACCTATGCTATGGGAAGATGACGCTTGAGACATTGACGATTCCTTTCCCTTATGATGGCATTAACCTCATCTGGAAAAAAGACATCAGCGGTGAGCGAACAGACAGCGTACAATGGGAGCAGTCGTATGGAATGATAGATCATGCTAACGATGAGTTGACAAACAAGGGTTTCCGACGCTATGAGCTGACATTGAAGGGAGGGTCGCAGGTGGTGGTCTATAATGGTCACTTTGATGCCAGTAACGAGGAAGATGAAGCGTCTGGCGAGGATACACCCGACCGTTTGGCGCGTATGATTCAATGGCGGCAGCTGCGCGACAGCATCCTTAACTATATCGATGAACGTCCCATTATTGTGATGGGCGATATGAATAGCTACTATTGTCGTGACAGTATTCAGCATCAGTTCATAGAGTACATAGAAGCCACGGGTAAGGCCCACGTATTCGATGCCTGGGTTGAGTTAGAGCATAACAAGGAGTACCCTGCTATGGTGGAAGGCCCCCTTACTAATGACCCCAGTGGACATGGGTGGGTACGCCAAGGAGAGATGGTCGACAAGATTCTTTTCATCAATCCTGTTGGCGGCAGTCAGTTGACAGCCCTCAGCTATCGTGTAGACAGTGTGGAATACATGCGCAGCGATACTGGTACTCCGTTGGGTGACCATTTCCCCGTGGCTGTCGGCTTCCGCATCAAACCTGCAGGACAGTCGTCAGGCATCCATAATTGTCCTTTGGCCAGCGAACCGCTCAATGCCTATTTCGACCTTAATGGCAGACAATATGCTTCTCTGCCTGCTAAAAAGGGTATCTATATTTACCGGGGCCGAAAGATTCTGGTGAAATAGGATTATTACGATTGATTATAGATTATTTGTCACAAAGGTGGAAAAAAATGAGTTAAAGACTGACAGACTGACAAAACCCCGATGTACAGGGCATTTGCAGTCTGTTGACAGTCTTTTAGAGACTGACAAGACTGACAACATTTGGGCCAAATATTAGCTATATTTCGTCACGTTTTAGTTGTATAAGTGGAAAATTCTCTAGAGAATTTATCTTAAATCAGCTGTATAACACAGAAATTTTCTAGAGAATTCCTTCGTTTTTCTAGAAAATTCAACGCATAAATGGTTGTCAGTCTCCTGTCAGTCTTGTCAGTCTCCAAAATGACTGCAAACGCCCTGTACATCGGGGTTTTGTCAGTCTGTCAGTCTCTATCACAAAATTTTCAGGTCTTCAAAACAAAAACCGCATAAATATTCAAGTGCGGAACTGTCCGATTCCACTACTACGAAACGGACTGGGATTTCGAATGACAGACTCTGCGTTTATGCCATCAGTTCCAGGCCCCAGTGTCTTATTATCCAAAAAAGATAATCGTTTTTGGATAATTATCAAAACAGCTGCGATTTTTGATTCGTTTTCAACTTGGGATATATAGTTCCTTGGCATCTTCTTTGTGGCCCTTGGCTTCTTTACCGACCTCTTCTGTGACTGGATAGGATGGCGCAGACACAAAAGCACCATGCAGGAGATAGAGAGAAACCTTGCAGAACTTGAGGGACAGTCGGCCTGACAAAACCGAATATATTATACAAATGATGCCCCCTTACACATTAAGCGAGCTACTGTTAATCAGTGGCTCGCTTTTAGTTTTTTCAGAGTATCATCCTACAGGGTGTCATATGTTCCTAACCATGCCGACACGCCAAGTGGATCACCGGAACCGTCCCAGTTTTTTACGAGTCCCAGTTTTTTTAGTTAAGTACCTTTTCAAAGTTTATTTCTAAACATTACAAGCAGAATTATCTCTTGGTCATTTCAACTATTTTTTTTACCTTTGCAACACAGAATGGTTGTTTCTTTGCTCATTAATTAAGGCCCTACAATCGATAAAGATATGCAGAGCCTTTTCATTAAAGGGGGACGGAGTCTTTGGAAATCGTTGTCTTTTTGCTTGGTGCCAACAATAGTCCGCAAAAAAAATCAAAAACAAATTAAAAACCTGAAGTAAATGAATCTTTCTTATTCTTTAACCTATCATATAATCCAGTTTTAAATTCCTTTGTAGTCTCAGAAACATTAAAATCAGGTTCAATGTCAATAAATTCCCCCATTATTTTTTCTATTCTAAACTTCTTTACATTCTTCTTTATTATTGTATCTAGCTGTTTTGCTGTAATCTTGTATTCTACATTTGCATGATACTTACCATTTTTTATGCTATCTGCATCAGAATCGCGCCAAGCACTAAGTGTAACAATTTTATTATTACCAAGTTTTATAAGTAAACGGCCATTCTCAGCAATGTGGAAACTGCTACTATCTTCTATAGAAAAACATATTTTGTAAATATCGACTTTATTTCCATTCTTTAAAACTGTTGAAGTCAATTCATTGTAATAAGACAAAATGACATTAGAATTATCACCATCGTTTACAACGAGTTTGTTATTGATATTTACGGATGGCGTTTTGATTTCTCGTAAAACGTAACCACTTCTTAGATTATGCGTAACATCAGTATATCCCTCAGAATCTTGTTGTGCTTCAACATTTAGAAATGGCAACATTGCCAAAATCAATACGAATAAATTTTTCATCATTTCAGTTAGGCGTTTATATGCCGTTGCCCGTCGGCTTTATTTATTAGTTTCCAATGACAAAAGAACAGCTTCTTCCGCTTTCTTTAATGAACACTTAAAAAGCTCCGTTGTTGGTGTTAATTCTGCGCTGTGCCAATAATAACTATCAACCTTATAATCATTCAGTAAAATGTGTGCTCCACGCTCTACTTTCCCAATATTCTTATCAACAATCCAGTATTTAGGAATCTTCCACCCGACATATCCCCCATAGCCATCTTCGCTGTTCAACTGATACTCACGATGTCTGATTAATGCTTCAACTGAAGTCCGCTTACTTTCTATTATTCCGACTTTACAATATTTGTCATATTTGGCTATATACAAAATACCGCCATTAGTCTCACGTTTTTGGTATGTAATATATTTAGGATGGCACACAATACAATGACCATTTCGGTCTTTTAATCTGTGTCCATACATACAGCTATTGACAACAAATTTGCATCCAAGAGCTTTTGCTTTATCGTGATACACCTTTACGATTTCACCACGAGCATCATAAATGTCTGACGGGCTTATCCCGTACTTCTCTATAAAATCCTTTTCGTCTTTGGTCAAAATACTAAGAATGTCACTCATAATTATCTGTTTTAAGTTAATACAGTCTTTATGTCATGCACTAACTTAAAAAAGAAAGCGCAGACCCTCGCCATACGCTCTCAGGCTCACCACAAGCCGAATATACTATGGGATAAGTCCGCGCCATTATGGGCACGTTCCCAATGTATATTCTTTTGCTCGTATCTTTTCGAGGTGGTGATTCGAGAGCGATTGAGCAAATATGTATGCATACCAAGATGCAGGTGCAAATGTACACAAAATAAATCAAAAATCATAGACAACTACAAAATAACTGTCTTTTGGACTTCATTTTTAACATTTCCAATGACAATGTCATTATCCTCCCTATATATAATAGTATATATCACTAGTGTCCGGTTAAATTCTTCCGAACGTTAATTAAGTATTTAAATTTCAATGAGATACAGCGATTTTAAAATTTTCCGATTTGATTTTGTATCTTTGTACTGTCTCATATATAAGATAGCACGGGATAAGGACACCAGGGACAGTGATGATTCTTCCCCTGATTCATTCCGATATTTAATAATGCAGGCTGAAGTCGATATAACTTCAGCCTGCTTTATGCTTATAGATTATCGCTTGTGTGGCTTGACCTTACTTTTTTGTCCAGGTCTGGGTCTCGTAGAACATGGCGACGTAGCCACGGACCTTCAGGTGATGATGAAAATTACTTAAGAAGATGGCTGAAGTATGAGGGAATCAAAAACATTGGGGGGGGACTTAATTTTTAGGTTAATTATTTGGAAGTTTCACAAATAGTTCTTATCTTTGCAGCGAAATAACTTAAAAGTTAAGAAATGGCTGAGCAACATTATAGGATTGAACTTGTTGAGGAGTACGATAAAGTGAACTTCTACAGCATTCACATGGATGGCAAGGAGTTGACAGAGCTTGAATCGTTCTTTGAGAAATTCCCCATTGGATGTGAATACGATGAGGAGATTGATGTTATTATCGCTTGGATGGATAAGATTGCTGAGACTGGGGCTTTGGAAAGATATTTCCGCCCGGAAGGTAGATATGGCGATGGTGTGGGTGTAATTCCCATAGACGTAGGTAACAAAGTACGCTTATATTGTTTGCGATTGTCGGACAAGATTTTGGTATTCGGGAACGGAGGCATCAAGGACACTGCCAAGTGGCAGGAAAGCGAAGAACTCGCTCCTTATGTAAAACTCTTGATTGATACGAGTCGTTTTATATCATCGCGTATGAGTGATGGCTCGTTGGTTTTGGTTGACAAAGAAATAATAGGAAATTTAAAATTTACACGTAATGAAAAGGAGTAGTATTTTGGAGGCTCGTCGCAAGTCGGTGAGTCCAGAGGTGAGAGAAAGAGTGGAACTATCTTTCCAAATTGTGGATCGTATCCATGAGATATTGACAGAAAAGGGTCTGAAACAGAAGGACTTGGCCTTGCAGTTGGGTAAGAAAGAGGCAGAAATTAGTAAATGGATGCGTGGCACGCATAATTTTACTATCGACACGCTTGTGTCTATTGAACAGGCTCTTGATGCTCCAATATTAGAAGTGGTGCATAAAGAAGAAGAGGTTTATGCATAGCAGAATCAGAAAGGCCGGGTTTTTGATTCCTCTCATGATTCATTCTGATATTTAACATTGCAGGCTGAAGCCAATTGCCTTCAGCCTGCTTTATGTTTTCTACTTCTTGATGAGTGATGCGACCCAGAGGATGGCTACTGCGCCAACAATGGCAGTACCCAACTGGCCAAGCAGACCACCCCATGTGATACCTAACTGATCGAACAGCCAGCCTCCAACGAGTCCGCCAAAAAGACCTAACACCAGATTCATAATAAATCCGAATCCACCACCTTTCATCAGCTTGCCTGCACAGAAACCTGCCAGACATCCAATGATAATTGAACCTATTAAACCCATATCTTGCTAATATTTATTGTTTGAACATTCTACGTTTAGTATTTGCAAAATTACATATTTTTTCGTAAACGAGCAAAGATTACGAAAGAAAATCGTAATTCCAGTTTGCTTAATACTTATAGGTTATCGCTCGTAGGGAGTACAGTGGGGACAGATACTGTCTTGCCTAACGTACTATGGATTATCTTTTTTCGTCTTTTGCAAACTTATTAGTAAAAATAGTTGTATATTTGCAGTCGATATAGAGATAAAGAAGAATGAAAAAGTTATTTATAATTGTGACTTTCGTATTGGGTCTGGCGCTGGTGGCAATGGTACTGACCAAGCCAGAGCCAAAGGAGCACTATGATGCCATGATTGGATTGGCACAGAATGTGGTAGACCAGGAGGTGACTAGTGATAATGTGAAAAAGACCATGGCTCAAATGGGTGCCGAAAAACTGGCAGAGTTGGGTATTGAAGGCATCGATGAAGCAACGCTGGAGCAGCTGGGCACTGATATTGATTTGACGGAGGTCACGGAACTAGGCAAGGGCTTGGCGATGAACACGGCAGGCTTCTATCTGCAGAGTCACATGAAGGTGCGTGATTACCATGTAGTGACAATTGGCTTGCTGAACTACGAAGGCACTAATCTGCCTGTGACGATAGGCATCATGGGAAAAGTTTTCGTGCTAATTGATGAAGGGCATGTGAAACGAATGTTGAGGCAGTAAAATATGTCATGACAGTCCCCTAACATAACTAAACGCTGATTTTGAAGCTGTTCAGACCTGCTTGGTTTCTAATTGTGGCGAATTCGCCAGAATTAAAATTGGGATAATGTCAAGGGGATGAGGTGAGTGACATACCCAAAATCTCAATACAAGTACATTCTCTTCGATTTTTTGTCAAAAACATGCGACAAGACTGCGGACCTTTAGGTCTTGATGGCAATTACTGACGATGAATGGGATGTAGGACTTTGTACATCCGCAATGTGTCTTTGTATCCTAAAGGTTGTTCTGCAGGTGTAAAATTGCATCGATTATAGAAGCCGACAGCAGAGTAATCCTTGGTCTTATAAGCCTCGACCGTTATGAATTCACATTCAGGATTGTCACGCAAGACCTTAGCTTCGACCTGGCTGATGATATACTCGCCAATGCCTTGACCACGTCTTTCCTTTTCAACTGCAAGATAAGTAATTTCGACCGCGGGGAATTCTTTTTCCGCAAGGAAAGACTGGTCCTCCAATGCAATGGTGGGCTTTGGAATGACCCCAGACTTCATGTCATCCTTATCGTCATCGTCCAAATTCAGCGTGTCATTACCAAGGGACAACATGGCAACAATCTCGTCCTTTTGCTTGATGACATAAGCTTCACATCCAGTCCTGTTAAGATATCCTTGAAGCTTCTCGTGGATAAAATCATCCATATCAGGAATGCCACAATAAAAATTTGAAAGAACTGATGCATCATCAATTCTTTCAAATATCAAGTCTATATATTCTTCGTTATTTCCAGACTGCATTGTACTTTCGCGACACCTTTTCTGAACGAAGAACACTTTCTTTTTCCGACTGATTCAAATTGCCTGTACGAGCACGAACCAGCGCTTCACGAAGTTCTTTCGCAAATTGACCCGTAATGGGCTTCCTGGGTGACTCTATTCCTAACATAATTGTATCAGTATTTGTTTCTCGATGCAAAGATACAAACTATTCTTGTAATTTCCAAATTTTTCTCGAAAAAGATAAGTGGAAAGCGAAAGCAGAAGGCCTTTTTACTTCTTTGTCCAAGTCTGGGTCTCGTAGAACATGGCGAGGTAACCGCGAACTTTCAGGTTGTTGCCGTCGAGCCAGATGGAACACTTGTAGGTCTTGCCGTTCTTGGGATTGTAGATCTTTCCGCCTTCCCACTTTTCGCCTTTCTTGGTGAGACCCGTCAGGATGTTGACGCCAACGAGCTTGCGGCTTTGCTGCTTCTTGTCAGGATTGTGGACATCGAGCTGTCCATCGCCTTTCTTCAGCCAGACAATCTTGCCGTTCAGCTTGTCACCACTCTGGTAAATCTCCACCTGAGAATCACCACCTTCTGTTACCCACTTGCCGACAACGCTCTGAGCGTATCCGGCTGCTGACATCATGGCCAGCAATAAGCAAATAATTACTTTTTTCATGTTAATTGTTATTTGAATTGTTAATGTTTTTCTTTGGTGTCAACGTACCTGTCCCCGTGTCACGTTCTTTATCAGTGTGCAAAGATACGATTAAGTGAGTAAAGAACCAAGGGAAAACGAGTTTTTCTTTGATCTTTCGAGCGAAAGTATCTTCTCGCGGAGCGAAAAGATACGATTAAGTGAGTAAACCACAAAATAAATTGTATTTTATTTTTTTGTTTCGATTGTAAGTGCCGGTTTCCACTCATGACGTTTTGCAAGAAAAATGGGTGTTGAGGTGTCAAGATGTAAGCAAAAGGGTGCTGTTTGCGGTCTTGAACTATACAAAACGACACTTTTTTATTGCCAGAATATACAAAAAGTAAGATTTTTCTTTTGTTTTCTAACTTTTCGTGTTACCTTTGCAGCGGAATTAGATAGAAAGGATAGCAAACTGACACAAATCATCGCAATATGGCACAGAAAATCAGATTTACGAAAATGCACGGTTGCGGCAACGACTACATCTATGTTAATACGATGGAGCAGAAGGTGCCGAACCCTCAGCAGGCAGCCATCGAGTGGAGCGATCGTCATAAGGGGATTGGCTCTGACGGACTGGTGCTGATAGGTAAGAGTCCTGTGCCTGAGGCTGACTACACGATGCACATCTATAATGCAGACGGCAGCGAGGCCATGATGTGTGGCAATGCGAGCCGTTGCATCGGCAAGTATCTGTACGAAAGGGGACTGACGACGAAAACGAAGATTCGCCTGCTGACGCTGTCGGGGGTAAAAACCTTGCAGCTAGACATTATAAATAATAAGGTGGAAAGCGTTACGGTGGATATGGGTAAGCCTGTGCTGGAGGATGAGTCGCAGTTCCTGGGAAATCGCGTGCTGGATAAAGGTACTTTTGTGTCGATGGGTAATCCGCACTATGTCATCTTTACCGAGGATGTGGATCAGGTAGGAGAGACGGGACGAGCACTGGAGCGTCATCCGGCATTCCCGCAAAGGTGTAATATCGAATTTGCACGGATTGTCAGCGGGGAAACCGCTGACAACACGACTATCCGGACGCGTGTATGGGAGCGGGGGAGTGGTATCACGGAGGCTTGCGGAACAGGAGCTTGCGCTACCGCTGTTGCTGCAGCACTGACAGGCAAGGCCGGTCGGAAATCGGATATCGTGATGGATGGAGGCACGCTGAGCATCGAGTGGCGCGAAAGTGATAACCACGTCTATATGACGGGACCTGCCGAGTTTGTGTTTGATGGAGAAATAGAAGCGGACTCTGTCCTAAATGAAAAATGATAATTGATAAATGATAAACGCAATATGGCATTAGTAAACATTCATTTCCTGAATCTGCAGAACAACTACCTGTTCGCTGACATTGCCAAGAAGGTGAACGCTTTTAAGGTGATGCACCCCAAGGCAGACGTCATCTCATTGGGAATTGGCGACGTGACGCAGCCATTGGCACCTGCCGTCGTGGAGGCTATGCACAAGGCTGCCCACGAGATGGGTACCATCAAGGGTTTCCGCGGTTATGGTCCTGAGCAGGGCTACGACTTCCTGCGTGAGGCCATCCTGAAGAACGACTTCCTGACACGTGGTGTACACCTCAGTATCGACGAGATTTTTATCAACGATGGTGCGAAGAGCGATACGGGTAACTTTCAGGAGTTGCTGCATTGGGACAACTTTATCGGTGTGACCGACCCTATTTATCCCGTCTATATCGACTCGAACGTGATGATTGGTCGTTGTGGCATCTACAATGAAGGTCGCTGGACCAACGTGCGCTATATGCCGACGACGGCAGAGAACGGTTTTATTCCAGAATTGCCCAAAGGTCGTCCTGTGGATGTCATCTACCTGTGCTATCCCAATAATCCAACGGGTACGGTCATTACCAAGCAAGAGTTGCGCAAGTGGGTGAACTACGCATTGAAGAACGATGCACTCATCCTCTATGACGCTGCCTACCAAGCCTATATCCGCGACCCAGAGATTCCACGTAGCATCTATGAGATTCGTGGTGCCAGAAAGTGTGCCGTTGAGTTCCACTCGTTCTCAAAGACGGCAGGATTTACAGGTGTGCGTTGTGGCTATACCGTTGTGCCTAAGGAAGTGACCGTTTCAACCTTCGAGGGTGAGCGTATCCCACTGAACCAGTTGTGGCTGCGTCGTCAGTGTACGAAGTTCAACGGCACGAGCTATATCTCGCAGCGTGCTGCCGAAGCGATCTATTCACCTGAAGGCAAGGAGCAAATCAAGGCTACCATTGACTATTATATGGACAATGCCCAAAGGATGCTGAAGCGTCTGCGTGCATTGGGCTACGAATGCTATGGTGGTGAGAATGCCCCCTATATCTGGATGCGTACCTCAGAAGGCATGGACTCGTGGTCGTTCTTCGAGGCCTTGCTCTATGGTGCCAACGTAGTCTGCACGCCAGGTGTCGGCTTCGGTCCCAGTGGTGAGGGCTACGTGCGTTTCACTGCTTTCAATAGTCACGAGAAGACGGAAGAGGCCCTTGACCGTATTGAGAAATGGAGTAAAGGATAAAACCATAGCCAACGATAATATCTGATGAATCCGCGAAGCTGTTAAGGGCTTTGCGGATTCTTTTTGTTAATGACGAAAATGCGTGTGTCCGAACACAATTCTGTTAAAACTGACGTTTTGTAACGAAATGGTAGGCTGAGCAGACAAACTGTAAACAAAATGCAAGAATATTCAACGTTATGATTTACAAAATGTCATTCGGCAATAGTTTTTATAATCAAAATGAAAGAAAGATTATAAAAAGTTGAGCAAAATGCCGTAACTTTGCAGTATAAAAATAACAAAGTGTTAGCCCCGAGGGGTCAGTATTAATTAAAAAGGTAAAAAGGTATGAAAAAGATTGAAGCAATTATCCGCAAGACGAAGTTCGAGGATGTGAAGGAAGCTTTGCTCTCGTCGGACATCGACTGGTTTGAGTACCACAACGTCCATGGTATTGGACAGAGCCGACAGGAAAGGATATACCGTGGCGTGCAATATTCAACGGATGTGATTGAACGCGTAGCCATCACGATTGTCTGTCGCGACCAGTTCGTAGATCCGACGGTGAAGGTGATTCTGGAAACGGCACATACGGGTGAGGTTGGCGACGGCCGCATCTTCGTGAGTGACATGATTGACACCTGGAGCATCCGTACAGGCGAACACGGTGACACCGTATTAAGAGATAAGAAATGATTAAGGGTAACTAAAAAAGAAAGATTATGAACGAAATAGGATTATCACTCGATACTGTATGGATGCTATTGGCAGCCATGTTGGTTTTCTGGATGCAGCCGGGCTTTGCACTGTGTGAGGCAGGTTTTACACGTAGTAAGAACACGGCGAACATCCTGATGAAGAACTTTGTCGACTTTATGTTCGGCTCGTTACTGTTCTTCTTCCTGGGCTTCGGCTTTATGTTTGGTGCTGATACCCTTGGTGGTTTCATTGGCATGCCCAACTGGGGCGACCTGGGTTTCTACAAGAGCGATCTGCCTGTAGAGGGATTCTTGATTTTTGAGACTGTGTTCTGTGCTACCGCTGCCACTATCGTGAGTGGTGCTATGGCTGAGCGCACCAAGTTCTCGATGTACCTTATTTATAGTGCCGTCATCTCGCTGATTATTTACCCCGTCGAGGGTCACTGGACCTGGGGCGGTGGCTGGTTGTGCAACGATGCTGCCGATAGCTTTATGATGACTACCTTCGGCGCTGTGTTCCACGACTTCGCTGGTTCTGCTATCGTTCACTCTGTAGGTGGTGTACTCGCTTTGATTGGTGCGCTGGCACTGGGCCCCCGTATCGGTAAGTATGGCAAGGACGGTAAGAGTCGTGCTATCCCTGGTCACAACCTGACGATGGCTGCCCTAGGTGTCTTCATCCTCTGGCTGGGATGGTTTGGTTTCAACCCCGGTTCTCAGCTCGCAGCTGCTGGTGAGGTAAACCGCATCGCTATCTCTCATGTGTTCCTGACTACCAACCTCGCTGCTGCCGCAGGTGGTGTGTCTACGATGTTCATCACTTGGCTGAAGTATGGCAAACCCTCACTCTCTCTGACCTTGAACGGTGTGCTGGCAGGTTTGGTAGGTATCACCGCTGGTTGTGACCTCGTATCTCCCGTTGGTGCCGTGATTATTGGTCTGGTTTGTGGCACGGTATTGGTATTCGCCATTGAGTTTATTGATCACAAGCTGCACATCGACGATCCTGTAGGTGCAAGTTCTGTACACGGCGTCTGCGGTATCCTGGGTACCATCATGACCGGTCTGCTGGCTACTGAGACAGGTGCCTTCTATGGCGGCGGTTGGGGCTTCTTCGGTGCTGAGTGCTTCGGCATCCTGATGATCGATCTCTGGGCTGCTGTTTGTGGATTCATTTTGTTCTATGGCATAAAATACATTCACGGTTTGCGTGTTGATAAGCGTATTGAAGAAGAAGGTCTTGACATCTATGAACATGGAGAGGCTTGTTATAACTAAATTGAGATTTAAGAGTTAAGAATTAAGAGTTGTCGCCTATGGCGATTAAGAATTAAGAGTTAAGAATTATGAAGAAGATTGTTTTATTCGCATTGGGTATGGCCATGAGTATGACCACCTTTGCACAGGAGGAGAGTGGAGTAGAGACAACGATTGCTGCTGACGTTGTAAGTAGTTATATCTGGCGTGGCCAGGATTTGGGTAGTACGGCCTTCCAGCCGACGCTGGGCGTGGCTTACAAAGGACTGTCGCTGACGGCTTGGGGTAGTTACGGTCTCGTGAACCCTGCCGACACCAAGGAGTTTGACCTCACGCTGGCTTATACTATCGGTGGTCTGAACATTGGTATCACTGATTATTGGTTCAATGCGATGCCAGCTGGCGCTGACCCTGATGGTCGCTACTTCAAGTATGATGCCCACGCCACCAACCACGTTTTCGAAGGCAACATCGGCTATGACTTTGGCTTTGCGTCGTTCAACTGGTTTACGAATTTCGCAGGCAACGATTATAAGGAGGACGGCGAACGAGCCTATAGCAGTTACATGGAAGTAGTTGTCCCATTTAAACTTTCTGCCATAGAGTGGACTGCTACGGCTGGTGCCGTCCCTTATACTTCGCCTCAGTACGGCACCAACGGTTTTGCCGTTACCAATCTGGCTCTGAAGGCAACAAAAGACATCAAAATAACAGATACGTTCTCGGTTCCCATCTTTGCGCAGGTGGCTGCTAACCCCTGTTCACAGAAGGCCTATCTGGTTTTTGGCTTCACTCTACAGCCGTAAGTTAGAATTGACAGATTGATAGTATCGAGGGCTGATTCCATGCAAAGCGTAAGCAGACGGCAAGGTTTCAGCCCTCGAAACTTTACATATTGTCAGTTGGGTGTGTTTTTAACATTCGATATGTCTGTCGTACCTGAACGATTATCAATAATAATGCGTAATTTTGCAGTCCATAAAATACATTTGTTTTTATGGATACGAAGTATATTTTTGTCACAGGCGGTGTCGTTTCCTCGTTAGGAAAGGGTATTATCTCCGCCTCAATCGGAAAACTCCTACAGGCTCGCGGTTACAAGGTAACCATCCAGAAGTTCGACCCCTACATCAACATCGACCCCGGTACGCTGAATCCTTATGAACACGGCGAGTGCTACGTGACGGAGGATGGTTTCGAGACCGATTTGGACTTGGGACACTACGAGCGTTTTACAGGTATACACACAACACGAAACAACTCTATAACGACAGGGCGCATCTACAAGACCGTCATCGACCGTGAGCGCCACGGTGACTACCTGGGTAAGACGATCCAGGTAGTGCCGCACATCACCGATGAGATTAAGCGCAGGATGCTGCGTGAAGAGGAAAAGGGCGAGCAGTTGGACTTCGTCATCACCGAGGTGGGTGGTACCATTGGTGACATTGAGAGTGCACCGTTTATGGAGGCCATCCGTCAGTTGCGCTGGCAGCTGGGGCGCGACGCCGTGTGTGTGCATCTGACGTACGTCCCTTATCTGAAAGCGGCAGAAGAGCTGAAGACGAAACCTACGCAGCACAGCGTGAAGGAACTGCAGGGCATGGGTATTCAGCCCGACATCCTCGTCCTCAGAACTGAACGCCACCTCAGCGACGCTATACGCCTGAAGGTGGCATCTTTCTGTAATGTCGATTTGGAATGCGTGGTGCAGAGCGAGGATATGCCCAGCATCTACGAGGTGCCTGTCAGCATGCAGAAGCAAGGGCTTGACGCCGCCATCATGCGTAAGATTGGTATTCCTGTTGGTGAGACGCCTGCCATGAAACCCTGGCACGACTTCCTGGACAAGCAGCGCAACGCCAAGCGCGAGGTACACATCGGTCTGGTGGGTAAGTACGACCTGCAGGATGCCTACAAGAGTATCCGCGAGAGTCTGAACCTGGCAGGCATCTACAACGATGTGAAGGCGAAGATTCATTTCGTGAATAGCGAACAACTGACGACGGACAACGTCGCCGCACAGCTGGAGGGTATGGCAGGCATCGTCATCTGTCCTGGTTTTGGACAGCGCGGCATCGAAGGCAAGATCATCGCTGCTGAATACACCCGTACCCATGACATTCCCACCTTCGGCATCTGTCTGGGTATGCAGATGATGGTCATCGAGTTTGCTCGCAACGTGTTGGGCTACAAGGATGCCAACAGTGCCGAGATGAACCCTGACACGCCCCACAACGTCATCGACATCATGGAGGAGCAGAAGAATATCAAGGATATGGGCGGTACCATGCGACTGGGCGCCTACGATTGTGAGCTGCGAGAAGGCAGTAGGGCGTATGAGGCCTACCAGGATCCTTGCGGGAAAACCGCAAGGCACACTACCATCCGTGAACGCCACCGCCATCGTTACGAGTTCAACAACGCCTATAAAAAGGAATACGAGCAGGCTGGCATGAAGTGTGTAGGCATCAACCCTGCCGCCGACCTCGTGGAGATTGTCGAGATACCAGAAAAGCGCTGGTACATCGGTGCACAGTTCCATCCGGAATACTCTTCTACGGTGCTGCATCCGCACCCATTGTTTATGTCGTTTATAAAGGCCTGCATCTAATATGGAACAACTGAAGCATGAGTGTGGTGTGGCGATGATTCGCCTGTTGAAGCCGCTGGACTACTACGAGAAGAAATACGGTACGTGGGCCTATGGTTTCAACAAGCTGTATCTGATGATGGAGAAGCAGCACAACCGCGGACAAGAGGGTGCCGGTATCGCCTCGGTTAGTCTGAAGAACGAGCCCGGCACGGAGTATATGTTCCGTGAGAAGGCTGAGGGCAAGGACGCCATCACCGAGATATTTAGTCGTGTGACGGAAGAGATGAAGGGCGAGCTGCTGATGGGTCATCTGCGCTATTCTACGACAGGTAAGAGTGGTCTGACGTTCGTACACCCCTTCCTGCGCCGTAACAATTGGCGCGCCAAGAACCTCTGTCTGTGCGGCAATTTCAATATGACGAACATCGACGAGGTCTTCCAGTTCCTCACCGCGCAAGGCCAGTCGCCGCGTATCTATGGCGACTCGTACATCACGCTGGAACTGATGGGCCATCGTCTGGACCGCGAGGTGGAACGCCTGTTCGTTGAGGCCAAGGAACAGGGACTTGAGGGTACTGCCATCACCGACTATATTGATAATAACGTGGAGATGGCCAACGTGCTGAAAAAGACGATGTGCCACTACGACGGTGGCTACGTGATGTGTGGTTTGACGGGCTCTGGCGAGATGTTCAGCGTGCGCGACCCGTGGGGCATCCGTCCGGCATTCTGGTATCAAGACGACGAGATTATCGCGCTGGCCAGCGAGCGCCCTGTGCTACAGACCACCTTCGACCTGCAAGCCGAGGACGTTCGTGAGTTGAACCCAGGCCAGGCACTTATCGTCCGCAAAAACGGTGAGAGTCACTTGGAGCAGATTATGCCAGCCCAAGAACTTAGCGCCTGCAGCTTCGAGCGCATCTACTTCAGTCGCGGTTCTGATCGTGACATCTATCAGGAGCGCAAACGACTGGGCGAGCAGTTGACGCCTGCTATCCTCAAAGCCATTGACGGCGACGTAACCAACACAGTTTTTTCATATATCCCCAACACCGCTGAGGTAGCCTATTACGGCATGACTGACGGCTTCCGCAAGCTTCATGGCGATGTCCGCACGGAGAAGGTCGTCTGGAAGGACATCAAGATGCGCACGTTCATTGCTGACAACAGCGAGCGCAACGACCTCGCCGCCCACGTCTATGACATCAGCTACGGTTCACTCAGACCCTACGAGGACAATCTCGTCATCATCGACGACTCGATCGTTCGTGGTACGACATTAAGAGAGAGCATTTTCAAGATTCTCGACCGTCTGCATCCCAAGAAAATAGTGATGGTCAGCTCGTCGCCGCAGATACGCTACCCCGACTACTACGGCATCGACATGGCCCGTCTGGAGGAGTTTTGTGCCTTCCGCGCCACGATGGCATTGATTGAGGAGCGCGGCCTGTGGCAGTTGGTGAACGACACCTATTTGACCTGCAAGCAAGAGTTGGCAAAACCCAAAGAGCAGATGCGGAACTGTGTGCGCGCGGTCTATGAGCCTTTCACCGTCGACGAGATCAACCAGAAGATTGTCGAGATGCTGCGTCCTGCCGACATGCAGGCACCCATCGAACTGGTATTCCAGAGCATCGAGGGGCTGCACGAGGCATGCCCCAATCATCCGGGTGACTGGTACTTTACGGGTCATTACCCCACACCAGGCGGCAATAAATTGGTGAATCAGGCGTTTATAAATTATGTTGAGCAGAAATTAAAGAGAGAACAATAAGATATATGAGACAAGCAAGATTAATACTCGAAGATGGTACGACGTTCTGTGGCTGGTCGTTTGGATTCGACGGAAACACCAGTGGCGAGGTGGTATTCAACACCGCCATGTCGGGCTATCCGGAGAGTCTGACAGACCCCAGCTATGCGGGTCAGATACTGGTGACGACATTCCCGCTGATAGGCAACTACGGCGTGCCTGATACTGGCAACGGTGCCGACGGTCTGCCGCTGTTTATGGAGAGCGACCGCATCCACGCCAAAGCGCTCGTGGTGGCCGACTATAGTGAGACATATTCGCACTGGAATGCCAAAGAGTCGTTGGCCAGTTGGCTGAAGCGCGAGCAGGTGCCAGGCATTACGGGCATTGATACACGCCGCCTGACGAAGGTGCTGCGTGAGCACGGCGTGATGATGGGGAGGATAGAAATGAGTGGAGAGTGTAGAGTGGAGAGTGTAGAGTTTGCTACCGCGCTCCCTGAAAAGGAGGACTATGGCAGCATCAACTGGGTGGAGAAGGTCAGCTGCAAGGAGGTCATCACATACAAACCCACGGCGGCAGCAAACTCTACACTCTACACTCTATACTCTACACTTCCACGAGTCGTGCTCGTGGATTGCGGTGTGAAGGCAAATATCATCCGCTGTCTTATCCGTCGCGGTATCGAGGTGGTGCGCGTGCCTTGGGACTACGACTTCAACGAGCTGGAGTTTGACGGACTCTTCCTCGCCAATGGTCCTGGCGACCCTGAGCGTTGTGAGAAGACGGTGGCGCACATCCGCACGTTCCTCAATAACCCGGAGGTGAAGCCTTGCATGGGTATCTGTCTGGGCAACCAACTGCTGGCCCGCGCGGCCGGGGCGACGACTTACAAGCTGAAGTATGGTCACCGTTCACACAACCAACCCGTTCAGCAGGTAGGTACTACACGATGCTTCATCACGTCGCAGAACCACGGTTATGCCGTCGATGACAAGACGCTGCCTGCCGACTGGGAGCCGCTCTTCGTGAATATGAACGACGGCTCCAACGAGGGTATCCGCCACAAGCGGAACCCCTGGATGTCGGCGCAGTTCCACCCCGAGGCATGCTCAGGACCTGTGGACACAGAGTTTTTGTTTGATGAATTCGTAAAGATGTTAGGATGATGGAGAAGAAAGATATAAAAAAGGTTTTGCTTTTAGGCTCCGGTGCCCTGAAGATTGGACAGGCCGGTGAGTTCGACTATAGCGGTGCACAGGCGTTGAAGGCGCTGAAGGAGGAGGGTATTCATTCAGTGCTGATTAACCCCAATATTGCGACGGTGCAGACCTCGCAAAAAGATAAAGAGGTCAGTACGGCTTCACAAGCCGTTGCAGACACCGTGTATTTCCAACCCGTGACGCCCGAGTTCGTGGAGCGCGTCATCGAGAAAGAGCGTCCTGACGGCATCCTGTTGTCGTTCGGTGGTCAGACGGCCCTGAACTGCGGTGTGGAACTCTACGAGAAGGGCATCCTGGAGAAATATGGTGTCAAGGTACTGGGTACTCCCGTACAGGCCATTATCGACACTGAAGACCGCGACCTCTTCGTGAAGAAGCTTGACGAGATAGATGTGAAGACTATCAAGAGTGAAGCCTGCTCTACTGTTGAAGAGGTACAGAAGGCTGCCCACGAGCTGGGCTTCCCCGTCATCCTTCGTGCTGCCTACGCCCTCGGCGGTTTGGGCTCTGGATTCTGCGACAACGAGGAACAACTCTTGGCACAGGCCGAGGAAGCCTTCTCGTTCTCGTCCCAGGTGCTGGTGGAGAAAAGTCTAAAGGGGTGGAAGGAGATAGAATACGAGGTGGTGCGCGACCGGTATGACAACTGCATCACCGTTTGCAACATGGAGAACTTCGACCCGCTGGGCATTCACACCGGCGAGAGCATCGTGGTGGCTCCGAGCCAGACGCTGACCAACAGCGAGTACCACAAGCTGCGCGCGCTGGCCATCAAGATCATCCGCCACATCGGCATCGTCGGCGAGTGCAATGTGCAGTACGCCCTCGACCCCAACTCTGAGGACTACCGCGTCATTGAGGTCAACGCCCGACTGTCCCGTTCGTCGGCGCTGGCCAGTAAGGCCACGGGTTATCCCCTCGCTTTCGTGGCTGCAAAACTGGGCCTCGGCTACGGGCTCTTCGAACTGAAGAACTCGGTGACGAAGACGACGTCTGCGTTCTTCGAGCCGGCCCTCGACTACGTTGTAGTAAAAATTCCGCGCTGGGATTTGACCAAGTTCCACGGCGTCAAACGGCAGCTCGGCTCGTCGATGAAGTCGGTGGGCGAGGTGATGGCCGTCGGCCGCACCTTCGAGGAGGCTCTGCAGAAGGGCCTGAGAATGATCGGGCAGGGCATGCACGGTTTTGTGGAGAACCACGAAATCAAGATTGCTGACATTGCCACCTCGCTGCACGAGCCTACCGACATGCGTGTCTTCGTGGTGTCGAAGGCCCTGCAGATGGGTTACAGCGTGGAGCAGATTCATCAGCTGACCAAGATTGACCGCTGGTTCCTTGAGAAGCTGAAGCACATCGTCAACATCGACGAGCAGTTGCACGAGTACGCCCACCTGTCGGAGGTTTCAGAGTTCATGGAGCCCAGCGAGTTCAAGGAGTACCTGCAGTCGCCCGAGGTTGCTCTGCTGCTGCGTGCCGCCAAGGTCTACGGCTTCAGCGATTTCCAGATAGCCCGTGCCGTCGGTTTGGAGCATCGCATGAAGATGGAGCAGGCTGGTCTCACCATCCGCAAATGGCGCAAGATGCTGGGCCTCGTGCCCACCGTCAACCAGATTGACACCCTTGCCGCCGAGTATCCTGCCCAGACCAACTACCTCTATCTGTCGTACCTGTAATGACTATTTGCAACAATTTGATGCTGTTTGAGGACATTGTGTAAACAAAGTGATATGCAGGACAGCTCAAAACGTTGCAAAATGTCACAATAGAACAGAATTTTAAATCAAAAAGAAAGGAAGTTGATGGCTTCCTTTCTTTTTTGTTATACCTTTGCATCGCAAATAATAAAAAGGTAAAGAAAAGGTATGAAGATTAAGAAAAGATGGATAATCCTGATGACGGCGATGACGCTGATAGCCGTGGCGGGATTGGCGGTAGGGGAGCCTACGTTTGAGTGTGACTGGTCGGTGATATCGGCCGCCGATGTGGCTTGGCTGATTACGGCCACTATTTTTGTGCTGATGATGACACCTGGACTATCGTTCTTCTATGGCGGCATGGTGGGCGCGAAGAATGTCATCTCGACGATGCTGCAGTCGTTTATCGCTATGGGACTGATTTCAGTACTTTGGGTTGTGGTTGGCTTCTCGCTGTGCTTCGGTGACGACATTGGCGGCGTGATTGGCAACCCGCTGACGTTCCTAATGTTTCAGAATGTTGGTGCAGAGGTTTATACCACACCTGCTGGTAACATATTAGGTGGTGCGACCATTCCTTTGGCACTGTTTGCGCTGTTCCAGATGAAGTTTGCCATCATCACCCCGTCATTGATTACAGGATCATTTGCGGAGCGTGTACGCTTCTCGGCGTATATGTTCTTCATGATGTTCTTTTTCTTCATCATCTACTGTCCGCTGGCCCACATGACGTGGCACCCCGAGGGATTGTTTATGAAGTGGGGCGTCATCGATTTCGCCGGTGGTATCGTGGTACATGCATCCAGCGGTGTGGCCGCGCTGGCAGGTGCTATCTATCTGGGACGACGCAAGGCTGAGACCCGTAAGAGTGAACCAGCTAACATCCCCTTTGTATTGTTAGGTGCTGCTATGTTGTGGCTGGGTTGGTTTGGTTTCAATGCCGGCTCATCGCTGCACGCCGACGGTCAGGCCATCAAGGCGTTCCTGAATACCAACACCGCCTCGGCAACGGCCATGATGACGTGGATATTCTTTGACTGTCTGCGCGGCAGAAAGCCGTCGGCCATGGGTGCCGCCGTGGGTTGCGTGGTCGGTCTGGTGGCCATTACGCCATCGGCAGGCTACGTCACCGTGGGCCAGAGCATCTTCATTGCTTTCGTCATCACGCTGATCTGTAACGTCGCCGTCTATTGGCGCTCGCATACCAGCATCGACGACGCCCTCGACGTGTTCCCGACGCACGGCACGGGTGGTATCTTCGGCACCGTGCTGACGGGTATCTTCATTCAGGAAGGACTCATCGCCGGCACGTGGGATGGTTTTGTCATCTTCCTCTATCATCTGCTGGCCATCGTCATCGTCTTCGTCTATACTTTCGCCATGAGTTGGCTGGGATATAAACTCATAGACAGTCTGATTCCCATGCGTGTGTCGGAGTATAGTGAAAAGGTGGGCCTCGACTTCTCGCAGCACGATGAGCACTACGGACTGGCGCACATCGGTGAGCGCGAACTGGCGGAGTATGAGGAGCATATCCGTGAGAAGAACAAATAGTAAATTGTCAAATAGTCTAATAGAATCATGTGTGGAATAGTAGCAATATTAAACGTTAAGGAGCAGACGCATGAGCTGCGTGAAAAAGCATTGAAGATGAGTCAGAAAATCCGCCACCGCGGACCGGACTGGAGTGGAATATACTGTGGCGGCAGCGCCATTCTGGCTCACGAGCGACTGAGCATTGTGGACCCAGAGAGTGGGGGACAGCCGCTGTTCTCGCCCGACAGGAAACAGGTGCTGGCGGTGAACGGTGAGATATACAACCATCAGGAGATTCGTCGTCGCTATGCCGGACAGTATGAGTTTCAGACGGGCAGCGACTGTGAGGTGATACTGGCGCTGTATAGAAGCCTCTCCCCCGACCCCTCTCCAAAGGGCGAGGGGAGTGGTTACACCCATGAACAGATTTGTCAGATGTTGGAACAACTCAGCGGTATCTTCGCCTTTGTGCTTTACGACGAGGAGAAGAACGAGTTCCTCATTGCCCGCGACCCCATCGGCGTGATACCTTTATATATAGGGTACGACAGCGACGGCACGATGTATGTGGCCTCCGAGCTGAAAGCCCTGGAAGGACAGTGCGAGCGCTATGAGCCGTTCCTGCCCGGCCACTATTTTTGGAGTGGAGAGTGTAGAACGGAGAATGTAGAGTTTGCTACCGCCCTTGAGGGGAGCGCAGAATCTACGGCGGTAGCAAACTCTACACCCTACACTCTACATTCTAAACTAAAACGGTACTACCAGCGCGACTGGTTTGACTACGAGGCAGTAAAGGACAACAAGGCTTCTGTGCAGGCCATCCATGATGCATTGGAGGACGCCGTCAAGCGTCAGCTGATGAGCGATGTACCTTATGGCGTGCTACTTTCCGGCGGCCTCGACTCTTCTGTCATCTCTGCAATCGCTGAAAAGTTCAGCGAGCACCGCATCGAGGACGACTCGAAGACGCGCGCTTACTGGCCGCGCCTGCACTCGTTTGCCGTGGGACTGAAGGGTGCGCCCGACCTGGCGAAGGCCAAGCTCGTGGCCGACCACATCGGCACTGTGCACCACGAAATCAACTACACCATTCAGGAGGGTCTGGACGCCATCCGCGATGTCATCTACTTCATCGAGACCTACGACGTCACCACCGTCCGCGCATCCACGCCGATGTACCTGCTGGCCCGCGTCATCAAGTCGATGGGTATCAAGATGGTGCTTTCGGGCGAGGGTGCCGACGAGATCTTCGGTGGCTACCTGTACTTCCACAAGGCACCGACAGCCAAGGACTTCCACGACGAGACCGTGCGCAAGCTATCGAAGCTGTATATGTACGACTGTCTGCGCGCCAACAAGAGTCTCTCTGCCTGGGGCGTCGAGGGTCGTGTGCCCTTCCTCGACAAGGAGTTCCTGGATGTGGCCATGCGTACCAACCCCGAGGCAAAAATGTGTGGCCTCTCCCCCAACCCCTCTCCAAAAGGCGAGGGGAGGTTTATCATCGAAAAGAAGATTGTTCGCGAGGCCTTTGCCGACATGCTGCCCGAAGAAGTCGCCTGGCGCCAAAAGGAACAATTCAGCGATGGCGTAGGCTACAGTTGGATTGACACCTTGAAACAAATCACCGCTGAGGCTGTCAGCGACGAGCAAATGACGCATGCTGCCGAGCGGTTCCCCATCAACCCGCCAAAGAACAAGGAGGAATACTATTATCGCAGCATCTTCGCTGAGCACTTCCCTTCTGACAGCGCCGCCAAGAGCGTACCCAGCGAGGCCAGCGTAGCATGTTCTACCGCCATCGCCTTGGAATGGGATGCCGCATTTAAGAATATGAATGACCCCTCTGGCCGAGCGGTCAAAGGGGTCCATGAACAGGCATATTAAAATGAATGATGGGGATGGCTCGAAACCATCCCCATCATTCGTTTATTTCACTGTGAAATCAAGTTTCTGCAGGTCTTTGTCCAACGACGAGGTACCGTAGAGAATCTGGTAACGGCCGGGCTTGACAGCCAGCTCGTCAATCATCTCGTCGTAATACTCAAAGGCCTCGCTGTCCAGTGCAATCACGGCCCTCTTAGTTTCACCGGGCTGCAAGGTCAGCTTCTGGAAACCCTTCAGTGCCTTGATGGGAGCGCCGGCATCGTCGAGACGCTTCACATAAACCTGTACGGTCTCGGTGCCCTCGCGCTTGCCGGTATTGGTGACGGGGATAGCCAGTACGGTATAGGCTTTGTTCGTCTTGCCAGCCTTAGCGGATTTCGACGTCATCTTACCCTTGCCAACGCTGAACGTGGTGTAGCTCAGACCGTAGCCGAAAGCATACTGCGGCTGGCCCGTGAAGTAACGGTAGGTGCGGTTCTTCATGGAGTAGTCCAGGAAGTCGGGCAGGTCGTTGTTGGAGCGATAGAAGGTGACGGGCAGCTTGCCGCCAGGGTTGTAGTCGCCAAACAGTACCTCAGCGAGTGCCTTGGCACCACCCTGACCAGGATACCAGGCCTGCAACAGGGCGTCGTACTGTCCCTCGACACTGCCAAAGGCGATGGCAGAACCAGAGCAGTTGACGAAGACGACGGGACGGCCGGTCTGGTGCATCGCCTTGACGAGCATCTGCTGCACCTTCGGCAGTTCGATGTCCTGCTTGTCACCACCTTCGCCCTCCATGCGGGCAGAGATACCGCCAATGATGATGATGGCGTCGGCCCCTTTGACTTTGTTAGCCAGCTCAGTGAAGTCGGCCAACTTGCGCTCGCAGATGTCGCCACGCAACATGGCGAACTGTCCGTTGCCGTGCTTGTATTCAATGACCACGTCGTAGGTCTTGCCCTGCTCTACGGGGAACGACTTGTATTCTACACGACGTCCGAAGCCGAAGCCACGACGACCACGAGCGGGCTGAGCTTCCTCAACAACCTCACCGTTGACTTTCAGCACGTAGCCGTTGTCGGTAGTCAGTGTGTACTTCATCTCGCCAGTGAACGTTGACACATACTGGCCACTGAGACGAACCGAGAGCGTGTCGCGATTGACACCCTGTGCAAAGCCCCAGGCGCCAAAGGTTGAGAAGTTCAGTTCGTTGTAATAATCTGTCTTAGCGGGGGAACCGCTAAGCACGGCGTTGTTAAAGAACTCCACCTTGATACCCTTGCCGCCGTTGAAGTCTTGCAGGTGGTGAACGGTGGTGTACTCGTCGTTCAGCTCGCAAGCCTTCTCGTAGATAATCTTCGTGTTGGGCAGGGCGGCCTTGATGCCTTCCAGCAATGAGTGCTTGTGGTTGTCGGTAGGTGTGCCACCGTAGTTGCCGTTCAGCAGTTCCACGTCGTCGGCATTGGGACCGATGACGGCGAGGGTCTTGATGCTCTTACTCAGAGGAAGCACATTGGCCCCATTGGTCCCATTGGCCTTATTTTCCAGCAGCACCATCGACTCGCGGGCAGCCTGAGTTGCAAGGGCATCGTGCTCCTCACTGCTGATGTTAGAAGCAGGGATATTGGCCCATGGCAGCATCTCGGCGGGGTCGAACATGCCCAGCTCGAAGCGGCCCATCAGCGTATAGCGTAGGTGTTTGTCGAGGTCAGACTCCTTGATCATTCCTTTCTTCAGACCCTCAGCCAGCGACATGAACACCTTGCCACACTCCAGGTCGGTACCGTTGAGCACGGCATCGACAGAGGCGCTGAGCGGACCGTCGTGTGTCTCGTGCTGTCCTTTATTATAGAAATTGTTGATGGCGTCGCAGTCGGTGAGCACGATAGCATCGTAGCCCCACTTGTTGCGCAGGATGTCAATGAGCAGACGGTCGCTCGTACAACAGGGCTTGCCCTCGAAACGCTGATAGGCACACATCACCTCGCGGACATTGGCTTTCTTGACCAGTGCCTTGAAGGCTGGCAGATAGGTCTCCCACAGGTCACGGTTCGTGGGCTCTACATTCATGGAGTGGCGCAAGGGCTCCGGTCCGCTGTGTACGGCATAGTGCTTGGCACAGGCGTGGGTCTTGAAATACTTGTCGTTGTTGCCCTGCATACCCAGAACAGTCTGCACACCCAGCACGGCATTCATATAGGGGTCCTCGCCGCAGGTCTCCTGTCCACGTCCCCAGCGCGGGTCGCGGAAGATGTTGACATTCGGACACCAGAACGTCAGTTCCGGATTGCCAGGATAGTAGGTCACACCCTGTGGCACATTAAACAGCTTGTGGTCGTTGTGGTCGGTGCGGTTCCAGTTGGCACGGGCCTCGTCGCTGACCTGCGAAAAGACGTCGTAAACCAATTGCGCATTGAAGGCTGCCGCCATACCGATGGGTTGTGGATAGACGGTGTAGCCTCCCTGACGTACACCATGACAAGCCTCACTCCACCAGTTGTAGCTGGGGATGCCGAGTCGGTCTACTGAAACAGACTTGTTCATCATCAGACCCACCTTCTCGTCGGGGGTCAGCAGGGACAACAGGTTCTCTACGCGTTCCTTGTTAGACAACGAGGGGTCTTGGAACGGATACTTCACTTGGGCTGTTGCCGCGGTTGTCAGCATGGCAGTCACTGCCATAAAGAGTAATCTTTTCATAGTTGATAATTGAGTGTTAGTTTTTGTTGTTATTTGGAATGACAAAATTCGAAGTTGTCAAGTGTGCAGAGTGACTTGTCCTTGGTATCGGACTTAAAGACAAAGAAGATGGCATGCTTGCCAGTGAGGTCGGTTTTATCGATGCCTACTGCCATGTCACACCATTCCTTTGGCATGTCGGCCTTCAGCGTTATCTCGCCAATCTTCTTGCCGCCCTGTGATGCCCAGGGGTGATCCTGCATGATTTCGATGGTGCCGTCAATGCCTTCGGGCGTAAGGCGCAGGACAAGCATCAGGTCATTCTCGGTACCCAAACGGTCTGCATCGAAGTTAAAGTACTTGTAACCCACGATAGAACCATCGGTATTGTTCACTACCAGATTGGTGTTGTTGCGAAGGTCGTATGGGGCGTCGAACTTGTCGTCTGTACCATAGCCAGCAGCCACATACGAACCATAGAACGTATTGTTGGGCCACTCGTGGGTGGCAGTTTTCGGACCCGTGTACCAGCAGCAGATGCCAGCAGAATGGCGCTCAAAGGGGTCGAGACCATTCAGTGCAAAGCCCTGGCTGTTGTACTCGCCCTCGCTGATTTCCACCTTGCCGCCCTTACCTTCCTCGACCTTCACGTCGATGGGTGCCACCATGGCCTGACGGGCATACTCGTTGGTGCCTGTCTGACGGTGGTAGAAGACATACCACTGACCATTGATCTCGCAGATGCTGCCGTGGGTGTTGCCGTCGGGGGTTGCTGAAGCAATCACATTGCCCTGCTCATCCTTCTCACGGCCGCGACCGTCGATGATAGTGCCGCCATAGGTCCAAGGGCCTAAGGGGTTGTCGCTATAGCAATAGGCCAAGGTGTAGTTGCTTGTCGGCAAGCCAAACTCGCCGTCCTTGGTGAAACGGCTGTAGATGAACACATACTTATCCTTGATCTTACGGATGCTGCTGGCCTCGAAGAAACTGAAAATGCCGTCTTGGTTGCGACCGGAAATCATATCCTCCACAATCTTGGTACCAGGTTTCACGGTAGCCATCGTCGTTGGGTCGAACTCGGCAGCATACGAGCGTTCAAATCCCCAGTAGCCATACACACGACCATCATCATCGACAAATACGGCAGGGTCGAACTGTAGCACGCCATCCACCAAGTTGGGATTGTCCTTGCTCCAGTTGCACACCTCAAAAGGTCCGTCAGGACGGTCGCTCTTGGCAATCAGTCCGTTGCGAGAACCCGTCTGGTCGTTGGGGAACAAGTAGTAGGTCTTCTTGCCATTGGCATCCGTCACCAGTGTTACATCAGGTGCATACAATACATCGGCAGTACCGGCAGAGTCGAAGGGCTCGCCATCACGGTTTTTGTCAACCACCAGTATGACACCATCATAGCGCCAGTTGTTCAGACTATCCACAGATGCCGACCACACTACCTGGTCACGTCCGCAATATTCGGTTATCAGATTGTCGTGCGAACCATAGACATAGACACGCTGTTTGCCGGGTTGGTCGGGGTCTTCGAAAACATACGGCTCACCATCAGGAATGTGTTCCCATAACGGCATGTAGGGATTGCCTGGAGTAGAGGGCTGAGAGTTGGCCGTTGAGAGGTTAGAGGTGGGTTGACAGGATGCCACCATCGCCATGCAGCATGTTGCTGCCAAGGTTGTTTGTAGGGCTTTAGTTTTCATATTTTTATGTGTTGTTTCAAAATCTGCGTGCAAATATAGTAAAAATTCCGCAATTATTCGTACCTTTGCACCACGAAAAAAGAGAATTGCACGTTTTATGAGACAAGCAATGATTTTTGCCGCAGGACTCGGCACCCGTTTAAAGCCCCTGACCGACACGATGCCCAAGGCATTGGTGCCTGTAGGCGGACGACCTCTGTTGGATATCAATATCCGTCGACTGATGGCTCAGGGCTACGACCGTTTCGTCGTGAATATCCATCATTTTGCGCAACAGATTATCGACTACGTCAAGGAACAGGACTATGCACCGCTGGTACATTTCAGCGACGAGAGTGACCAACTGTTGGAGACGGGTGGGGGATTGAAGAAGGCGCAAGCGCTGTTTCGTGACGATCAACCCATCCTAATTCATAATGTCGATATCCTCGACAATGTAAACTATGATTGGTTTGCCCGTCAGCACCAGCCTGATGAGGATGCTGTGCTGTTGGTCAGTCAGCGTAAGACCAAGCGCTACCTCTTGTTCGACAATGCCATGCACCTGATGGGTTGGAAGAACATAGAGACTGGCGAAATCAAGAGCCCGTACGAGTATGTTCGTCGTACAGGTCTTTCACAGCATGGTGAGGAACTGAATATGTTTGCTTTCTCAGGCATCCATTCTTTCTCGCCTCGTCTGTTCCCCCTGATGGAGCGCTTCCCTGACCGTTTCCCCATCATCGACTTCTACCTCTCCGTCTGCCATCGTGCGCCTATCGTTGGTTTGGTGAAGCCTGACCTCCAGCTCATGGACGTCGGCAAAATCGAGACATTGGATCAAACAGAAAAGTTTATTCAATCATTATAGTAAAAATGCAAAAGATTATCATTTTAGATTTCGGTTCTCAGACCACGCAGCTCATTGGCCGCAGGGTGCGCGAACTCGACACCTTCTGTGAGATTTTGCCTTACAACAAGTACCCCAAGGGTGACGATGCTGATGTCATCGGTGTCATCCTTAGTGGTTCGCCTTATTCGGTTCACGACCCAGAGGCGTTTAAGGTAGACCTTTCGCAGTTTGTTGGCAAGGTGCCTGTGCTGGGCATCTGCTATGGCGCTCAGTTCATCTCCCACACGCTGGGCGGTAAGGTCGAGAAGGCAGACTCCCGTGAGTACGGTCGTGCCAACCTCAAGACGGTAGACACGACGAATCCGCTGTTCAAAGGATTTGACCAGCACTCACAGGTATGGATGAGTCATGGTGACACTATCACCGCCATCCCCAGCGACTTCAAGGTTATAGGCTCTACAGCCGATGTGACCAACGCAGCCTTTGCCTCTACCAAGCAACCCGTTTGGGCCGTTCAGTTCCACCCCGAGGTGTACCACTCATTGCAGGGTACCCAGCTGCTGAAGAACTTCGTGGTAGACATCTGCGGTTCTCGTCAGGAGTGGAGCGCCGCATCGTTTGTTGACACCACTGTTGCTGAACTCAAAGAGCAGTTGGGCAACGACCGCGTCATCCTGGGTCTTTCTGGCGGTGTGGACAGCTCTGTCGCTGCTGTACTGCTGAACAAGGCCATTGGCAATCGCCTGACCTGTATCTTCGTCGACCACGGCATGCTGCGTAAGAACGAGTTCCAGCAGGTCATGGACGATTACAAGGTATTGGGCTTGAACGTCATTGGTGTCGATGCTAGCGAAAAGTTCTTTGCCGACCTGGCAGGTGTCACCGAACCAGAGCAAAAGCGCAAGATTATTGGTCGCGACTTCGTCGAGGTGTTCAATGCCGAGGCCAAGAAGATTACCGATGCCAAGTGGCTTGCTCAGGGTACTATCTATCCTGACCGTATTGAGTCGTTGAACATCACGGGTAAGGTCATCAAGAGCCACCACAACGTGGGTGGTCTGCCTAAGGAGATGCACTTGCAGCTCTGCGAGCCCCTGAAGTGGCTGTTTAAAGACGAGGTGCGTCGTGTGGGTCGTCAGCTTCAGATGCCTGAGCACCTCATCTCGCGTCATCCCTTCCCTGGTCCAGGCCTTGCTGTTCGTATTTTAGGCGACATCACCCGCGAGAAAGTTCGCATCCTGCAGGATGCCGACGATATCTATATCCGTGGACTCCGCGAATATGTCGATACTGATGGTGAGACATTATATAATAAGGTATGGCAGGCTGGCGCCATCCTTCTCTCTACCGTTCGTTCGGTGGGCGTCATGGGCGATGAGCGCACCTACGAGAATCCTGTCGCCCTCCGTGCCGTCACCTCTACCGATGCCATGACTGCCGACTGGGCTCATCTGCCTTACGACTTCTTGGCAAAGGTCAGCAACGAGATTATCAACAAGGTTCGTGGCGTCAACCGCGTCTGCTACGACATCTCGTCAAAACCACCTGCTACGATCGAGTGGGAGTGACCCAAACAAAAAAGCATCTCAAAGAACTGAGATGCTTTTTTTTGTTGTATGATAAGAGGATTATGACCCTACAATCTCACTGGCACGAGCCAGGGCGAGGTCGATGTGGTTGCAGATGTTCTCCTTGCCCAACAGCTGTTCGAAGTTGTTGCGACGCAGTACTGCATCTACCTTCTCGTTGACACCGGAGAGGACGATGGTGATACCCTCCTTTTGGCTCATCAGACACATGTTCTCCAAGTTGTGGAGACCTGTGGAATCGATGAATGGTACCTTACGCATGCGGATGATGCGCACCTTGGGATGACGACCGTAACGGGCCATGATATCCTCGAAACGGTTACCGGCACCAAAGAAGTATGGACCGTTGATCTCGTAAACCTCCACGCCCTCAGGGATGGTGAGGTGCTCTAAGTTGCCAGCCTGCATGTCAGCATCCTCGTTGAGGTCAATCTCGTCGTAGATAGCCTTGACATCGGTGGTCTCCGACATACGACGCATAAAGAGCAGACAGGCACAGATGAGGCCGAACTCGATAGCGACGGTGAGGTCGAAGATGATGGTGAGGAAAAATGTCAGCAAGAGCACGGTAACATCACTCTTTGGATTGCGTGTCATTGCCAGGAACGAACGCCAGCCACTCATGCCGTAGCTGACGATAACCAGCACACCTGCCAGACAGGCCATGGGGATATACTGCGCCAGTGGCATGAGGAACAGGAAGATAAGCATCAGCACGGCAGCATGGATGATGCCAGCCACCGGTGTGCGTCCACCATTGTTGATATTGGTCATGGTACGGGCGATGGCGCCTGTAGCAGGAATACCACCGAAGATGGGCGATGCCAGGTTGGCAATACCCTGACCAATCAGCTCTGTGTTAGAGTTGTGGTGGTCGCCAATGACACCATCTGCAACGGTTGCTGAAAGCAACGACTCGATAGCACCTAAGACGGCGATGGTGACCGCAGGACCAACAAGTCCCTTGATGGTCTCCCATGACAGTTCAGGAACCACGGCACCTGGCAGGGTGGAGTTGATGCTGAAACGGTCACCGATAGTCTCGACACTCGTTACACCAGCATACTCTTTGAGCAACAGCACGGCAACAGTCATCACGATGATGGCAACCAGTGAACCAGGCAGTGCCTTGAGTGGTGACAGGTGGAACAGTCGTGCCAGCATGGGCCATGCAGCAATGATGGCCACGCTGATAATACCCACCAACGCACTCCACGGGTCTATATTACCTATATTAGATAGGTATACACCCCATTTCGCTATGAAGTCGCTGGGAATGGCTCCGTCTATCGACATGCCCAGCAGGTCTTTCACCTGTGTGGTGAAGATGGTGACTGCAATACCGCTGGTGAAACCTACCACGATGGGGTAGGGAATGTACTTGATGATGGTGCCTAGGCGCAGTACACCCAGTATGATGAGGAACACACCAGCCATCAGTGTGGCAATGGTCAGTCCCTGAATACCATACTGCTGGATGATGCCATAGACGATGACGATGAAGGCGCCCGTAGGTCCACCAATCTGAACTTTACTACCACCGAACAACGATATAAATAGTCCGGCGACGATGGCAGTGATAATGCCCTTCTCAGGGCTTACACCACTGGCTATACCGAAGGCAATGGCCAACGGCAGCGCAACGATACCCACACTCTTCCTGCGTGGGACCCTTGGGAGCCTCAGGAGCAGCGGGCTCTTCCTTCTTGCGGTTCAGCTTGTTGATGGCCTTCAGCATCAGGAAGATACAGAAAGCGACGATGATGAAGTCAACAGTGTTCTGGATGAAATTGCCATAGGCCAGCACGGCAGCATCCTCACCCTCGCCAATCTTGAATGTCAACGTCGTAAAGTCGATGTTGCCCGTAATCATACCCACAAGAGGCATCAGTACATCGTTGACCAGACTAGATACAATCTTACCGAAAGCACCGCCGATGATAACACCGACTGCCATGTCCATCACATTGCCCTTCATGGCAAACTCTTTGAATTCTTTAATAAATCCCATAGTCGTAAAAATTATAAGTTTGACTCAAATAATAATGATCCATTCTCTATTGACCGAAGGCCGCATTTTGCTAACTGCATTTTGCAATATCAGCCGTGAAACGTTCGTTTGACACTTTTTCGCTTTCGCTTTTTCACTTTTCACTTAAATTAAGACTGAATTCGAATGCAAATATAGATATTTTTTTGTAACTTTGTGCCCGAAAACAGAAAAAAGTGCAACAAAAGGCACATTTTTTGATGGAGAAAGCAAATTTATAACTCATTTTTATAAAAAAGTTTTAGAATTATGACAAAAGTAGCAATTAACGGTTTTGGCCGTATTGGTCGTCTCGCATTCCGTCAGATGTTCGAGGCCGAGGGTTATGAGGTAGTAGCAATC
>CADCGD010000022.1 GCA_902800925.1 uncultured Bacteroidales bacterium | reverse complement strand
CACATCTGCAACTTTATTTAGTTAACTAATGTATTGAATATTAGATAGTTAGTTAAATAATGCAACAATAAATTACCACCCAAATTGACGCAGAACCAAAAAGCTCTCGCTCGACGCAGGCGAGCGCGCACGGGCGCGAGACGGCGCACCACGCCTCTGTATCAGCCTGTCTCATCTCCGTATTAGCTCATCCCAGCTACGGGACAGCTGTTCCTGCGCGCGGGAACAGCTAATACACGAAAAAGTGGTACCACTTTCTGAAAAGTCGTACCACTTTTGCAAAACTCCTACCACTTTTCCACGTCTACAGCTGTCTCGTCACTGGCTACAGCTGTCTCGCATGCGAGTACAGCTAAGCCACACGCAGGAACAGCTGTCCTGTACGGTTTAGCACCTAGCACATGAGTCCCACTTAATACAGCAGTCCTACCACCCAGAGGGGTAGCTTCTTGCCAATGGGGAATTCCATGGAGTCTGCTAGAATGTATGAGTTGGGTATGTCTGCTATCTGGTCGAACGACTTATCCTGGCCGCCCACTTCAACTGTTATCTTGCCGTCAATCAAGAAGTCGCCCTGTGTTTTACCATATTCTACAGTATGGTCTACTGACAGTTGATTGACCACAAAGCACTCTCGCAGGGTGCCTACATTGAGATTTGAGCTCAGTGCGCAGAGCATATTGGGATTGTGCACATATATCTTGTCAGGCTTCTGCATCTTGGTCACCGATTTGTTATCCGCATACAGCAGGTGCAGCAGTTCAGCCTTTTGCATACTCGCCAGATAGCTCAGTACCGTGTTTTTGTTCAGCTCTAGATATGATGCCAGTTTGGCTATATTCACATCGTAAGGCACATTATTGGCGAGAAACATCATCATTGCCTTGAGCTTACGTGTGTAGGCAGGATCAACGCCACATAACTGCGTCATCTCCTGGTCGATAATAAAACTTACCACATTCTCTATGCGACTGTAGTATTCCTGTTCGTCGCCATCGTAGAAGGGGTAGTAGCCTGCACGCAGATATTCTTCAAACAAAGGTTGGGGATGACATACCTTGCATACCTCATCGCACACAGCATCCGCATCCTCCAGCACTTCCTTCAGAGTATGTACAGGTAGTTCTATATTCTTATAGAAACGGAGATACTCTCTAAACGATAGTCCTGCCATTTTGTAGCTCAGCACCCTTCGCGACAGGTCGGCATCAGCATTCAGAATCTGCAGGAGCGACGAGCCCGTAAATGTAATCTTCATATCGGGCCATAGGTCGATAATCTCTTTCAGTTCCTTGCTCCATGTAGGATATTTATGCACTTCGTCCAGAAACAGGTGCTTGCCTCCCATCAGGTGGAAGCGTTCTGCCACTTCCATCAGCGTGTGACTGGTAAAGTACATGCTGTCCATCACACAATACAGGGCCTCGCCAGCATTCACTCCATAAAGTTGCTTCTCCCAGTTCACAGACTTCATGATTTCGCGAACGATGTCAGTGTTCGTCTGCGATATCAATATACGATGTTTCTTAAATAGAGTATCCATTATCACTATTTTTGCGTGCAAATATAAATAAACTTATTGTAATAACCAAATTTTTAGCCAAAAAGGTTAATATAATAAGCGATATTTGGTATATATAGGTTAGCATTATAAGCTTTTTGTGTCGCCTATGTTTTGTGTCCGACTTTCTATCTTCATAATTATGCAAGTATGCTGACATGGAGAAAGAGAACAAGCATCTGAAAGAGGAACTGCCAAAGCAAAAAGCGGCCCTACAGCGGAAATATCAGCAAGCCTTGGAAAATGAACGAGACAGGCAGAGTCAACAATTGGCACAAAAGGACAAGAAAAACGAAGAACTTCAAGCCAAGTATAAAGGTGAGGAATTTCGACATCAACAGGATAATCAAGAGAAAGATCGAATAATCAGACAAAAAGATAGCATCATCAATGACTATCGCGAACGGATTGGTCATTATCTGTCAACGCTCTCAGAACTGTTATGAGGTGCTGTTAAGGCAGTACTCGATTATGTTCAGTCAGGCTATCGCAGCTTCTCATCCAGTCAAGAGGGTGATGTTAAACGCTATATGAACGGCCAGCCAGATAAAGATGTTGCAGCAGACACTGTGCTTAACGCCTCATTTCCCTTCTTGAAATCTGATGAGTGTGAGAAGGTAAAGGGACAACTCTCCTATATTGTTCAGGATATGAAAGAGGAATGTCAGCAAGGTCGAAGTCGTGGATTCCACATGTAATACTCTACCCAAGAAAGATGCGGTGTTAAGCCGCATCTTTCACTTTATTAGGCTTAATAAACACTAAAAAACAAGCAAATATTATTTTGATTGAAGTTTTTTCACTAACTTTACACCCAAACTAAAAATTTGAAATGTATGCAAGACGTAAATCGCCTAAAATTAGTGCTAGTGGAACAAAAGAAGGGAGGAATCCACGATGTTGATAATATCGTGGAGGGTACCCCAGTAAATGGCTATCCGAGGAACTTGGAGTGAGTCCATCCACTATTTCCAAATGGTGTACCAATTCTTCTCAGCCAGATATTGAGACTTTAGCAAGGATCTCAAAACTATTGAATGTTGGCGTGGAGGAATTGTTCAATAAGAAGTTTATGGAGTCTGTTAGTAATAGTTAGGTTTTATGGGATGGAGATTTAGAAAACGCATAAAGATATTTCCCGGCTTTTACATTAATATTAGTAAAAGTGGTTTAGGGGTAAATATTGGTCCAAAAGGTGCAAATGTATCAGTAGGTCCTAATGGGACATATGTAAATACAGGTATCCCGGGAACTGGATTGTATAGAAGAGATAAAGTCGATAGCTCTAAACATAGTTCAACAGGAATACAACAAGAAACGCAAAATTATAGAGAAAAAGAAGTTACTCCTACTGTCAGCAAAGAAGAACTACAATATGAAGGTCCTGTAGGTTCTCAGCAGTACACACACCATACACCTATTAATCGAGAAGATAATCATAATGACATTGTCTATGGTGATCTCTCAATTCCATACGACCCCAAAAAGGACTTGGAGAACTATCACTATCCAACCTTTGATTTACTGAGGAAGTATGACAATACATCACACATTGACATCGAAGAACAACAAGCTAATAAGAATAGAATTGTTGATGTTCTGTGGAACTTTGGAGTTGTTGTGTCTACTATTAAAGCGAGTGTTGGGCCAAGAGTTACACTATATGAGATAACACTTGCTCCTGGTGTGAATGCATCTAAATTGAGAGGATTAGAAGATGATATAGCTCTGGCATTGAGTTCTCATAATGTTCAGATTCTAATTCCTATACCTGGTAAAGGTACCATCGGTATAGAAGTGCCCAATATACGTCCCTCTGTTGTTCCTTTGGAAAGTATTCTAAACACAAAACAATTCCAAGAAACAACGATGGAACTTCCTTGTGCGATAGGCAAAACCATCACCAATGAGGTTTTTATGTTTGACCTAACCAAAGCACCTCACATTCTTATTGCAGGCTCAACAGGTCAGGGCAAATCAATAGCGCTAAATGCAATGATTATATCTTTACTCTATAAGAAACATCCAGCAGAATTAAAATTTGTACTCATGGATCCTTATGGAGTTGAGTTTGGGATGTATGCTCAGATTGCCAAACAATTCCTTGCTTCATTGCCTGACGAACCTGTTATAGTATCAAATAGTGGTCAGGCCATTTGCACATTGAACAGCTTGTGCAAGGAGATGGAAGTTCGTTATGATTTGCTGAAAATGGCATGTGTTAGAAACGTCCAAGAATATAACAGCAAATTTATAAATCGTCAGTTAAATCCTGCTGTTGGGCACAGATTCATGCCTTATATTGTTGTCGTTATTGATGAGTACGGAGACTTTATTGAAGAGAAAGGGCAAGATTTCGAGACACCAATAGTTCAATTGGCTCAATATGCTCGTGCAGTTGGTATTCACATGATCATTTCAACGAAACGACCTACCAATGATATTATCACAGGAGCAATCAAGACTAATTTCCCAACACGTATCGCTTTTAGGCTGCCAGAGCGTATAGATTCTCAAGTCATTCTTGATTGTGATGGAGCAGAAGAGTTGTTAGGGAATGGTGATATGTTGTTTAGAGTTGGCAAAAGCATTGATTGTATAAGAGTCCAATGCGCTTTTGTGGATACACCAGAGACCGAACGTATTTGCAAATTCATTTCTGAACAGCAAGGCTATATAAGTCCATTTGAATTGTCAGACCCATATTTTGATGAAAATGAATATGGCGAGTCAAGCGATGTTGATATGACTCATTTAGATTCATTGTTTGAAGATGCTGCACGTTTAATAGTCTTGACCCAAGAAGGCTCAACGAGTCTGATTCAAAGAAAGTTTGCAATTGGCTATAATCGAGCAGGCAGATTAATGGACCAGCTGGAAAAGGCTGGTATTGTTGGGCGCTGCAATGGTAGTAAGCCTCGTGACGTGTTAATTATGGATGAAATAAGTCTTGAAAATCTTTTGAATTCTCTAAGATAATATTTTAGTTGTAATAATATAGATGATTTTAATACATATGAATATGGTACATTTAAGTAATACCAAAATTTGTTTGCTTGTTATTGCCTTCCTTTTTGCTATTCCTATTTCTATCAATTCACAAGAAATGAAACTGCATTTCTTCGATTTGTCAAAAGAGCGCAACCTTGATAATATAGTTGTACAGTTACGTGAAGATGGTTTTGAAGAGAAGGAAGAGAAAAACGTAAGTAATATTCCAAGTGTATGTTATACCTATTCTGGCGAAGGGCAATATATAAGATTTAATTGCAATTATACCCCAAAAACAAAACAAGTTGCCTCATATTGGTATAGAATATATGGGGGAAACTCAACATCAATACTAAATGAGTTAAAGTCGCTTTATGGAGAACCTAATTCTGATCTTGAATATCACGCCCCTAATGCCTTCGAATGGCATAGTGAATTAGTAGATATTAAATTGAATATTAAAGATGATAATTGGATAGATTACTCCTATGAAGATAAGGCTTTTGACAAACAATTAAAGGAAGAAATTGGAAGAGAGTTAAGTTCTAGCGATTTTTTTGCTTTTTTATTTTTAATCGGTTTCTGTTTGATAGGAGTGTTGTTAGCTTATATATTTTATAAACAAAGCAAGAAAAAAAGAATTCAAAAAGAATTGTATAAGATTAAAAGAGGAGAAGAGTTGAATAAGATAATGAAATCAAATGAAGCATTTAAAAAGGGATTGACAGGAAAATATGGTACACCAACACGTACTATTGCTATTCAATATAATAAAGGCAACGATACTATGCAATATAGTGATATAATAGTATTCCAGCATATTAATAAGATAGTAATTGGAAGAAAAGAGTATAGTTTCTGTGATATAATGAATTGTTCTCTTCACGATGAAAAATCAAAGGATGCTATTATAGCCCAAACAACAAGAACCAAAACTGGTAGCATGTTAGGGCGTGCTGCTCTAGGTGCATTAACATTTGGTGTAGCAGGGGCTGTGGTAGGGGCGGTTACTGCAAAAAAGGAATCCACTAGCACTATTTCTCAAAATAACTCTGGTTCATATATTGTCAAGATAGGAATAAAATCAATTGAGGAGCCTATACTAACATTAGAATTTGGAAGTGACAAGTCTAAAGCTGAAGAAGTATATGCTTTGATGCAGGCTATAATAGCAATGAAATAAGAAATTTATGTTATAATATATGGGATTAGTTGAAAATATTAAAGACGTGGCTAAGATTGTTCAACAATCAGACAATATAGAACTATACCGTCAGTTAACTAATCTAAGCGAACAAGCTTTAGATCAGCAGAACACGATTAATCATTTACACGAAGAAATCGAAAGAATAGAAAAGAAACTAAAAAATAAAGAAAGAATACAACGACATCCAGAGTTATACCTTACATTAGAAGGAGATAACGATGCCATTTATTGCACTCATTGTTGGGATAATGAGGAAAAACTAATTCAGATGAGAACAACCAACGGACAATTCGAATGTCCTCACTGCAAATTAAAAGGAGTCTTTGATAAAAATGAAAACGAAATATACAAAGCAAAGAATAATCCTCTTAACATCCTTCATGGTTTATAATATTCATAATTTTAAATTGTAACAGGCTTATGAGACGTATCATATTTTCAATTATAGTATTAGCATCAGTATTCTCATGTAAGAATCGAGGTGGGTACAAAGTAGATAATGACAGTCAAAAGATCAATGATTCTTTGGCTCAAATTAATCTTGTTCGTCAGCAAGACTCAATAGAACGAGAACGAATATTTGCCGCATTAGGTGATACGATTTTTGGTACAGTCCGCTATGGGATGACTCAAGTTCAAGCGCATTTGGCTATTAGTAAGTTTGAGAAATCGTTAAAAGACAAGAATGGTTCGGGATTTGTTTTTGACGGATATCACTTCCAGTCAATGGACAATTTCGTTGATATTGAAAGTTTACGTAAAAACTATATTAAGTCTTACCCATAATGGCTATACTCCTGGATGTGAACCTTTCATGCGTTATATGGAAGAATTTAAATATAACAATTGGACTAAGTTTTATCAAAACAGATTATATTCAATAAGCTGGAATTCCTTTTATAAGTATGGGAAAAATGGAAACGTAATATCAGAAAAGGCAAACCATTTAATCATGCTTTTTGAGCAGAAATTCGGGAAGTGCACAGAAAAAGATTTACTTCTATGCAATAATTTTGGTAGAACCATTAATGGACAAAAAGTTATCGTCATGGGGCGCCTCGCATATTGGGAGGCAGATAATAAAACAATTGGAATATATTTGGAAGAAATTGAAATGGATGAAAGGGTATTTGACAAAGATTTGCCTTTCAAATATATGATTACCATTCAATTTCGGGACATTATTAATAATACCAAAGCTAATAATTTTATTGATGATGTTGTGAAAGCAGATAAGGCTATTGAAAGAGATAAATTCCAAAAAGATAGTATTAAGTCAGCTACTGCCCTTTAATTCATTTCTTTATGGGAAATAGTAATAAACGTAGTCATTTACTACTACTGTATAAAAACATTATAGAAAAACTTCCTTTAATTGATGAAAAAGGGGAGAAGAAAGAACTTGTTAATACATTTATCTGTCCAATTTGTCTTAAACCGTTTGATTTTTCAGATTATGATAACATTACAATAGAACATGTACCTCCCGAAAAATTGGGTGGTCGTCCTCTCTTGCTCACATGTAAGGACTGTAATAACGTTTGTGGTTCAAACTTGGATGTGCACTTGATTAACGGTATAAGAAACAGTTATTCTCTCCATAATTTTACAAGTAAAGCTCATAAGGCAACACTTCATGTTGACGATATGAGCATTAATGCATATGCAACGTTAAGAAATGATAGTGAATTACACTTTTGTATAGATGAAAAAAAGAACAATCCTCATACTATTTCCTCTATAAAAGAAGGCTTAGGAACAATTAATTTTGATAGAATTAGTGCGAACATAAGTATCTCAGAGCAAAAGAGCAATTCGGGAAGAGCTGCTATCGCTATTCTAAAATCTGCTTATTTGCTTGCTTTTTGCCATTTGGGATATAAATATATATTGCATTCCAATTTAAACCTTATTAGGAAACAAATTCTATTCCCAGAGGAAAATATATTCAATGGGAAATATATTCTTTCTAATGAGAGGTATATACCAGTAAATCTATCAGATGGCATTTATTTAATAACTTTAAACGGCTCAAACTTATATGGCGTTATATTATCGTTTAAAGCAAAGGGGGAAGATTTTACGCATCGTAGTTTAGTTGCACTTCCTCATCCCGAAGATAAAGATGGTTCCGTTTATGTTGAAAAGATGAAAGAAAATGAGAAATCAATTCCAATTATATCTATAAAAGCACGTTTGTCAGTTAAAAACACTACCCATATGTAGGCTCCAAAATTTGCCATATAATCCATGATGTTATTAAAATACAGATAATCTGGAATGTAATTTGTAACTTCGCAAACTAAATTTGAATATGGATGAGAAAAAATAAAAGGAAGATTGCTCAAAAATGAGCGGGTGTCATTAGAGTGTAAGTACATTTATAAACTCTATATGGTTTAATGGTTAAATTGGTGGGCAAATTCAAAATAGTATACTTATAGATGACAAAAGAAGAGTTTGAGGCATTCTTTGAAAGCCAATGTATCCCCGCAGATTTACCTTTTGACGAAATCGCCAAGAGGTGGGGCACTATTAATAATAATCTGGATACTATACTACCTTCTAAACTCTATCGCTTCAGAAAAGTAAAGAGGGATGAAAAGGGTAAGGACTATATGATTGATTCGCTCAAAAGTAAAACTATTGCCACTTGCTCTGCTTCATGCTTTTCTGATAAGTATGACGCCCTCTGCTATTTTGATGAGAATAGAGTTTGGGATCTTATAATAAAACTGATAAACAAAGATACTATTCAAGATTTTCAATCTATGGTGGCGAATGGTGCTTATCCAGATAGTTTACCAGATATTCTGAAGGCCTTAATGCTTCGTGATAATCAAAAGATAAGAGAAACCTCTGCGGAGGATGCTGTTTGGAAATTAAGAAGGACTATTGCGAACAGCCCCATTAAGGATAGAATTATTACAACATTGCGTAATAGTATGGATTTCTTAAGAGATGACAATACTACTCAGATTGCATGCTTTACCGAGGATGTAAGATCTAAATTTATGTGGGATATGTATGCTGATGGCTATAAAGGATATGCATTGGAATATGATTTTAGTGGTATTTCGCTTATGTTTTCGTTGTTAGCTTTACCTAATGAAACAAAGCACTCGGCCTTGTTACCAGTTTTTTATTCTGATGAGCGTTATGACCTTTCCAATTACCGCATAGAATCATTTATCATAGACCGATTTATGGCAACAGGAATTGAAAGTCTGAAGCCAATTCTTCACGATATTGATTTGCTGGACTTGTGCCGCCCATACCTATATAAATCGACTGAGTATAGTAGGGAAAAAGAATGGAGATTGATTTGTAAATGGGGAAATTGGAATAATAAGTATGCTAACATTGTAGATTTTGACAAACTGAAAGCAATTTATTATGGTCCAGAAATATCATGGAGTGATAGAGAAGAGCTACATGAGATAGCTATCAACAGAGAGTTGAAAGAATATAATGTCAGAATAAACTATAGCAGTAAAAGTTATGCTTTGGATATTGAAGAAGTTTGAATAATTATTTGTTATTTTGCAAAAGATATGAATATTAACGAAAAAACAATAAGAGAGACATTGCTAAAAGGCGAACGAGTGACGCTGGAGTGTAAACGGGCTAAGGCAGAGGTACCGAAGTCGGTTTGGGCGACCTATTCGGCTTTCGCCAATACGATTGGCGGACTGATTCTGCTTGGTGTGAATGAAGACATACAGGAGAAGGACATCAAAAAGCGTTACCAGATAGTTGGTGTGGATGAGCCGATGAAGATTATCACGGACTTCTGGAACACCCTCAACAGCGACAAGGTGAATGAGAACATTCTCGTTGATAGTGATGTGGAAGTGGTGAATTTGGATGGGGTACAGATTGTTTGTATCCATGTCCCTCAGGCTGACTGGAGAGCAAAACCCATCTATCTGAATGGCAATGTATATAAAGGTACATATAGGCGCAACAACGAAGGGGACTATCATTGCACAGAGGCTCAGGTGAAAGCCATGATACGTGACTCTAACGCTGACGGCAACGATAGCATCCTGATAGAATACTATGGTATGGATGATATTGATCCTGATTCTTTGCGTCAGTATCGTACAGAGTTCAGACAGGAGAACAGTACCCATGTATGGAATAGAGTTGACGATAAGACTTTCCTCAGAAATCTTGGTGGCTATACTGAGGACAGACAGACAGGCAGAGAGGGATTGACGCTGGCCGGACTGATGATGTTTGGAAAGGGACTCGCCATCAGAGACCGTTTTTCTAACTTTCGCATGGACTATCTGGATATGAGCCATCTGGTGGGTGACGAACGTTATCATGATCGCCTGACATACGACGGACTTTGGGAGAACAACCTTTACCAGTTCTTCCGCATCGTTTCGCCAAAGGTGCAGTTCGACTTGCCAAGACCGTTCAAATTGGAAAAGGGAGGGAAAAGGAATGACGACACACCACAGCATGAGGCAGTACGTGAAGCCTTTACCAATGCCATAATCCACTGCGACCTGATGATGGATGCTGGCATTCTGAGAATAGAGAAGCATGATGACCGTCTATGCTTCCGTAATCCTGGACTGTTGAAGCTGCCTGTAGAGACCATCTATCGAGGTGGTAATTCAAAGGCTCGTAATCCAAAGATACAGAATATGCTCCGTATGATTGGCTTTGGTGAGAATGTCGGCTCTGGATTCCCCAAAATCATTGCAGCATGGAAAGAAACCAATTGGGGCGAGCCACAGCTGTTGAACAAACTGGATGTTGATGAAGTTGAACTGATATTGCCAGTCCCATCACCTAAGTCAAGTAATGTTGGGTTGCCTAATGAGTTATCCATAGAGTTGCCTGAAAGGTTATCTATAAGGTTATCTAAAGAGTTATCTAAAGGGTTGTCTGAAACAGCTGCAACCATATTTAAGATGATATATGCTGATAACTATATGACGAGAGGCGATATTGCCAAGAAAGTAGGTGTCTCTGTGACTGCAGTTCAAAAGCATGTTAATAAACTAAAAAGCATCAGACTCCTTGATAGAGAGGGTTCTGCAAGCCATGGGCATTGGATAATAATAGAAAATTAGTGGTGCAAATGTGGTGCATTGTGTGAATATAAAAATCCGCAAGAAACTGGTATTCAGAATCTTGCGGATTTAAAGAAGTGATCTCGTTGGGATAAAAATTTGGATAGTGAGATTATACCAGATATATTAAAGCAAAATCTGCTTCCTCAATTTGACTAACCTCCAGGAACTTGTCTACGAGTGAAAAAAGAGAATGTCAAGATCAAATAAATATTTGCGAACTTTTCATTATAAAAATATAACTACAAATTTTAGCTTATGGTTTATCTAACTCCTTTTAACGTCTCCACAGAAGAATATGAAGGGCTTATTACCCGAAGAGAATATTGGGATGATGGTGGTGATGAATGGAACTGGAGCTCCATCGAACAGAAAATAGTTCGCCTTGCAAAATTCGTTCAACAAGGTGGTAATTTGAACAAGATTATAAATCGGTACGCGAAGGAATGTGACGAAAGGTATCGCCGTAGAATACAGTATTGTGTGGCTTCCTATATTCTAAAAATCATGTTAGGTGATTTGTTCGTGAATAACGAAGATGCCCCTTTTGTGCGGCGCATTAAACGACTCGACAAGAAAGAGCTTGTGAAACTATTATCAAGTCAATTGAAATCTAGTGTAACAAAAAGTAGCGTGTTAGATAAAGATTACAAGGAGCATGAGAATTGGATAATTAAATACGACAGCAAACTTAGTCCTGATAATTTGCTTGACAAAATAGAGAGTAAATATTGGAAAGATTACAATACTTATGACAGTAGGGCTGATATTTGGTGGGACGGACTTCATAGTTTATGGTAATATGAATAATACGCGAATAGGTAATATAGGCGAGCAAATGGTAATCGTCAAACTGATGGAATTAGGCTGGGACGCATTTAATGTGAATCAGGTATTCAAGAATTATGCACAGTAGGGTCTCCGCTGTGCACTTGAGCCCCTATTTCTTTAACAAGTGGAGAAGGAAACCGAGGGCATTGCCCAGCAGGACGCCTAGGCTGTCGGCCCAGAAGTCGAGCCACTCGCCAGAACGGGTGGTGGTGCAGTAGGCCTGGAGGAGTTCCATGAGACCACCCAGCAAGATCATACCCACAACGGCCAGGAGCACGACTTTACGCCACTCGATGACCTTGTGATGGCGCAGGTACTCAAACCAGATGACGCTGCACGTGCCACCATACATAACGAAGTGCGTCCACTTATCGATGAACTGGACATCGTCGAGGGGCGTCTCAGGGAAAAATGGTGTCAGTGAGAGCACCCAGATAAGCACGATGCAGAACACGGAAAATGGGTATTTTCTTACAAATTGGATAAAAAAGTGCATCTTTTCTTTGATTTTTGCTGCAAAAGTACGAATTATTTAGTATTTTTGCAAACGATATGAGTAATAATGTGAACGAAAGAGATAATTTCAGCAGTAAGCTGGGCGTGATACTGGCTACGGCTGGCTCGGCAGTGGGACTGGGCAACGTGTGGCGCTTTCCCTATATGGCTGGCGAGAACGGTGGTGCCGTGTTTATCATCATCTACATAGCGTGTGTGCTGCTGTTAGGCATTCCCTGCATGATCAGCGAATTCATTGTGGGTCGTCATGCACAGGCCAATACGGCACGCGCCTATCGACTGTTGGCTGGTAGAACGCCGTGGGCCGCAATAGGCTATATGGGTGTGCTCACGGGATTCCTCATCACGAGCTACTATGCGGTGGTCAGCGGTTGGTGTCTGCAGTATGTGTGGGCCTCGCTGATAGGCCATCTGCAGGGCGACCCGGAGTATTTCCGCACCTACTTTGCCGAACTGAGCACTGATCCTGTCAAACCCGTCTTGTGGACGGTGATTATCCTCGTGATGACCTACCTGATTATCGAACACGGTGTAAGGGCAGGCATTGAGCGTGCGTCGAAACTACTGATGCCCACCCTATTTATCCTGTTGCTCATCATCGTGGTGGCAGCATGCCTGTTGCCTGGAGCAGGAAAAGGCATCGAGTTCCTGTTCAAGCCCGACACCTCAAAGATTACAGGCGATGTGTTCCTGGGCGCCTTAGGACAGGCATTCTACTCGCTGAGCATTGCGATGGGGTGTCTGTGTACCTATGCCAGCTACTTCTCGAAATCCACCAATCTGACGAAGTCGGCTACGCAGATTGCCGTCATCGACTGCATGGTGGCCATCCTGGCTGGACTCATGATATTCCCTGCCGCCTTCTCCGTAGGTGTGAACCCAGACTCTGGACCCTCGCTCATCTTCATCACCCTGCCCAACGTGTTCCAGCAGGCCTTTGCAGCCGTCCCCATCGTGGGCTATATCGTCGCCCTGCTGTTCTTCGTGCTGTTGTCGCTGGCAGCCTTGACGTCGCTGATGTCGCTGCACGAGGTATCCACGGCCTTCATTCAGGAGGAGTTGCATACCACCCGCAAGCATGCAGCCCTGTGGGTGACCATCCTGACCAGCATTATCGGCGCATTCTGTTCACTGTCACTGGGAGCTGTCGACGGACTCGCTCTCTTCGGACGGTCGCTGTTCGACTGGTTCGACTTCATCACCGGTCAGATATTCCTGCCCATGGTCGGTTTCCTGACCTGCATCTTCATTGGCTGGGTAGTACCCCACAAGGTGGTCCACGACGAGTTCACCAACTGGGGCGAGCTGCGCGGACGCTTCTTCCACTGCTTTATCTTCCTGGTGAAGTACGTCTGTCCGCTGGCCATACTCATCATCTTCTTACATCAATTAGGACTATTGCATGACTGAACGCGGTAATTTTGGCAGTAAGCTGGGCATGGTGCTTGCAACGGCAGGCTCGGCAGTGGGACTGGGCAACATCTGGCGTTTCCCCTACATGACGGGACAGAACGGTGGTGCAGCCTTCCTATTGACGTATGTGGGCTGTATCCTGCTGTTGGGTGTTCCTGGAATGATCAGCGAATTCATTGTGGGGCGCCATGCACAGACCAATGCCGCCAGGGCCTATGACAAGCTATCGGAAGGACGTCCCTGGAAGCTGGTGGGTCATCTGGGCATCCTCACCTCGACCATCATTCTGGGCTTCTATGCCGTTGTGGCCGGCTGGTGCCTGCAGTATCTCTTTGCCTCCATCGGCGGGCAGATACAGGGCGACTGCCAATATGTACAGCAGTACTTCGTCGACTTCTCCAGCAATGTGTGGAAACCCGTCCTCTTCGGACTGCTCTTCATACTGATGACCCACCTCATCGTTGTGCGTGGTGTGCGTGGTGGCATCGAGAAAGCATCCAAATTGCTGATGCCCATCCTGCTGATCCTGCTCGTCATACTGGTCATTGCCTCCTGCATGTTGCCAGGTGCCATGGAGGGTGTGAAGTTCCTGTTGTATCCCGACTTCTCGAAGATTAACGGCAATGTTGCACTGGAAGCCCTCGGTCAGGCCTTCTTCTCGCTGTCGCTGGGAACAGCCTGTCTGTGTACCTATGCCAGCTACTTCTCCCCGAAGACTAATCTGCTGTACTCAGCAGGACAGATAGCCTTGCTCGACACCATGATAGCCATCCTCTCCGGCCTGCTTATCTTCCCTGCAGCAGCAGCCGTAGGCATCAGTGCCGACTCAGGACCCTCACTCATCTTCATCACCCTGCCCAACGTCTTCCAACAGGCCTTTGGCAGTCTGCCCGTGGTGGGCTATGTGGTCAGCATCATGTTCTATGCCCTGCTGGTATTCGCCGCCCTGACATCGACCATCTCCATGCACGAGATAGGCACCGCCTTCTTTACGGAAGAGTTCCACATGCCACGCAAATACGCTGCTTGGGTGCTTACCATCATCGCCAGCGTGCTCTGTGTGCTCTGCTCGTGGTCGGTAGGCGCTATCGATATCAAAGTCTTGGGAGTGTCGCTCATGGACTTCTGCGACCAGCTGACAGCCAACGTCATGCTGCCCTTGGGTGGTATGCTGGCCTGTCTGTTTGTGGGCTGGTATATTCCGCGCCAGCTGGTCTTCGACGAGTTCACCAACAACGGACAACATAATCAGATGTTCTATTGCGTATTCCTCTTTGCTGTACGCTACGTCTGTCCTGTCTGCATCATACTCGTATTCCTCCATCAGCTGCATATCCTATGAACCGTAACGACCGTCGCACAGTCCTCACTGCCATTATCATCGGTACATTGGCTTTGATTGGCCTGTGGCTGACAAACGGAGGAGAGCAGACACCCGTGGTAGAACAGCAGCACAAAGACAGCCTGCAACAGCAACGCAACGGTATTTACGGTAAAGGCAATTACTACGGTAAAGGCAACTATGGGAAACACGCTTCAGCATCGATGACTGTCGGCGAAGTGCCCGTGCGTCATACTGAAGAGTTCTACTTCGACCCCAATACGGCAGACTCCACCCAACTGATGCGTCTGGGCCTGCCCGCCTGGATGATTCGTAACATTTACCGCTATAGGGCCCGAGGCGGTGTCTATCGCAGCAAGCGCGACTTTGCCCAGACCTATGGACTCACTAAGAAAGACTATCTGAGGCTGGAACCCTACATCCGTATCTCTGACGATTACCAGTCGGCAGCCACGCTCTTTCCCAAGGAAGAGCGCGACAGCGTACGCCATACCGTCAAACTGAAAGAAGGCGAACGTATTGCACTGAATACCGCAGACACCACCCAGCTGATGAAGGTACCTGGCATTGGCAGCTACTATGCCAAGGAGATTGTGCGCCACGGCAAGTGGATTGGCGGCTACGTCAGTGTGGACCAACTGGACGAGATAGAGGGTTTCCCACAGTCTGCCAAACAGTATTTCGTCATCAACAACCCTACCCCACAGCGGATTGCCATCAACAAGCTGTCGTTGCAGCAGTTGCGCCGCCACCCCTATATCAACTACTACATGGCCAAGGCGATTGTGGACTATCGCCAACTGCATGGCGATATTAAGAGCCTGCAAGACCTGCGCTTCTCAAAAGACTTCACAGCGGATGTTATCCAGCGTCTGGAACCCTATGTTGAGTACTAGGCAGAGAACCCTGTTTTTGACCCAAAATCAGCAGTTTTTGCTATCCCCTACTTGACATAAATCAATAAGTTGCATATTTTAGTGTAAAAATTACAAGAATATTTTGTTGTGTGCGCACACATTCGTACCTTTGCATCGTCTTCAGAGGAAGTCTTAAAGGTAAAGTAAAGATTGTTTCAAGGATTAATAGTAAGATCATTCATATTTTGTTTTAGGTTAGTAGTTTTGGTTATGTAGTAAATTATGTTTCGAGGAAAATGATGAAACATACATGAAGAAGGACATCCGTGAGGGTGTCCTCTTTTTGTGATTAGAGGTGAGAAGTAAGGGGTGAGAGGTTAGCAATCGGAATCCATGGGGTCTAGGACATGCTCTTCACGCAGAACACGGTCTACGCTGCCTGCGTCAAGCAAACGGTGTTGGGCTTCCTCATAGTCCAAGCCCAGGAACTCCTGAAGCATACGCGTACCACGGTCTACGAGCTTGGCATTCTTCAGTTGCATTCTTACCATGCGATTGCCACGTACGCGTCCCATGCGAATCATCAACGCCGTAGAAATCATATTGAGCACCATCTTCTGTGCCGTACCACTCTTCATGCGACTGGAACCCGTCACAAACTCAGGACCGACAATCGTCTCAATAGGATGGTCCACGGCAGCAGCCAGCGGTGTATCAGGATTGCTGGTGATACAGCCCGTCAGCAGGCCCTGTCTTCTGGCTTCCTCGACAGCCCCAATGACATAAGGTGTCGTACCCGATGCCGCAATGCCGATAACAGTATCGTCTGCTTTAGGATGAAAAGCCTGTAGGTCGCGCCATCCGTGTGGTGCAACATCCTCAGCACGTTCCACAGCATGGCGCAAAGCCTCATCGCCACCGGCAATGATACCCACCACCCACTCTTCAGAGACACCAAAGGTGGGAGGCAGTTCGCTAGCATCGAGAACACCCAGACGACCACTGGTTCCCGCACCGATATAAAACAGACGGCCACCACGTTTCATTCTGGGTTCGATAGCGGCTACCAATGCCTCTATCTGCGGCAGTGCTTTGTTGACTGCCTCAGCCACCAGACGGTCTTCATCGTTGATGTGCTGCAACAGTTCACCTACGGTCATACGCTCCAGGTGATTGTAGCGTGACGGCTGCTCGGTAATCTTTCGTTGTACTGACTTGCTGACCATATCGGAAAATAGACGCTATTTGTAGTTGTCTTCTTGCGACGTCTTTCTTTTGCGGGTGCAAAAGTACGAATTATTTCTTAATTCTGCATTCTTTTCTACAGAAAAAGTGTGATGATACTGTCTTAATTCTCAATTATTTTGTACCTTTGCAACAGAAAAATCTTGCTAAACAACCAATGATGATGCAAACGAGGAGAAAACCAATACTGACAGAATACCATTTGGGCGAGGGTGTGACCGCATTCAGCACCATGCGTCAAGGAGGATTTAGCAAGGGGAAGTATGGCGAGTTCAACATCAACCGCTATTGTGGCGATGAGGAAGAAGCCATCAGTAAGAACCGTCAGGCACTCTGCACACTATTAGGAATCAGCGACAACCTTCTGCTGATGCCACACCAAGTACATCTGACGGAGATAGCCGTCATCAACGAACAACTGGATGCCAATCTGGAGGGCGTGGATGCACTGATGACCAATGTCCCAGGTGTATGCATCGGTGTCTCTACGGCCGACTGTATTCCCGTACTGCTCTACGACCCTGTGCAGCGCGCTGTCTGTGCCATTCATGCCGGATGGCGTGGTACCGTGCAACGCATTGTAGAAAAAGCCGTCAGTAAGATGAGCGCCGTCTATGGCTCTCGTCCTTCAGACCTCGTGGCACAGATAGGTCCTGGCATCCATCTAGAGAGTTTCGAGGTGGGTGACGAGGTCTACGATGCTTTCGCCCAAGCAGGTTTCGATATGGAATCCATCAGCAAGAAATATGAGAAGTGGCACATCGACCTGCCTGAGTGCAATCGTCAACAGCTGATGAATCAAGGCGTCCCTGCCGACCATATCGCTGTCTCTCCTGTCTGCACCTTTGTGCAGTCCGACTCTTTCTTCTCTGCCCGCCGACTGGGTATCCAGTCTGGACGCATCTTCACAGCCATTATAATAGTTTCTTCGAGAAAATAATGAGAAATCCTTCCGAATAATTGGTTTTTATGGGAAAAAAGTGTATCTTTGCACCCATAAACCATAAATAGCATTTAATAGGAAGGAAAGTGGAACAGACTATATATCGACTAGCATTACTCCTGACAGGCATTATCAACCTCATAATGGCTGGCATGATTTTTGGGGGAAACAAGTCCTATAAACAGTATGACGTTTACCTCCGTACACGATTGCTTACCACGTTGTGGATAGCAGCTTTCGGAATAGGATACTTGCTGCATGCTACTTTTATGTGGCGCTTCACATGGCCTACGGCAGCATCGGCACTGACAGCCTCGTATTTCCACCTGGGGGGCATCTGCTTCAGTTGGGGATTCACGTCACTGCTTAATCCAAAGTATCTGACACGATTCGTTTTCTGGCGCGACATTCTATACTTTCTGTTCAGTCTGGTCATCTACTGGATGGTCGCCCTTCTGTGGAAAGAGGCATCTACCTACACATTCCTGTCGTTCTGCCTCTACTTCTTCTACGCAGCATGGGTTATCTTTGTGTTCTACCAGACTTACAACATGGTGAGCTTCCGATTGTTGCGACTCTCCTATGGTAATGTCATGAGCTTTGTACGCTGGATGCAAGTGTGCTGCGACCTCATCGTACTCTTCGGCATCAGCAGCGTAGCCATTACTGGCATCTTCCCCACCGACTTCTGGCCATACACCCTGCTGTTAGTAGTAGGCGTGGGCATGTTTGCATACATTGCCTACTCGCTGAACAAATATGGCAAGACAATAGAAACAACCACTGAGGCAACAAAAAAAATAACACGATGAAGACACTACGACTCCTTAACTTTCTGCTGGTGGCGGTACTGACTGCTACCCTGTTGCTGTCGTGTGGCGATAAAGAAGAAACAGTAACACAGAGGACCGAGGCCGACAGCCTGATCAATATTGCACACAAGAACCACGACTACAAACGACTGTTGGAATTGGCCGACCAGTACCAAACCTCTGGTGACATTACGGATATCCAGGCTGACTATTGGCGAGGCTATTCCTATTCGCGTCAGCGCTTGATGCGTCTGTCAGAAAAATATTGGAAGCAGGCTGTCAATGCAGAGATACACAACCAGGAAGAACTGAAATACTACGCCAAGTCTGCCAACCGCCTATCAGGCGCCTTGCTGCTGAAAGGTGAGTATGAGGCAACAATGAAGGTGGCTGCTCCTGCCCTCGACAAGATGCGCAAGGAAAACTACCGTGACAACAGCGACTTCGCTTACTTGTTGGCTGCCGTGGGTTGTTGTCAGTTGAAGTTGGGCAGTCCTAACGATGCTGCCGAGAACTTTGAAAAGTCCATGGACCTGTTCCGCAAGGTGGTAGATGCAGCCCCTACCAAACCGAACTTCACCACAGCCATTGTGGCAGTAATTACCATCACTGACAACTATCTGCAGTTGAAACGTTACCAAGAGGCTTACAACTGGACACAGAAATACAGAGAACTGCTCGACACCTATAAGCAACTGCCCAACCCTGATCCAGGCTTCATCGACAAGCAGCGAGCACGTCTAGACATCTACTATGCTAGCGTCCTACAGGGTTTCGGCAATCAGGCCGAGGCTGAAAAGGTGTTCAACGATGCCCTTCAGTCGCACTACATTCATACCAACGAAGGCAAGTTGGAGGCAATCAACTACCTCATGTCTGCCCACCGCTGGGACGAAGCTGCAGAAAACTTCGAAGTGCTCGACAAGCAGATGCAAAAATATGGCATAACACCCTCTATGGACATCATCCAGCATTATCTGTTGCCCAAATTCCGTGCTAATAGGGGCGCTCAGCGCATGGAGAAAGCCAATAAGGTGAGCTATCAGATTTGTGACGAACTGGATAGCGCCATTGTACGCATGCAACGCGATGCAGCCCTTGAGCTTACAACTATCTATAATACCCAGCAGAAAGAAAAGGAACTCGTCAAACAGAAGTCCGATCTCGTACGTCAACGCTACTTTGCCACCGTCCTGGCATTGGTGCTGGTCATCTTCTGTTTCGTGCTCATCATCTATTTCCGCCATCAGGCATCATTGCGTCTGGAGAAGGCGTACAGCAAACTGGAAATAGCCAACGAACGCACCAAAGAGTCGTCGCGCATGAAGACCTCGTTCATCCAACAGATGTCTCACGAGATACGCACACCGTTGAACGTCCTCTGTGGCTTTACCCAAATACTCACCAACACTGATTTGGAAATTGACAGGAAGACACGGCATGAGATCAACGATAAAATCATCGAGAATACCAACCGCATCACGGAGCTGGTCAACAAGATGCTGGAGCTGAGCGACATCAACAGCAAGACCATTATTGAGCGCAACGACCATATCCCTGCTGTAAACATCGCCTCGAAAGCCATCAGCGCCATGACAGCCAAAGAGGAAACAAAGATTCCCATCAGCTTGAAAGCGGGTGAAGACATCAGCCAACTATCACTTGATACCAACGAACAGTCTGCTATACACGCCCTCGTCATGCTGCTTGACAATGCCGAACGCTTCACCAAGAAAGGCACCATCACGCTGACCATAGACCAGCAGGACAACATGGTAAGATACATCGTCGAGGACACTGGCATTGGCGTTCCTGCCAGCGAGGCTGAGCATATCTTCGAGGAGTTCGTACAACTCAACGAGTATGAGGTGGGCACAGGCATCGGATTGACCGTAGCCCGCAGCATCTGTCATCGTCTGGGTGGCGACGTCGTGCTCGACACCAGTTATACAAATGGTGCCCGCTTTGTGATGACGCTACCTGTCTGCTAATTGTCCATATAAAATAGCTAAATAGACATAACTAACTATCAACACTATGAAACAAATGAAATCGTTATTACTTCTGGCGCTTGCTGCCTGCTCGGTAAGCATCTCTGCAGAAGCAGGAAATTATCGGAATGTATTCGTTGAGATGGGCTATCAGCCTGCTGAGGTGGAAGCAAAGGTGAAAGAGGTGTTCAACGATGTGTTCCGTGGCCCCAACAAAGTCTATTTTGAGGTGGGAGATTCGATGGGCTACGTCTCTGACATCAAGAACCACGATGCCCGTACGGAGGGTATGTCGTATGGCATGATGATAGCCGTGCAGTTTGGCGAGAAAGACATCTTCGACCGACTATGGCGTTGGAGCAAGAAATATATGCAGCATCAGGAAGGACCACGTGAGGGATATTTTGCCTGGAGTTGTAAGACCGATGGCACGCGCAATGCTGAGGGGGCTGCCAGTGATGGCGAGCTGTATTACATTACAGCCCTGCTGTTTGCCTCTAACCGTTGGGGTGACGAGACTGGCATCAACTATAAGGCAGAAGCACAGCATATCCTGAACTGCATACAGCCACGTGACTTCAAAGAAGAACGTCCATTCAGACGCCAGATGCCAGGCATGCCGCCATCGTCAGGAAAGATTTTCCTCATTGATCCTGAGACGCGCCTGATTACTTTTACACCTGATGGTTTCGGACAGCGCTTCACTGATCCCAGCTATCACATTCCTGCTTTCTACGAGGTATGGGCAAAGTATGCAGATGACGGACGTGCAGACTACTGGCTGGACTGTGCGGAGAAGAGTCGTGCATTCCTGCATAAATGCACCAACGAGAAGACGGGTCTGAATCCAGATATGTGTAACTACGACGGCACGCTGATGCAGGGCTTTGGTGGTCGTCGTAATGGTGGTTCCTGCTTCCGCTATGACTCTTGGCGCGTACCCATGAACATTACGCTCGACTATGAGTGGAGTGGTAAGGATGCCGACTGGCAACGCCAATACGGTGAGAAGATTCAGAACTTCTTCTATAATCAAGGGGTTGACACGTTTGTTGACCAGTATCGCGTAGATGGTACGTTGCCAGAGGATGATGAAATTCTGCAGGCTGGCGGCTTCCGCAAACTACGCCACAGCATTGGACTCGTCAGTACTGTAGCTGCAGCATCTATCCTGTGTCAGCACGAGAAGAAAAAAGAGTTCGTAGATGCCCTGTGGAAGGCACGCCACGAACCCTTTGAGGATGGCTACTTCGATGCTTACTATGATGGTTTGCTGCGCCTCTTTGCCTTCATGCACCTAAGCGGCAAATATCGCATGATTGAGAGATAGAATTATTTCTGCAGAATCTGCTCGGCATGCTCCTTGGTCTTCACCTGTTTGCCAGCAAAAATTTGCTCAATAATGCCTTCCTCATTAATAATAAAGGTGGTGCGGATGGTGCCCTCGGTCTTCTTGCCATACATCACCTTCTCGCCCCAGGCACCCATCGCCTGCAACAGCGTCTTGTCGACATCAGCTATCAGCGGGAAGGGCAATGCGTGCTTCTCCTTGAACTTCACGTGCGAAACAGCAGAGTCCTTGCTCACGCCCACCACTTCGTAGCCTGCACCTTGCAGTTCTGTATAGTGGTCTCTCAGACTGCAAGCCTCAGCGGTACAGCCGCTGGTATTATCCTTCGGATAGAAGTACAGCACGAGCTTACGTCCCTTGTAATCACTCAGACGGATGTCCCGTCCCTGTTCGTCCTTGCCCAGTATCTCAGGCGCTTTGTCTCCAATGTTCATAGTCAATTAAGTTCTATTATTCACCTCGATTAATTTTCATTCTCTCCTCATCTTCCCTTCGCTTTTCAAATTTCCGATGTTCTTCGGCAAAATCAGTGTGCTTCATATACCAAAGAACAAAGCCACCAAAAACAGCCCAGATCAACATCTGCCAGAACACCTTAAGCAACACAATGATGAAAGCATATGCTGCCAATAATAAGCCGATGATATAGACTACTGCAAAAAATGTGAGAAGCGTACCATTTATCACACCAAACTCCTCAAAATTATATGAGCCGAAAATGATAAAAAGCACCAAAACGGTTATGAGCCCTACGGTCATATTTAGCGTATTGCCTTTAAGACCCATACGGTCAGCCACACCAGCGGCAACAACAACTAAAAAGAGCCACCAAAAACGTTTGAATTTTGGCCTCAATGAAATAGATGCACCTGGTTCGTCCATCAACTGGGGGCCAAACACAAAATTCTGATAGGCAAAAAAACTATGAATCTGTAAAAACAATACCAATACAAATGGGAAGAGGCGCAACAGCGCACTGAAAAAACCAACATGGTCCAAGTCACACCACCATACTACATTGTCTGCACCTAACTTGCTGAAAAGTACAATTTCCATATAGCCGGCAATCAGTAACATAGCTGGTACCACGATTGCTGAACACCATCGCAGCAGTTTACTGCGAATAGGAATATAGCATGCCACAGTAGCAACAATCAACAACAGGGCTATGACATAATATGGTGTCATTGTTCCCCAAAAGTCATTTGGTAATACATTTACTGTCGTTTCCATAATCATTAATTTTTAGTTGATTTTAGGATAGTAATTAGCGTAAATTTGGGGCAAAGATACGAAATATTGTCTGAAATACATAATGAAAAGGACTTTTTTTTGTTAATCTTTGAGAATACAAAAAGAAAAACGGTTTTCGGTTTGTATTTCGCTCGCTTATTCGTATCTTTGCCGCATGAAATCTGTTTGACACTCAAAAACTGATCAACTTACAATATGAATAAACTGATATTAACTATTGCGCTCATGGCTGCCGTGATGGAAACAGCGGCTCAAACCATTCCTACGCTCGACGAACACCACCTGTTGCTCGACGGCTCGCTCACTCATGACGAAGCACAGGCCAAGCCCTTTGTTTTCAATGACTTCCGCGAGGCCGTCGCCCACCTCAGCGACACTACCACACTCTACATCCGTCCGTGGGTGTATTGGGTGGACAATCCCGATGAGCCGGAAGTGGTCAAAGGTGAAAACGGGCGAGAGCCATTTGGCATCGTTATTCGTGCCAAGAAACTTGACTTCATCGGACTAGCCGAGCGACCAGAGGATGTGGTGCTCGCTGCTCAGCGCGGACAGACGCAAGGGGCTATCGGCAACTTCACGATGTTCGACATGCACGTTGACGAGTTGAGGGTAGAGAATATGACGCTGGGCAACTACTGTAATGTAGACCTGGACTATCCCCGTCGCCCAGAACTCAGCCGGAAGAAACGCAATAATGCCATCACTCAGGCACATGTTGGCTATGTTCACGGACGTAGCCTTCATGCCAAAAAAGTGCGTTTTATAAGCCGACTGAACCTGAACCCGCTGAACGGTGCCAGAGAGAGCGTCTACGACAGCTGCCACTTTGAGTGTACTGACGACGCTCTGAACGGCACGGCTCTCTATCGCCACTGCGACTTCGACCTCTACGGACAGAAGCCTTTCTGGAGCACTTTCGAACGTGGGGCGATGTTCATAGATTGCGACTTCAACGTGAAGAGCGACAATCGCGAGATATACTTCTGCAAGCAGGGGGGCCCTGTGACGGTGGTCGACTGCCGCTATCATGCTCCCTCCGATAGCTTATATATCGGCTGGACGGCCTATCCGCAACGCTGGCTCCGCTGCTATCAGAAGAACTTCACGCTCAACGGAAAACCCTATCTCATTGGTAACCGCCAACAGGAAAACACCGTCGTGATGGACTCCATAGCGATGAATATGACCGAGCCACCCTATCTCTCCATCAGCCGTCGGGAAGCAGAGATACAGGTGGGCGGCGAACCTGTCGCTCTTTCTGTCAAAGCCGATGGGCGTGAGGTGGCTTGGCGAATCCAACCACCTTACGACCAAATTGTCACGCTGAGCAACATGAAGGGAAACTCCACCAGCATCAGCATAGCATGCGACGATATTGAAGAACCTGTCACCATCCCTGTTACGGCCTATACCATTGACGACTATCCTGCCGTAGCCGTATGCATGGTAACGATAAAGCCTTCCCAGCTGCCTCCGCCCTCATTCAAGAAAGAACCTCGTATTAAAATAAAGAAAGGTGTGGCTTGGCTCGACTACGAACTCGACCTGCAAGGCCGACGTGACGAATCACACATCATTTGGAGTCGACTAGACACTGACGACTGCCACAAAGAGACGATTCTTGCCTGTAGCAACGACGGACCAACGACTCACTATCGCCTACGGCCTGGCGATATAGGCCGAAGACTGATGGCGACCATACGTCCTGCCCATCATCGCAGCGAGTTGGGCAATATGGTAGAGACTGTCAGCCAGCCCATCCGTTTCAAAGACATCGAAGACACGAGGACATACGAAACCGACTTCAGCGACTTCTGGACAGGCTGGAGTCTCTCTTTGCTGCCAGACACCTGGCAAGTGGACGGATACAAGCCGCTCGACACATCGGAATACGACTGGAAGTTTGACCCACAGAAGCGCATGTGGGAGTATGGCGAGGGCTTCAACGGAGCCGTTGGAAAGGGACTTTTGCAGGCCCAGAGAGGTGCCCGACTGATGTACACACCCATTGAACGCGACTATGACGACATGTCGCTGACGCTGCAAGTCGATCCTACCAAGACCGCCGGACAGGGCTTCGGCTCGGCCACTGGGCAGTATATGGACATCTGTCTGAAGTTCGATACGCAGACGCTTACTGGCTACGGGCTCCGAATTATCCGCACTGTGAAGCATGCCAAAGCTGTCGATTTCTATTTAGTAGCATATAAAAACGGAGTCGTTACCCCCCTGACAGAACCCATCTCCTCCACCTGCTATCGCACAGGCTGCACCATCAGTCTCAACTACGCCAATGGTCTACTCACGGCTCATGTCGAGACCAAGACGCCCAAGCCTACCGACTCGACCCTTCCTCATCAGGTAGATCTACAGGCTCATGTCGATGCCAATCCCTTTGGCGGCATCCATATCCAGCATACGGGCTCGTGTGGCGAAAGCACAACGATGCTTCACTATCTGAAAGCAACGTGGTAGCCTTCATCCTAAAAAGAACAGGCTGACGCCAACGACAGAGATGAAGGCGCCAATAATAGCTTTCCAGGTTATCTTCTCATGGAAGAGCCAATAGGAAGGCAGAAGGATGATGATGGGCGTCATAGCCATCAGTGTGGAGGCAATGCCTGCTGCCGTATATTGCACAGCCATCAGCGAAAAACCAACACCCACGAAGGGACCAAAGATGGTGGTGGCAGTAGCAACGGTGAGTCCTTTTCTGTCGTGCATAGCCTCGCGTAAAGTGGCCATTCCATCGCGAAAATAGAGCAATAGCGAAAAGCCGACGATGCCAGCAATACAACGGTAGAAATTGGCGCTGAAGGGCACCAGCCAGTCAGGCATCGCAGCAGACACTTCGTAATGGTCCATACCTATCTTGCTCAGCACCAGACCAACACCCTGACACACAGCCGCTCCAATGGCAAAGAGAACACCATTGAGGGGCAATTTCAAGGACACCTTATGATGCTCGCCTCGTCCAAGTACGGAAATACTGATTCCAGCGAGCGTTACCAGCATCGCTATGATGCTCATCGCCGTCATCTGCTGCCCCAACGTCACCCAGGCCATCAGGGCTGCCGACAGCGGAGCCAACGTCATGAAAAGCTGGCCATAGCGCGAACCTATAATAATATAGCATTGAAAGAGGCAGAAGTCGCCAATGACATAGCCCACCAGTCCGGATAACAGCATCCATCCGGCTGCCTCTGTCGATACGCCTGTGGGTAACGGCTCTCCTGTTACCACCAGAAACAACACCAGCGAGAACACCAGTGCCAGCGCCATTCGCAATACATTCAGCGTCAAGTTGCCCAGCCGCTTCGAGCCAAACTCGCTCAGTAGCGCCGTCGCCGTCCATGAAAAAGCGACGCCTATCGATATCAGTTCACCTAAATAAGTCATAGTCCTGTTTTGTTTGCGGGCGCAAAGGTACAACTTTTTCCGCAACTGTGAAAATAATCTGCAAAACACTTGCATCAAGCTACTATTTTTTGTATTTTTGCAAAACATTTCATCTAAAACTATCTATTATGGAAACAACATTAGTATTATTGAAGCCTGGCTGCGTACAGAGACAGCTGATTGGAGAAGTCGTTAACCGTTTCGAGCGTCGTGGACTGCGCATCTCTGGAATGAAGATGATGCAGCTCAGCGATGAGATTCTGCGTGAGCACTATGCCCACCTGGTCGACAAACCTTTCTTCCCCTCATTGCAGGCTTCCATGCAGGCATCGCCCGTCATCGCTATGGCACTGACTGGTGTCGAGGCTGTCAAGGTGGTTCGCCAGATGGCTGGCCCTACCAATGGTCGCGAGGCTGCTCCTGGCACCATACGTGGCGACTACTCCATGAGCAACCAGCAGAACATCGTCCACGCCTCTGACTCTGTGGAGAATGCTGCCATCGAGGTACGTCGTTTCTTCCGTCCAGAAGAGGTCTTCGACTATACGGCCCATTCTCAGTGCTACGTATATGGAGAGGGCGAATGCAAATAACACGATGATGAAAAGACTGCTATTCCTTCTGTTGCTGGCCATACTGCTACCCTTAGCAGGTATGGCTCAGCAGCAGCTTACAGTGGGCGACGTGACCATGACCATCAGCCCAGAGAAGGGTGCCAAGATTCTGTCGCTGCAATATAAGGGACAGGAAGTCATCTCGCAGCTGACGGCCCCCGAGTCCTTTGGCAGCACCTTCTGGACCAGTCCGCAGAAAGAGTGGAACTGGCCACCCGTCAGAGAATTCGACAAGATGCCCTATCAGGTAGAAGAGCATGATGGCCGCCTTATCATGACCAGTGAAGTCTCTCATAGGCTGCAATATCGCGTCCGCAAGGAGTTCAGCATTGACAAGAAGGATAACGCCATCGTCGTCATCTATTCTATTATCAACGAGAGCGACGAGACGCGGCAGGTGGCTCCGTGGGAGATTACGCGAGTAGAGAATAAAGGTGGCATCATCTTCTTCGACGCCCCACTCGACGGCATCACGCCCGCCAACCTCATGCCCTTCACTGCCGCCAACGATGCCGTGTGGTACCAACCCGACGAGGCTGCTGGCAATCGCAAGATCAATGCTGACGGCAAGGGGTGGTATGCCTATTGCAACAACGGCCTGCTGCTACTGAAGACCTTCGACGACCTACAGCCCTCACAGCCTGCTCCTGGCGAAGCCGAGATACAGGTCTATGTCAATCGTGGCAAGACCTTCATCGAACTGGAGTGCCAGGGTGCCTACACCGCCCTCAAGCCCCACGAACAACTCAGCTGGACCGTCCGTTGGCATCTGCTACCCTTCAAAGGCAATGCCGAACCCTCCGCAAAACTGATGAAGACCATCAAGAAATATCTGCATTAGACTCATTTTCGAAAAGACCTAACATAGACCTAACATCAGACCTAACATAACAAAAGTATTGTATCCGTTTCAGATTCAAGCCAATCGGGAAAAAGAACTACGTTAGGTACAATGGTAGGGATCATGTTAGGTCTGAGGTTAGGTCTAAAAAATTAAGCGCACCCACAAATACTTGTATATCAGTACCTTACAACCTCTATGTTAGGTTGTTAGGTCTGTTTTGAAAATGTACAAGAAGAATCAGGGGCACAGCGTCGCAATACAGCTAACACGAACACAAGATAGCTATTCTCTGTCACGGCTTAGCTGTACCCGTGACTGGCTACAGCTGTCTCATGCCTAAATTAGCTGTTTCCGTAGCTGTATTTCTGAGCCCTTTCGAAAGTTTTATCCGATTTGGATAATCTTTTTTGGATAATTATTTGGAGAAACCATTATTATAATGTATATTTGCAGCGTCTAAAAGATATTTGCTTATGATAGAGAATCCATTTATCACATACGGATACGAGTCAGCAGACTATTTCTGTGACCGCAAGACTGAAACTACGGAACTTGTTACTCTACTGACTAATGGCAATCATACGGCATTGATATCACCTCGCCGCATGGGAAAAACTGGTTTGATTCACCACTGCTTTGCACAAAAGGAGATACAGGATCATTATTACACCTTTCTGATAGACATCTATGCTACGAAAAACCTGCAGGATATGGTCTATCGAATGGGCCAAGCCATTGTGAACCGACTAAAACCTCGTGGTCAAGCGGCTATAGATGGATTCTTGCGTTTTGTAACCTCACTACGGACAGGAATCTCTTTCGACGGACAGGGCAATGCTAGCTGGAATATCGGGTTGGGAGATATCACATCTCCTGATTTCACGCTTGAGGAAATCTTCAATTATCTGAAAGCAGCAGACAAACGATGCATCGTCGCCATCGATGAGTTTCAGTCCATAGCAGACTACCCTGAACAGAATATAGAGGAACTTATGCGCACCTATGTACAGCAATGCCGCAATGCAGTTTTTATATTCTCTGGTTCACAAAAAAGTATGATGAGTGAAATGTTCTCATCACCAGCCCGTCCCTTCTACCAGAGCGTATCATTGATGTTTTTAAAGCCAGTGGCACTATCGGAATATGAGTCGTTCGCCAAACGCCATTTCGAACACGCTGAAAAACACATCACTAATGATGCTGTCAAAGCCATCTATGAACGATTCGACGGCACGACCTGGTATATGCAAAAAGTGCTCAACCAACTCTTTGCCACGAAAGATGAGGTTAACGAAACAGATGTCAATAGCGCCGTAGAACAAATCGTTAACCAAAACGAAGAGGCCTACAAGGATGTACTCTACCAACTGACCGCCAGACAGCGTGACTTGCTCGTTGCTGTCAGTCACGAAGGGAAAGCCCGTCAGATAACTGGTTCGTCCTTTATCAAACGTCACCATCTTGCATCTGCCAGTAGCGTACAGAAATCAGCAAAAGCCCTCATAGAAAAACAACTGCTAACCCATCAGCAAGGCATCTATGAAGTCTATGATAAATTCATGGAAGAATGGCTTAACAAAGGATAAGTCATAAATCCACATATAATCAACGATTTAGAATCGGTACACAAGTTTGTGGTCCACAAACTTGTGTACCACACCCCACACCCAGGTCTGGATACTCTTATTTAAAGGTGGAGAAGTATGTCATTGCAATGGGCGGAATATGAAAATAAAACATTTTTGCCTTAAATCTTGCTTTAGTTTATTTTTCTTCGTATCTTTGCAACTGCATCTGCCCTTGCGGCTGTGAGGCACACTGAGGTGTGCGGAGCTACTGGGTGGAGCACTACATATTAGAAGGCGTTACTGACGCTTTGTTTTGGGTCGTTCTCGTAACTGTATAAGTTGTAGTTCTTAGACATTAGAGAGCTGGAAGTCAACTACCAGTCAATGCTACTCGGATTTAACAATCTGGTTGAGTGTTTTCTTGATTTGAATTCTTATCTTCATTTGAAATCATATTCTGATTTACGCCAGGTGTAAAAACATGTTTAAGAATCCCAAATGAAATCTCCTTGTGTTCCCCACCAATATACACTTCTCCAATACTAAATATATAATAGTTTTTTACGGTAAAACTACTTTCGAGTATTAATTCTGCAATTCCTTTAGCAAGGAGCGAAGCAAGGCTTATTCCTAAAATCTCGCCATCGGATGAATTGTTATTATTTAGAAGCGTTGTCACCTTAGATTTAATTGCTTCTTTGTGATCGTTTTTATCGGGACAAGTCAAAACTAATAGAAATACTATCGCTACAAAGAAAACCCATCTTTTTGTACTTTTCGTATTTTTTTTCTTATTTTGATTATACACAATTACGGATGGAGACTCATTATTATTACAAGTCTCTGAGTGAGATTGATTGTTCTTGATAACGACGACCTCTTCTTTGCAATAAGGGCAAGTATAATTAAAGTCTTTTGTGTCATATTCTACAACAATATCACATTCTTGACCACATTGAGGACACCTTATAAACATACTATATTTACTATTGAGTTAGTAATAAACTATTTTACTGATATGAACTAAGGGATTAACGAACTACCCAGGTCGTGCAATTTAGTAATCCACCTTCCTGTGCTACATCGTTATAATTGATTGTTTCAATAATTCTATCAGGAAAAGCATTCTGTATGATATCAATGGCTTGCTTATCCTCATCTCTTCCAAAAACAGGCAAAACTATCAAGTTGTTTACTTCCAAATAATTCACATATATACCTACAGCACTTAAGGGATGTTTGGGATCTTTTGGCTCAAAGAAAGGAACGTCTATATAATTCCATCCATTCTTATCAATGATCTTTTGTATTTTCTCGCGCCAATACTTATACTCATCAGCAAGTTTATTGCCAAGAATAGTATTTCTGTTCACGAATCTCACCATTCCGTCTGCGTGCCCTGTCATATCATCGTTTTCTGCTGGAATGATGATAATCTCGCACTCTAACAATCTGCTAAGTTCATTGACCAGTTCCTCTTTATTCCAAGTAGGATTTTCAGAGAACACTCTATCTGAAATGATTGCACGATCGTCACAGATTAGAACATTACCACCATCAATGTTGATATTAGAAGGCTGAGCAACTATTCCATTCAAACGGCAAACCTCTTTTACATCAGAACGAGATTCTTCCCATTCTTTGTTGCCCTTGAGATAACTGGGGTCATACTTAAACTGAATAAACTTTCCAGATGGAGTTTGTACAGGCATATAGTCTCGACACCAAATATCTTTAGTCCCTTCCAAAAATCTATACTTGACATGATGCTTTTCAAGAATTTGAATGAGTCTATCACATGTTTCAGGAAACTTTGTCTTGAGCATCCCTGATAAATAGACAATTTGCTCTCCAGAAAGAGTAGAATTAGCTGGTTCTAGCTTTTCAGTTACAGTGGATTCTATAAGTCTGGAAGTCGATTCGTTCAAAATGCTCTGTCTCTTTTCGTTGTACTTCGTCAATAATGAAGATCTTGAATAACCTAACAAACCCTTACAAATATCGTCAGTTGGTTCTATATCATTACTGTCACAAATATCATACAATACATCTTCTGCGCCGCGTTTTCCCAAAGTGAATGATTGTATGTATTCTTTCTTTATTTTGTTCTTAAAGAAATCATACTTGTTTAGCTTCGCCAAAATCTTCTTACGTTTTGCGTCTGTTAGCTTCTTATCTGTTAATTGGGAAAACAATTCTTTAGCAGGACGCTTATTAAATACATCTACATCTATCAAATCAAATTTAATTCCGATAGCTGTAGCAATAGTAACTATGCTAGCAATAATACCAATAATAGATTCCAAGCTCATAATCTTTACACTTTTAGGTTAATACTGTCATATTCAGCACCTAGATTAAAAGAAGGCGCAGGTCATTGCCATACGCCTTTGAGGTTCACCACAAACCTGAACATGATATGGAAAAGCCTACGCCTTTATTTGGCGGGCTCTTTTCATGTTCAAATTTGCTCTCTTTATTTGAGGTGGTGATTTCAAAGGCAATCGAGCAATATGTCTTGTGTCTCTTGCGAAACACGTTGCAAATATACGAATTATTTCAATACTAACGTACAAAAACAGAGAAAAAGTTGTATCTTTGCACCCACAAAACTAAACGAACGATGATTTATATTGGTGAATTGATATCAATAGGCATAGCGTTCTCGTGGACAGCAACGGCGCTACTGAGCGAGTTTGGCTCAAAACGACTGGGCAATCTGACGCTGAATGTGCTACGCATGGCACTGGTCTTCTCATTGGTTCTTTTGGTGTAGTGACAGGTAATCCCTTGCCTGCTGGGGTATCGCCAGAGGCTGCGGGGTGGATGCTATTGTCAGGACTTGTAGGCTATGTGATTGGTGACTTCTGCCTTTTTCAGTGCTATATTATAATAGGTTCGCGCTATGGACAGCTTTTTATGACGCTGGCACCATTGGCGGCAGCCTTGATGGCGTGGGTCACGCTGGGGCAGCAAATGACGCAGATGAGCATCGTGGCGATGCTGGTGACACTATTTGGAATCGGAATTTCTGTGTTGGGACGGGGCAAGCACCATAAAGTATCGCTGAAATTACCCCTGGATGGTGTATTGTTTGCCATTGGCGCGGCAATATGCCAGGGCGTTGGCTTGGTGTTGAGTAAGATTGGTATGGATCATTACGAGGCTGCTATGCTGGCAGAAGCTGGTGTGCCTGAATGGCTGGTACCCTTCAGTGCCAACTTCTATCGTTGTATTGCGGGTATCATAGGCTTTTCGTGCTTGCTGTGGTTTCGCAATGGAATGGCACCTTTGCGCGAGGCCATACACGACAAGAAAGGGCTTTCTGTAGCCACAGCTACCACTATCTTCGGTCCTTTTGTGGGCGTAGGCTTCTCGCTGATGGCTGTACAATATACGGCGGCAGGTATAGCCTCTACACTGATGGCAATGACACCTATTATTATTCTGTTGCCTTCGTATTGGCTCTTCCACGAGAAAATTACTTGGCGAGCCATCCTTGGAGCCGTCATCTCTGTGGTCGGCGTCAGCCTGTTCTTCCTTGGATAAAAGAGCAAAAAAATACCCCCTATCCTTTTGATAAGAATAGGGGGTAAATATTAATTGGTCGGCTTTGAAGCCTTGACTAAACAAACTTTAGTCAGCCAACTTTGCCTTAATCATCTCGCGGTTCAGGCGAGCGATGTTAGCGATGGTCTCGTTCTTAGGACATACTGCCTCGCAGGCACGAGTGTTGGTGCAGTTACCGAAGCCAAGCTCGTCCATCTTGGCAATCATGTTCTTCACACGACGGGCAGCCTCTACGCGACCCTGGGGAAGCAGGGCGAGCTGAGAAACCTTGCTGGATACGAAGAGCATGGCAGAACCGTTCTTACAAGCTGCTACGCAAGCGCCACAGCCAATGCAAGATGCGCAGTCCATAGCCTCGTCAGCATCCTCCTTAGGAATGAGGATAGCGTTGGCATCCTGAGCCTGACCTGTGCGGATAGTAGTGTAACCACCAGCCTGGATAATCTTATCGAAGGCGTTGCGGTCTACCATACAGTCCTTGATAACAGGGAAGGCTGCTGAGCGCCAAGGCTCAACGGTGATGACGTCACCATCGTTGAAACGACGCATGTAGAGCTGACAGGTGGTAGCACCACGCTCAGTCTTACCATGAGGCGTACCGTTGATGTAGAGTGAGCACATACCGCAGATACCCTCGCGGCAGTCGTGGTCGAACACGAAGGGCTCCTTGCCTTCGTTGATGAGCTCCTCGTTCAGGATG
>CADCGD010000021.1 GCA_902800925.1 uncultured Bacteroidales bacterium | reverse complement strand
AGGTCTGCATAAAATAGGCCGTGAGCTTATTGCTGTGGAATAATGCTTACCTATAGAAAGACAACGGCAGACATCTTGATTGATGGTCTGCCGTTTTTTTTCTTAGTATCCAGTTATGTCAGGGACCTAGTACCTGACACAATCATAACCTTTGTATTACATCAAGCTATTAATCTCATTCAACATATTTTGATAGTCAGTCACTTCGTGATAACGCACCTTGCTCGTTGACAACTCGTTGAAGAGTTTTTTAGCACATTCTATCTTGGCAAGTTCTGCACCTTTCAAATCCATAGATCGCAAGCTACCTTTTGTTTCTGCCACAAAGAAGATGTGCTTCACTCCCATATTATCATTAAAGGCGATAGCCCAGTCTGGAGCATAATGCCCAACAGGTGTAGGAATCTTAAATGTACGAGGTAAGCGAGCATAGACACATACTTCTTTGGCATCATCCAGGTCTTCTGCGAACTTCCTCTCACCCTTGCTGTCTGTGAACACATAGTCAAGGATATGCTTCTTGGCTTCGTATGCATTATCCACGCTTTGGCGACTCTTCTCATTCGTAAAGATGCTCGTATCGTATTGTTGTTCTGTACGATTATACGATATATGCTCCACTATCATGGTGGCCTTCTCGTCTTTTATCAGACGGATAACATTACGGATAAACTCCTCTGGGTTGTTCTTAAACAAATAGAGTTTCGCCTGATTAATACCCTTAAGGATGCGAACTACAGTACGACGAGTCAGTGTAGCACCTCGTGCGATATCACCCACCAAATCGTATGCAACATCGCTAGTCGAAACCTCACGTAGCTCCTTTGTTCGAGTTTGCTGTTTACCTGTAAAGTCCACCTCATCCTCGCCTTGTTCACCTGTAGTAACAATATATTTCAGTTTTGTTACCGTCAGGTTCTTGTCAATCGAGGCGATAGCCTTCCTGATAAGTTCTTCGCTGTCATAGTGAACGGTATAAACATAGCGATGATTGATTTGTTCCCACAGACGCTTGAACTCATCCTTGGCAGCATTCTCATTCAGATGATCATTCACCACCTCAGCCTTCTTGTTAGCATCCTCTATCATATCATCGAATGCTGACGGGTCAAAGATACTCTGAACGAGTTTGTGAATCTGTTCACCCATAGGCTCCAGCTTCTTGCTCAGAGGTGCTAACGTACCATTACGCAAATCCTCATGATAAGACTGCTGGATATTACCCTTATCATCAACATAGTCATTCTCGTAGAGATAGTTGATAATGGCAGAAGCTTCCATCTGTGAGATAACATGCTCCTCTTCACCTATCTTGAACTTACGTCCCTCAAAGTATGCGACATTAGCCACAGACGGACGTTCACGCAAAGCTTCACGAGTCTCTTTCTGCAAGGCATCTGCAAAGGTGCTATAGCTCTCGTTGGCAATCACAGTCAGACGATTGATGTCATGAACAGCATCACCCAACAATTCCTTATCCATTCTCACGCCTTGCTGATCCACACAGATACGTAGTCCTCGTCCTACCTCCTGACGCTTGGCTGTATTGCTGTTAGCATGACGAAGGGTACAAATCTGGAACACATTAGGATTATCCCAACCTTCACGTAATGCGGAGTGCGAGAAGATAAATCGTGTAGGCTCCTCGAAACTCAACAGTCGCTCCTTGTTCTTCAGGATCAGGTCGTATGCAGGTCTATTTTCTTCACTATCCTTCTCCTTACTATTCTGTGCCTTACCTTTCTTGTCGATAGAGAAATATCCATTATGAACTTCGCTGGCAGAGAATCGTTTCAAATAACGCTGGTAATCATCCTCAAAGAGCGATAGATGATTATTCAAATAGAGCATATACTCATCCTCGAATATCTTCCACAGGTCACCTTTCACTACCTCGCCTTGCTCGTCATAACCTTTGTAGTTAGCCACCTCGTCAATAAAGAATAGCGACAGCGTCTTGATGCCCTGCTTGAAGAGCATCGCTTCTTTCTCGAAGTGTGACTTGATTGTTTCTCTTACCTGTATGCGCTGAAGCTGCTTCTCTGATACATCACCCATCACCTCACCTTTATGTAGCGAGTCGCCATTCATGAAATAAATCATGTTGGTAAGTGGGTTGATGTCTGTAATTACAAAGTCCTTATAGGCTTGCAGTTGACTGGTGTCAAAAAGAGAATCACCTTGACTGAACTTACATATCTGCCTGCGAGTGCTGCTTGCCCCTTTTACCTCTATCTCCAACTTCACCTCTGGAGCCTTGTTCTTTGAAAGCACGATACTATCGAAATATATATAGCTCTGATTCCCTAACAGGTTTTGTAGTGTGATACCCTTTACCTGTATCTTCTTCACCAGTCGCTGGCGATAGGCATCAAGGGCATCAAGAGCATATACGCAGTTGTGCGAAGTCTTATGCGTTGCCGAGTAGTTCAGCACGAACAGCGGCTTGAAGTTCTTCAAAGCCTTTTGTGTAGCCACACCTTCCATCTTCTGTGGTTCATCAATAATGATGATTGGTCTGTTGGCTGCTATCACATCAATAGGGCGGCGACTTTGGAAATCGTCACGACGGGTATAGATGATACGTGCTGCTGCGTCACCCTTACGACCTTCTACATTCTTCGCCTCATTAAACGACGAGTTGAAAGCCTGCGTATTGATAATCATCACACGGATGTCGGCACTACTCGAGAAATCATCAATGGCATTCAGGTTACTACTATTATATACAAAAGGTATAGCCTGCTTGCCATAGTGTTCCTGGAAGTGCTCTGCCAACATCGCAAAGCTCTTGGCCACGCCCTCACGAATAGCAATGCTAGGCACCACCACGATGAACTTACTCCATCCATAGCGCTTATTCAGTTCAAACATCGTCTTGATATAGACATAGGTTTTACCAGTACCCGTTTCCATTTCTATATCGAGCGAACATGCACCTAATCCGTCAGGCTGACTCAGCTTTGTTGACTTAGGAATATTGTAGATAGCCTGTTGCTGTTGGATATTGGCCAACAACTGAGAGCCTTGTAATTCCACATCAGCATTCTTATAGCCCACATATTCGTCATCGAAGACAATACGTCCTTTTGTCTTACCCAAGTCACGACGATACTGCGCACTCGTTTTCGAAGCCTGTCCTGCAAACACATTCACAGTAGCCTCTACAGCATCAGTCTGGTATTGTTGTATCTTAAACTTAAATTTCATTCGACTTACAATTAGAGAATTCTGCGTACGGTATCTTTGCTATACTCACTCCAAATCTGCTCGAAGTTGTCAGCCACGTTATCTGTAGCCATACTGCTGTCGCGCATCACGAAGTAGAATGGTTTCATCTTTGCAATTTCCTTGATGGTTGTTTCGTTCACATCCTTGTCGAAGCAAGCCATCAGATAGCCATCACTCACACTCCATACCGTCTTGCCTGCAATACTCTTCTTCTCTATCTTTGCTGATAGTTCGATGCCCAGTTCTATCATCGTTTGAAACAGTAGGTCTTCGTCTTTACGATCTCCCTTGATATTATCTTCAAACAGGTCGTGTTCCGTGAATGCCTCCGGGGTATAGAACACGTCGTTCATATTAGACGAATCCAATTTCAGTACACGGAAGCCAGTATCAAGGTCTCTAACTTCTGGGTGCTCTTCCATGATTTTCTTGCCAGCACGACGAATACGTTCTTTGCCGATTTCTGTTAGTAAATGAGAAAAACCAAGCTCGTCACAAATTTTAATGGCAGACTCTATGCTAGGCTTGCTAAGAGTATCAGCCTTTTCTAATGATTCATCGAGATTTTCTGGTAATTGCACCATAATAAATTTACGGTTTCCACCATCTTCTGCATTAAGTTGCGTAACTGCATGTGCTGTAGTAGAAGAACCAGAAAAAAAGTCCAACACAATATATGGATCTGATGGAAATAAAGAAATAAGTAGTTTTAGATAACCAACATTTTTAGGGGCTGGAAAGGGGGAATCCGAAACGCCGAATAAATTTTTCAGACAAGTACCACCCCCAGTCGTGGTCAACTCCATACTATAGACTTTTTTTTCTCCCCTTACTATAGCTTCATATTCTCTATTTGTAAGTTGGCTTTTGATACGTATTGTATCACTAAAATTCTTCTCGTATATTTTATCTTTTGAGAATTGCAAAGCCTTAGCTTTAAATAGTTCCTTAAATTTATCTTCTGTATATGTGTTTTCTATCAAAAATCCATTGTGTTCTGAAGCATATCGAACATACCCATTATCCACCAATGCTTTATCAAATTGACCTACTTCTTCTTTTTTTGTAATTAGTTCATCAGTATTTGCATTATAATATACAACATAATTCTTATCGGAACTAATCTTCGTAACCTTTTTGTTAAAGCTATTATCACCTACCAATACTCTCTTCCCACTATTATGTACGTATTTGCCATTTTCATCCAATGTCATATCACTAGCTTTTTTGGGAACATTCTCAATAAATGATGACTTGTCTTTGCTCCTTGCAAAAATTACACAATATTCTGAACTTACTGAAATATAATCAGAGTTTTTCCTTCCCTTTGGATTGTTCTCGACAGATAATGAACCAATATAATTATAATCACCAAAGATTTCACAACCCATTTTTATCAGGTTCTCCAGTTCATTATCATCTATTGAGATGAATATCACCCCATCTTCACTCAACAAGTCCTTAGCCACTTTCAGGCGAGGATAAATCATGTTAAGCCAATCCGTATGGAAGCGACCATTGCTCTCAGTATTGGTAACAAGACGGTTTCCTAATTCATCAAACTGCCCACTATTGTGCTTGTAATATTCTGAATTTTGGTCAAAGTCGTCATTATACACAAAGTCATTTCCAGTATTGTATGGTGGGTCAATATATATCATCTTTACCTTACCCAGATAGTTCTGACGCAGGAGTTTTAGGACTTCAAGGTTATCACCTTCGATATATAGGTTCTGGGTGTTGTCGAAATCCACACTCTCCTCACGGCAAGGCCGAAGTGTGTCAGTAGTAGGAGCATTTGCCAGACGGATGGCATTGCGCTTATCAGGCCACGTAAACTGATATCGCTCTTCTGGTCCCTCCACAATATTCTTTGACAACTCCTGACGCAGTTGGTCAAAGTCAATAGCCTTTTGAGGGCGACCATTCTCATCCAATGTCTCTGTCAAGCAATTAGGGAAAAGTTCCCCAATCTTCTTGATATTCTCATCTACCACATTCGTAGTTTGCATTTCCAGTTTCTCCATATCTCTATTGTATTCTTTAATCTTTGTTGTATTTCAATAAAAAAATCTCTTCATAGGTCCTCCCATTCCAAGAATATCTAACTGTAGCAGTGATTGGATTCTTTAGATATTCAATTAGCTCGTTTTTCTTGTTATAATCAAAAACCTTTGTGTTTATTCGATAATTAGTTCGGCTATCATTCAATATGTTGCAAAATGGAACAGATTGATTTCTTCCATATATGATTCTATAAGACTTGGTCTGGAGCTTATGCAAATAATCTTTTAAGTCATCGCAAGGGATTCCATCTATAAAAGAATCGTCAAAATGAATGTTTACATTATTGGCGATGCCCTTACCATAATTTTCAATGAATATAGAACGAGAATCTGTTGTATAATTGGCATTGGAATCAATCAATACAATATCAATATACGGCCTATGGTCTTCCTCCCATTGTCGTTTCATCTCTTTAACTTGGTTGTCATTTTTACAAAGTGTTTTGTATGAAACAAAAGCCATAGCGAGTGTACCAATAGCTGTTAATGCAGTCCAAAATATACTCCAACTAAAACATATACATAATAGCATCATTTCAATTCCTCCTTCAACTTTAATAACTGCTGGTGCAGTTCATATTTCTTTCTTGTCTGTTTCTCTATACGGCAACGCTTTTCGAGAATTTCAATCTGACGAAGCAACTTCTCACGCTCTTCACGATTGATGATTTGCTGTTCGAGTGTTTCCTCTGCAGTATTATCTAGACTACCTATCTCAGCAACGATATTGTTCCAGACATCATCGAAGGTCAAGCCTTTCAAGGGAATCTCGGCATCAGAAATGTGTTTCCATTCTGATTGTTGCAATCGTGTGTGAAAAATGCAGAATTGTACTTCCTCATCATACTCTAAAGCGAAGACAATCTTCTGAGGAATCAACTTCTGAAGCAGAAGGACGTTCTTCGTATCATACTCCCTTTGTTTGAGTTGTACTTGCAACACATAGAACTCCTTTACCTCTTGCCCTAGGTGTAGGGCAGGAATCTTCGTTGGTGAGAGGTAGGCAACAATAGCCATTCGACTAACATCAGCATCAAAACGGTCACGCTCTGCTGCTTTGAGATTAAACTTCTCAAAGACAGCCTTTTTGTATAGCGGCCTATTAACAAGGGAAGATGCTGGCAATCCGTACATAGGCTATTTGATTACTAAGAAACAGATGAGTTCAAAATCATCAAGGCCCACATAATGCTCTTCGAAGAGTTCACCAGCATAGCCCTCCAAGAAACTGTCTATGCTTGATTGTTCCTTGACGGAGATGATAGAGTTGATGGCTTTGCTGAGCAAGTCAGAGTATTTGCCCATACGCAAGCCATCGCGCGTTTCCTTGTTGAACTGGGCGCATAGCTTGACATCTGGCTTGGTCATTGGCTTGCAAAGCAAGCGCATCTTATCCAATAGATCTTTAGGATGCAAATGGTCAACCACCACATCACCTTCATCAGAGATGTAGACCATATAGAAGGGATGCAACTGATTCTTATGGTCGATATTCACACCTGCCGTACGATTCTTCAGCACAAAGACTGTTCCTGCTGGTGCTTGCGATGAGGCTGGCACAACAGCATGAAGTCCGAAAGGAGTATGCTCTACATCATGATTGCTATTCATATATTCCAGCAAATCTAGACGGAATTCATTCAGGCCCAGGTCCATGATGCTGACACCACTATTCATTTCCTCCAGATCTACAACATCTTCTTGCAAGCGTTTGAGTTGCTGGCGACGATACTCCAAATCATCTTTCTCTTCAGGTGAAAGGAGATTGTCATCGCCTGTCGCAGTCATTACCGTCACTTTCATACGAGACTCGACTCTTCCCTTCAAATTGATATACTCGTCGAGCGTCATATCTGGCCAGTAGTTGACCAACTGGATTTGCGCATTAAGAGAGCCTATACGGTCTATTCGTCCAAAGCGCTGGATGATGCGAACGGGGTTCCAGTGGATATCATAGTTAATCAGATAGTCGCAGTCTTGCAAGTTCTGACCTTCACTGATACAGTCTGTGGCTATGAGTACATCGATATCTTCATGCAAATGGGGATAGATGGCTTCACGCTCTTTGGATATAGGTGAGAAGAGTGTAAGCACTTTGTTGAAGTCAAGCTTCTCCTTCAATTTAAGCGTACTCCTTGCTTCTACATCACCAGTAACCAGCGCTACATTCAAGCCATACTTTGACTTGATTTTGTCTGCCAAGCAATCGTAAAGATAGAGGGCGGTATCAGAGAAGGCGGTGAAGATGAGAACCTTCTTATTGTCGCCATTAATAGGATGAGCAAACTTATCTTTCAAATCGGCAATGAGCTGTTGTAGTTTGCTGTCGTGCTTAGGCGTGATGCTCTCCAGCATCGTGAGTAGCAAGCGAATGATTTCCAAGTCGCCCTTGATTTCCTCCTGCCATGAGATGTAGTCCATATCTTCCAGGAGAATACGATTTTTCTTTTTACCAATGGTGAAGTCCTGCTCGTCTTCATCCACATCAGCACTCTCGTAATCATCTACTGATATGTGATGTTCGCCATTCTGGAATCGTGCAATAGCATCGAGCGTCTCCTGCATATAATCACGAATACGTCCCAATGTCAGACGGAACGAGTTGACAGAAGACTCCAAGCGTTTCAACAATTGAATGTTCATCAGTCGCTGAATACCTTGTTCGCGTTCTTCAATGCTCAGGCGATGGCCTGTAGTACTCTCCTCTTCTTTATACTTATAAAGCTGGCTGGGCAGGATAAATGCAGAAGGTGCGTAGATGGCCAGACGAAGCATTTGCAACTGCTCGAAAATTTCGTTGTAGTTGATAGCCGTATCGAGGTCTGTCAGATGAGGCTGACGAGAGATAGGTTTCAATCGCTCAGGGAAAGTGCCAATATCCGATGTGTCGTAGTATTGCTGAATATGTTTGCGACTACGGGCAATGGTAACAGCATCGAGCAATTTAAAAAAGTCAAAGTCGAGCATGCGAAGCAAGCGCTCTGTGGTACGCTCTTCAGGAGTAAAGTTGGCCCACAGATTATAAGCTGCCTGTGCCTGACGGAAAATATCATCGATTCCTTTGTTGGTAGGCAGCAGTTCGTCGAAAGCCTTAGCCTTACCCTCGTATGCCAACTGCAACTGGTTCTTCAAGTCACCAAAACGATTGTTGACAGGTGTAGCAGAAAGCATCAGTACTTTCGTCTTGACACCAGCTTTGATGACTTTATTCATTAGTCGAAGATAGCGATTTTCCTTGGGATTCTCACCATTCTCATCTGTTGAAACCTTGCCACCATTACGGAAGTTGTGACTCTCGTCAATCACCACCAAATCATAGTTACCCCAATTAACTCGGTCTAAGTCCAGGTCATTGCTGTATCCGTGTTCTCTACTTAGGTCTGTATGATAAAGGATGTCGTAGTTTAGACGGTCTTTTGCCAATGGATTGTTGACATAGTTCTGGCGATAGGTATTCCAGTTCTCATAGAGTTTCTTAGGACAGAGTACCAACACGGTTCTATTGCGACTCTCGAAATACTTGATGACAGCAAGGGCAGAGAATGTCTTACCCAAACCTACGCTATCAGCAAGTATGCAACCATTATATTTTTCCAACTTGTTGATGACAGCTAAGGCAGCATCACGCTGGAAGTTGTAGAGTTTATTCCAAATAGCAGAGTTCTTGAAACCAGTAGCTTCGTTAGGCAGTTCATCCTCGCTGATATCTTCCAAGAACTCATTAAAGATATTGTAGAGTGCTACGAAATAGAGGAAGTCAGGTGCATTCTCCTTATAGGCGTTGCTGATGCTGTCGATAACTTCGTCAGTCACAACTTGTAAACGACTGCTATCGTTCCATATCTGATTGAATAATTCGATGTAGGCCTGCGAGAATGGTGCTTCAGACTTCTGAATCATCGTATAGGCATTGTTGCCTCGTTCACACCCAAGGTCAACAGTGGTAAAACCATTAATCGGTGAATAGCTGATGTTATCAAGATTGATAAAGCCCATCATCTGCTCATTAGTCTTGTTTGACTTGAAGCAAGCTTTCTCACGAATCCACTCTGCACATTCACGAGCAATAGCTTTCTGAGTCAGTTCGTTGCGAAGTTTTACCTCAAACTCAGAACCATAGAGTGTTCGCTCTCGGTCTAATCGTGGGATATAAAACTCGCGCTGCTGTTTGGGCGTTTTCTCAGCCGTAAACGTCGGCGAAGTAAAGATAAAGCGCAGTTCCTTGATATCTTTGAGAGTCTCTTTCAGTTCCTGAAAGGCATAGATGGAGAAGCAAGAGGCCGCTATAGACAGTCGGCTACCAGCTTTTATTTGCTGCATCAAGTCGTCACGCAGCGTCTTACCAATGTTGTTAATCAGCTCCATCTGTATCGTTTTAGGAGCATACAGACTATATCTTCAGGCTTGCTTACAGGTATATACCAAGAGACCTCAGGACACAAAAGAAGCGCGAGTCATGGCTCTTCTCTTGAATCGTGAGGTCCTAGGAATTACCTGTAGTATTAAGATACAAGTCATGCCCGCGCTTTCGCACGGGCATCGGCAGACTTGTTCAAATACTACTATCGTTGAAATTTCCTAGGTTTCACGATTCTCTGAACAAATAGCTGATGCTATTATTTTCCAACTAAAATCATACCGCCACCCTGCACTCAGGGACTAAGCCGTAGCTTTGCCGTTTACGACACATCGGCAGTACTTGAATGCAAAGATAGCAAATATTTTGCACTAAACGAAGAAAAGGAAGAAAAAATTTGGAACTTACAGAAAAAACTCCTATCTTTGCAGTGTGAAAGGAGAAACCAAGTAGAGCCACGATGTGCGGAACGGTGGCATCTGCGTGATGATGAGCAATTCGACCTTGCCGCTTGGCTCCTCTTCACTTTGGATACAGGAGGATGTGCCTATTTTGACACACCCTCATTTTATTATATCTCTTTCGGCTCCTCGATGATCTGGCCACGACAGAAGCGGTGGAGAATCTGGCGGTCGTCGCCCACATAGATGAAGCGCTCCAGACGGTGCAGCAGTGAGTACTCGTCAGGATGCAATACTTCGTCGTCGATGACCAGGGCGTCGAACTCGTAGCCGGGCTCGAAGCTGCCGACCTTGCCAAAGAAGGAGCCTGCCGACTTGGTGGCAATCCAGAAGATTTCGGGTAGGGTGAGGAAGGCCTTGCTCTTGTCGTGCTGGTAGTGCATCTTGCTGACCTGGATGGCATAGACCAGCATGCGGAACATGTTGAGGTCGTGGCCACCGCTGATGTCGCTACCCAGACCGATGGGCAGACCCTCGTCGAGGAATGTGCGGACGGGTGCCAGACCCGACGACAGGTTGAAGTTCGACGTGGGACAGTGGGCCACCATGACGTGGTTCTTCTTCATCAGTTCCAACTCGCTGCCGTCAGTCCATACGCAATGGGCCATGATGGTAGGCGTCTGTCCGAAGAGTCCGTAGCGGTTGTAGGCATCGCCGTAGCTGGTGCTCTCCTTCTCCAGTTCTGCCACCCACGCAATCTCGGAAGTGTTCTCTGACAGGTGCGACTGGACAGGCAACCGGTATTTGTTGGCCAACTCGCCACAAGCTTTCAGCAACTCGGGCGTACAGGAAGGAACGAAGCGAGGGGTGATGATGGGGCGGACGAGCGCGTTATCATCGCCGAATTCGGCGATGAGCGCCTCTTGGCCTGCGACGTAGGCGTCGACTTCTTCCGTGAGGGTGTCGGGACAGTTACGGTTCATGCCGACCTTGCCGACCATAGCGCCCATGCCAGCCTCTTGGTAGAGCTTCATGAGCACGCGGGTGCTGTCGGTATGCATGGTGGCGAAGACGACGCTACGCATGGTGCCAAAGAGCCACTGGGTGTGGATGAAACGGCGATACATGCGCTCGGCATAGTGGACGTCGGCATACTTCGACTCCTCAGGGAACGTGTAGTTCTGCAGCCACGGCAACAGTTCCAGGTCCATAGCCACACCTTGGTTGTGTACCTGTGGCGCATGGACGTGCATGTCGTTCATGGCAGGGATGAGCAGCTTGTTGCCGAAATCAATCACCTCGGCATCTTCACATCCCAAGTCCTTCAGATTACTTGCCACGCCCAGTACGATGCCGTCTTCCACTGCGATATAGCCATTCTCGAAGACCTCGAAATGGTCTTTCTCTTTGGTAAAGAGAATATGTGCTTTATATACCTTTTTCATAGTGTATAGTATTTGATAGGTCAGTTAACGATGCAAAGATAAGAAAAAAAATGGGAAATGCTATGGTTATTCTTAATTTTTTTTGTACTTTTGCAAGTAGTTAATCAAATCGAAAGGATATGGAAAACATCAAAGGACACATTGTTGACGTGATTCGTCGCGAGATATTCGACGGCGAGTTGGTGATTGAGGGTGAGACCATCGTCGAGGTGAGACGCTGTGAACTGCCCGCCAAAGAGACCCCCTGGCCCTACATCATGCCTGGTTTCGTGGATGCCCACGTGCATATTGAGAGCAGCATGATAGTGCCCCACAAGTTTGCACGCATCGCCGTCAGTCACGGAACGATAGGCGTCATTGCCGACCCTCACGAGATTGGTAACGTGCTGGGTGTAGAGGGTGTCGACTACATGATTCGCTCGGGCAAGGAGGCACAGTTCAACTTCCTGTTTGGTGCCCCCAGCTGTGTGCCTGCCGTGGGTGGCGACATAGAGACCTGCGGCAAGGTCATCGACGTGAAGGACACCGAGGCACTGATGGCCCGTGAGGACATTGGTTTCCTGGGCGAGATGATGAACTATGTGGGTGTGCTGAATGGCGACAAGGACGTGATGGCGAAGATACAGGCCGCCCTGCGCAATGGCAAGCCTGTGGATGGTCATGCCCCTGGCGTGAAAGGTCAGCAGCGCGACCGCTATGCTGCCGCTGGCATCAGCACCGACCACGAGTGTTCGACGCTGGACGAGGGTCGTGCATGTATCAGGGCCGGCATGAATGTCATCATCCGCGAGGGTAGTGCCGCCAAGGACTACAAACTGCTGAGTCCGCTGATCAACGAGAGTCCGAACATGGTGATGTTCTGTACGGATGACTGCCATCCTGACGACTTTGTGCGTGGACACATCAACCTGATTGTAAGGCGTGCACTGGCCGACGGCTACGAGCTGTGGGATGTGCTGAAGGCAGCCAGCGTGAATGCCCAGCGACACTATAACCAGAAGTGGGGACTGTTGCAGGAGGGCGACCCCGCCACGTTCATCACCGTTGACAATGTCACCCCATACTTCCGTGTGGAGAGCACGTGGATTCGCGGACGGGAGGTGTTCAACTATAACTCCAATCTGCCGTCACGTCACGACCTTGACGAGCACATCCTGGATGATAACTTCCCCAACAACTTCGTGGCACAGCCCATAACGGCAGCCGATATTAACCTCGACCTGAAGACGGGCGATACCGTTCACGTCATCCATGCCTCGGACGGCAGTCTGCTCACGGAGCACGACGAGGTGGTGCTGACGGGTAACCCGCTGTTTGACTCGCAGTATCCGTGGACGGAGGTGCAGAAGATAGTGGTGTACAACCGCTATGTGCCTGGTGCCAAACCCGTTGTGGGACTGGTGCGTGGCTTCGGCATCAAGAATGGTGCGATGGCAGGTTCGGTGGCCCACGACTGTCACAATATCGTGGCCATCGGTTCCAGCGACGAGTATATCGTCAAGGCCATCAACCGTATTGTCCAGATGAAGGGTGGACAGGTGGTTGTCACTCCTGAGGAGATGATGGACATTCCATTGCCCATTGCCGGACTGATGTCGCCCGTGAGTGGCCATGAGGTGGCCTTCCGCACGCTGTGCATCCAGGAGAAGGTGAGGGAGATTGGCTGCAAGATGAAGTCGCCGTTCATCACGATGGCCTTCATGTGTCTGCCGGTGATTCCAGACATCAAGATTACCGATCGTCACCTGATGGACTCGAAGACGTTCAGCGTGATTTATTAAAGATGGAATGTTAAACATTAAAGATTAATACTATGGACATGGATGTTTTATATCACATTTTAGGATGGTTAGGCAGCATCGGCCTTATCTTGGGTTATCTGCCACAGGCTATACAGACCATTCGAACCCGTCAGACTGACGGTATTTCACTGCCCGGCTTCATCATGATGTCTGTCGGCAGCTTCTGTTTCATGTGTCAGGGTTTGATGTTGTGCATTCAGCAAGGCATTGGCGTTGGTATCTTCTTCTTTATTACCAACTTCATCACCGCTACCTGTGCGGCCATCATCTTCTGTATTAAAATGAAGAACGACCACTTTAAGAAATGATACTTATCTCTAACGACGACGGATACCAAGCAAAAGGAATCAATTCCCTTATCAATATTGTCAAAGACTACGGTGACGTTCTGGTGTGTGCACCAGAGGGTCCCCGTAGTGGTTTTGCCTGTGCCTTCTCGGCAACGACACCGCTCACGCTGACCCATCGGCACCATGAGGAGGGTGTGGACATCTGGTCGTGCAACGGCACGCCTGTAGACTGCGTGAAGATGGCACTGGCAGAGTTGTGTCCGCAGAAACCAGACCTGGTGATTGGCGGCATTAATCATGGTGACAATGCATCGGTAAACACCCACTATTCAGGCACGATGGGCGTGACGATGGAGGGTTGCATGAAGTATATCCCCTCGGTGGCTTTCTCGCTCTGCGACTACAGGGCAGACGCTGATTTCCATCCGTTGGAACCCTATATCCGCGACATTGTACAGCGCGTGTTGCGTGACGGACTGCCTCAGGGTGTCTGTCTGAATGTCAACTTCCCCAAGGCACCAACGTTCAAAGGCGTCAAGCTTTGTCGCATGTCTATGGGCACATGGGAGAGCGAGGTTAGCAAATGTCACCATCCACGTGGCTACGACTATTGGTGGATGATGGGACACTACGTGAACGACGAACCGGAGGCAACGGATACTGACCGCTGGGCACTGGACAATGGCTATGTGGCCATCACACCCACGCGCATCGATGTGACAGCTCATGAAGTCTTCGAACAACTCAAAGACTACGAACGATGAAGTATTACCTGATAGCGGGAGAGGCCAGTGGCGACCTGCATGCGTCGCACCTGATGAAGGAACTGAAACGGCAGGATGCTGATGCTCAGTTCCGTTTCTTTGGTGGCGACATGATGGCTGCCGTGGGTGGCACGCGTGTCAAGCACTATCGTGAACTGGCGTATATGGGTTTCATCCCCGTTCTGTTGCACCTGCCTACTATATTAAGGAACATGCGCATGTGTAAGCAGGACATTGCGGAGTGGCAACCCGATGTGGTGATACTTGTCGACTATCCAGGCTTCAACCTGAAGATTGCGGAGTATGTGAAGGCGCATGCTATCTGCCCTGTTTACTATTACATATCGCCAAAGATATGGGCATGGAAGGAGTATCGCATCAAGAACATCAAGCGCGACGTGGATGAACTGTTCTCTATCCTGCCTTTCGAGGTGGAGTTCTTTGAAGGAAAGCACCATTATCCCATCCACTATGTGGGTAATCCCACGGCACAGGAGGTGAGGGAGTACTTAGAGGTTAGAGGTGAGAAGTCAGAGGTTAGAGGTGAGAAGCCTATCATCGCATTGTTGGCTGGTTCGCGTAAGCAGGAGATTAAGGACAATCTGCCCGCGATGATTGAGGCCACACGTCACTTGACAGACCGCTACGATCTGGTATTGGCTGGTGCACCGGGCATTGAGTCTTCTTACTACGAAAGATTCCTGAAAGATAACAAGGTGCGGATGGTGAAGAACGAGACCTTTGCCCTGTTGTCACAGGCTACGGCAGCACTGGTGACCAGTGGTACGGCAACGCTCGAAACCTGCATGTTCCGCGTGCCGCAGGTGGTATGCTACAAGACACCCTTGGCTAAACTGCTGGGCTTCTTGAAGCGTCGTTTCCTGAAGGTTCCCTATGTGTCGCTGGTCAACCTGATAGCCCATCGCGAGGTGGTCAGGGAACTGGTGGCTGACACGTTCAGTGTGGAGAATATCCGTCAGGAGCTGGAGAGAATACTGCCTGGTGGCGAGGGACGTGAGACGATGCTGAACGATTACGAAGAAATACACAGGCTGCTGGGCGAGAGCCATGCTCCAGAGAAGGCAGCCTCTTTAATCATTAAATTTTTAAATCAATGAAGAAATTTTTTACGCTTTTGATGCTGGCTTGTGGGATAACAGTCAGCGCACAGAACATCCAGTTGCACTACGACTTCGGTAGCCACATTTACACTGATGAGGAGGATGATCGTCAGAAAGTTACTGTAACCCTCGAGCAGTTCAAGGCTGACGATTGGGGTTCTTGGTATTACTTCTTCGATGTGGATTTGACGAGTAAGACCACTCGCAGTATCTATACTGAGATTTCGCGTGAGATTAAGTTGGGTAAGGAGTCGCCCTTTGCTGCACATGTGGAGTATAATGGTGGCTTGTGGCACGCTCCAGCCATAGGAAACGGTAGCTATCAGCAGGCAGGACTGCTGGGTGTTGCCTACAATGGCCACAATGCAGACTTCTCAAAGACCTGGTCTATTCAGGCTTTGTATAAGCAGTTCATCAAGAGCTATGAGGGTACCCATTCCTATGCTTCTGCCCAACTGACGGGTGTATGGGGACTGAACTTCTTTGACAGAAAGCTGACCTTCTCAGGATTTATTGATTTCTGGCGTGGCGAGAACTATCGTGCCGACAAGGAAGGACATGGTATGCTAGTCATCCTTACGGAGCCTCAGCTGTGGTACAATTTCAATAAACACCTGTCTGTGGGTACAGAGATTGAGATTAGCAACAATTTCATTATGAACTACGCCAACGACAAGACGTTCTTTATCAATCCTACGTTGGCTCTCAAGTGGAATATGTAGCCTAAAAAACCATGTAGCGACCGCTCTGTTGCATGAAGACGGCTTCATGAGCGGCTTGCTGACAGATGGCAGCCTCGTCGGCACTGATTTTTGCAGGCCAGTAGCGGTTGCCATCTATTATTCTGCCCGTCAGAACCTCGCACCAGGTGCAGGCAGCTGTATAGCGGCCAAGGGTGTAGGACAGGTGGAAACCATCGCGGTTGAGGATGTCGCCCATGCGGTAGCGAGCCAACTGGATGGCAATGCCACTGGGGATGATACGGACGAAACCGCCTACGGCTGGCAACACGTTCTGCATGGTGCTGACAATGGCACTGTACATCTTGCGTTGGTCGTAGTCATAGGGTGCGAAGCGGTCCTGGGTGAAATCCTCGGCATAGGCCCACGTCATGTGCCACATGAACTGCACGTGCAGGTTGGTGGTGTAGCTCAGGACGAGGCGTTTGAGTTGTGCCAGATTGCCAAAGCTGCTGCTGATACCCGACAGTTGGCTGGCTTGCTGGAGGGTGATGATGTCCCACTGCTCGTCGCGGATGATGGACTGCAGGGTGGATTTCTTCTTGACCGACTTAACACCGCCCACCACCTTGCGGTAGACGTAGGCAGGTTTCTCGTTCAGCAGGTTGTCGTAATGGGTGTCGATGGAACAGCCTCCGATATAGGCGTTGCCGATAACCAGCGAGTCACCCTGTGCTGCTGCGAGTTCGTAGAGGTACTGCTCGACAGCATCCTGCGAGAAACTGTTGCCCACAGCCAATACCTTAATGAGTTTGGCTGATAGGGGTAAATAGCTAAAAAGGCAAAAAACTAAAAATAATACAATCTTCTTCATCTTTAATTCCTCATTCTTCACTCCTCATTCCTCATTCTTCGCTGCTTTGCGTAGCTTGCGGAGTGCTGTGTCGCGAATCTGGCGTACACGTTCGCGCTTCAGTTGCATCTGCTGGGCTATCTCTGCCATCGTCAGGTGCTCTGTCTCAACACCAAAGTAGTTTTTTATCACTTGTTGTTCGCGCTCGTTGAGCACGTTGATGCCACGCAGCATGTCGTCGCTCAGCGTGGTGCGCTCCACCTCTGCATCGGCTCTGGGTGAGTCAGGGTCTTCCAGCACGTTGAGCAGCGTGAAGTTGTTGCGACTGCCAATGGGTAGCGACTCGTCGGTAGAGCGAACGTTGACGTCGTCCTCTAACTTGCCGATGGCAGCCTCTATGGCACGACGGATATAGGGGGCGGCAAAGGTGACGAAGGGTTTTCCCCTGGAGGCGTCATACTTCTCGGCAGCCTTCATCAGTCCGATGGCGCCCTCGTTGATGAGGTCGTCGGTAGACAGGATGTCACTCTTGTATTGACGGGCCAGTGTGATGGCATAACCCATATTCTGGGTGACTAGTTTCTCTTGTTCTTTGGTCATAGTTCTTAGAAGAGTGATACTGTATAAAGATAGATGACTGCTGCAGGGATGGCCAGCAATGAGGAGTCGAAGCGGTCGAGCATGCCACCGTGTCCAGGCAGGATGTTACCACTGTCCTTGATGCCCAGGGTGCGCTTGAACAGGCTTTCTACCAGGTCGCCCCACGTGCCGAAGATGACCACGACGAGTCCCAGTCCCAACCATACGGGCATGGCCAGCATCTGGTCTGTATCCAAGAAGTAGCTGATGGCATAGGCTGCGGCCAATACTAAGACAGCACCGCCAATGCTTCCCTCCCACGATTTTCCTGGAGAGATGCGCGGGAACAGCTTGTGGCGACCGATGAGTGAGCCCACACAGTAGGCACCAGAATCGTTGACCCACAGGAAGACGAAGATGCTCAGGGGCAACAGGGTGTTGAAAGCCACAAGCCCTTCGCTGGTGGCATTGAACGCCAGCACGTTGATGAGCGAGAAGGGTAGGGCGATATACATCTGTGCCAACATGGTGTAGGCCCAGTCCTGTATGGGGTCTTTCTGCTTGAGGTAGAGCTCGGCCACCAGCAGATAGACGATGGTGACCAGATAGGGGATGAACACCACGCTCTTGGCAATGCCGGCATACATGTCGCTGCAGTAGTAGGTCATGGCATAGAAGAAGTAGACGCCTGCAACGGTGGAGATGAAACGATTGACGTTGACATCCTCACGTTCGTTGACAAGTCCCGTGAACTCCCATATTGTCAGTCCCGTAATGATGCTGAACAGCAGCACCATCGCCTCCGGGCGGAGGAAACAGCTGACAATGGCGGCAACAAAGATGATGCCTGTGATGGTTCGGATAATAAAGTTCTTCATATCTTTAGTTATTTGGTATCGTCGGTTTCCGGAGTTTCCGGAGCGTCCTGATTCTCGGCTTTCGCCTTGGCTTCCAGCTCCAACTGTTTGCCGCGCTCCTCAGCCATACGCTCAGCGTCAGCACGCATCTGGGCCTCCAGGAGTTCCTCAGAACGGCTGGTCCAAGGACGCTTGCCGAAGATTTTCTCGACATCGTCGGCAAAGATGACCTCACGCTCTACCAGCAACTGAGCCAGCTGTGCGTGTCCTTCCTTGTGTTCCGTCAGTATCTGCTTGGCACGCTCGTACTGCTCGTTGACCATCTTCAGCACCTCGTCGTCCATGATCTTGGCGGTAGTCTCAGAATAAGGACGCTGGAACTGGTACTCCTGATTGTTATAGTAGCACAGGTTGGGCAGCTTATCGCTCATACCTGCAAAGGCCACCATGCCGTAGGCCTGCTTAGTGGTGCGCTCCAGGTCGTTCATGGCACCCGTAGAGATGCTGCCGATAAACAGTTCCTCGGCGGCACGTCCACCCAACAGTGAACACATCTCGTCGAGCATAGCCTCTTTGGTCTGCAGTACACGCTCCTCAGGCAGATACCACGCGGCTCCCAAGGCACGTCCACGAGGTACGATGCTCACCTTGACCAGTGGGTTGGCAAACTCCGTGAACCACGAAATGGTAGCGTGACCAGCCTCGTGGATAGCGATAGAGCGCTTCTCGGCTTCCGTCATCACCTTGGTCTTCTTCTCCAGACCGCCGATGATGCGATCTACGGCATCGAGGAAGTCCTGCTTACCTACTGCCTCACGATTGTGACGGGCAGCTATCAAGGCAGCCTCATTACAAACGTTAGCGATGTCGGCACCCGAGAATCCTGGTGTCTGACGAGCCAGGAAGTCGATGTCTACCGTGTTGTCGAGCTTCAGGGGTTTCAGGTGTACGTTGAAGACCTCCTTACGCTCGTTGAGGTCAGGCAGGTCAACATGTATCTGACGATCGAAACGACCAGCACGCAACAGCGCTGAGTCGAGCATATCGGCACGGTTGGTGGCTGCCAGTGTGATGATACCGCTATTGGTGCCAAAGCCGTCCATCTCAGTGAGCAGGGCATTCAGCGTGTTCTCGCGTTCATCGTTGCCTCCCATGGCAGGGTTCTTGCTGCGGGCACGTCCTACGGCATCAATCTCGTCGATGAAGATGATGCAGGGTGCTTTGCTCTTGGCTTTTTCAAATAGGTCGCGCACGCGTGAGGCGCCCACACCCACAAACATCTCTACGAAGTCGGAACCCGACATCGAGAAGAAAGGCACGCCAGCTTCACCGGCTACAGCCTTGGCCAACAGTGTCTTACCTGTTCCTGGAGGACCAACCAACAGGGCGCCCTTGGGAATTTTACCTCCCAGATCGGTATATTTTTGCGGATTCTTCAGGAAGTCTACGATTTCCTGCATCTCCTGCTTGGCGCCAGCCTGTCCGGCTACATCCTTGAAGGTGATTCCCAATTCACCGCCCTTCTCATACATCTGGGCTTTCGACTTGCCCACGTTGAAGATGCCAGAGCCACCCATTGGTGAGCCACCACCCATGCGGCGCATGATGAACATCCATACGAGGATGATGCCTCCAAAGAAGAGGATATTCATGAACAGCGACGAGAAGAAATCATTCTCCTTGCTATTGTCATACGAGAACTTACCAGTAAACTTCTTCTCTTCACGGGCGGTGTTGATGAATTGCTCCACCTGGTCAACACTGCCGATGGCAACAGATACACAGGGGTTTGCACCAGTCTGCTGAACACCCTGATGGAAGACGTCGCGGATGTGTTCCGGCTTCACGTACATCTCCAGCGTGTTCTGGTATTTGTTGACGACAATCTCCTTGGCATAGCCTTTGTCGACCATCACCTTGAAGTCTGAGTACGACACCTCGGTGTTGATGCTCGACTTGGTCTGCCCTTGCGTGAAGTAGAGCACGATGAGTGATATAATGACGATGCCGTAAATCCAATTCATATTGAATCGGGGCATCTGCTGTTGTGGCTTGTTATTCTGTGGTTCCATTAGTCAATATCTTCTATACGGGTCAAATCAGCATCGTCCCAAAGATGCTCAAGGTCATAGTAAACGCGGGTGTCAGGGACGAAGATGTGGACCATCACGTCGCCATAGTCCATCGCTACCCACTGGGCGTTCTCCAAACCAGCTACCATCGAAGGCTTCTCACCTAACTCTAAACGGGCCATTTCGCCTACGGATTCAGTGATGGCTTCTACCTGTGAGGGAGAGTTGCCCTGACAAATGACAAAATACCTGCATATCGCACCGTCGATGCCTGTCAGGTTAGCGGTGACAATGCTCTGACCTTTCTTCTCTTGTATTCCTTTTACAATTGTTTCTACTAGTTGTTCTGTTTGTTCCATTAAATAATGATTTATTGAAGGGCAAAGTTAATAAATAACCGGCGCAACACAAAGAAAAAGACAAGGAAAAAGATTTTTTTTGCGTTTTTTATTAAAAAAGTGCCATTTTTTTTTGTCGGTTCAGAAAAAAGCATTACCTTTGCACCCGCAATCGAGAAAACGGTTTCTCATTGCAAAGGAATTGGGGTATGGTGTAATGGTAACACTGCAGATTCTGGTCCTGCCTTTCCTGGTTCGAGTCCGGGTACCCCAACAAAAAAAGAGGTCTTCAAATGAAGATCTCTTTTTTATTACTCTGAACGCTCAATTCTAAATTTTGTCCAAAGCCTGACGGATGTCTGCAAGGATGTCGTCGCAGTCCTCGATACCTACAGAGAGGCGGATGAGGTCGGGAGCTACACCAGCCTCGCGGAGCTGCTCGTCAGAGAGCTGGCGATGGGTGTGGCTAGCAGGGTGGAGCACACAGGTGCGGGCATCAGCCACGTGGGTAACGATGGCAATCATCTTCAGTGAGTCCATGAAGTTAATGGCAGTCTGACGATCGCCCTTCAGTCCGAAGGCAATGACACCACAAGAGCCGTTGGGCAGATACTTCTGTGCCAAAGCGTAGTTCTTGTCAGAGGGCAGTCCGCTATAGTGTACCCATGCAACACGCTCGTCGTTCTCCAGGAACTCGGCAATGCGTTGTGCGTTCTTGCAGTGCTGGGGAACACGCAGATGGAGAGTCTCCAGTCCGAGGTTCAGCAGGAACGAGTTCTGGGGTGCAGGGATGCTGCCGAGGTCGCGCATCAGCTGGGCTACGAGCTTGGTGATGTAGGCCATCTTGCCAAACTTCTTGGTGTAGGTCAGTCCGTGGTAGGACTCATCAGGAGTGGTGAGGCCAGGGAACTTATCGGCATGAGCATCCCAGTCGAAGTTGCCGCTATCCACAACGACACCACCGACCTGTGTGGCGTGGCCGTCCATATACTTGGTGGTAGAGTGGGTGACAATGTCGGCGCCCCACTCGAAGGGACGGCAGTTGATAGGTGTGGGGAAGGTGTTGTCGACGATGAGGGGCACACCATGCTTGTGGGCGATGCGTGCGAATTTCTCGATGTCGAGAATCTGACAACCCGGATTTGAGATGGTTTCACCAAACAATGCCTTGGTATTGGGACGGAACGCCTTGTCAATCTCCTCCTCGCTGGCTTCCTGAGAAATGAAGGTACAGTCGATGCCCAGTTTCTTCAGTGTGACACCAAAGAGATTGTAAGTACCACCATAAATCTCGTTGGAGGTGACAATATGGTCGCCAGCCTCGCAAATGTTGAAGATAGCGTAGAAGTTGGCTGCCTGACCAGAGGAGGTCAGCACGGCACCAACACCACCCTCAAGAGCTGCAATCTTTGAAGCGACAGCATCGTTGGTGGGGTTAGCCAGACGGGTGTAGAAGTAACCTTCCTTCTTCAGGTCGAAGAGGTCGGCCATCTCTTCTGTGTTGTCATACTTGAATGTGGTGCTCTGGATGATGGGAAGCACACGCGATTCACCATTCTTGGGTTGCCAGCCTGCCTGTACGCAGAGTGTGGCGGGTTTCATTTTCTGTGTCATATTATATGTTATTATTCACTATTCACTTTTCACTATTCACTAGGCCGTAGGCCGCTATAAAATCGTCTTCAGAGATAATGGGTATATTCAGCTCCTTGGCTTTCTTGTTCTTACCGCTGGTCGAAGTGATGTCATTATTAATAAGGTATGACGTACTGCCACTGACCGCTGACGCCACCTTTCCGCCTTGCGACTCAATATACGCCTTGAGCTCATTACGGTTCTTGTAGTGGTGCACGTCGCCAGTGATGACGAAGGTGAGACCTGTGCAGAGTGTGCCTGACGGAGCAGCGTCGGGAGTAGTAATGGTCAGTTTCTCTATGAGGCGACGGTAACGGGCGAGGTTACGTTCATCGCGGAACCATCGGACAAACTGAGCAGATTTCTCAGGGCCAATGCCATCAATATGGGCAAAAACGTCCTGCGGCTCTGCCTGAGGGGTAAACAAGTCGGCGCTCTGTTTGGTGGCCTCAGTAACTAGTTCGTCTAAACTGTAGGCGCTAAGCAGACGCTTGCAAACGTCGAGCCCACAGAGCGGTATGTTGAGCGCATAGAGTAGTCTGTGGGCCTGCACTTCACGGCTTTTGTCAATGCTACGCATGATGTTACTGACTGACTTCTCGCCAAAGCCCTCCATGCGTGAGAGTTCCAGAATATGGCTACGTAGGTCGTAGATGTCAGCATATTCCGATACCCATCCGAGGTTGATGAACTTTGAGAGTGTCTGTTCGGAGATGCCATCAATATTCATGCCTTCTTTCGACACAAAACGTGCCAACTTGCGAAGTTGCTTGGCGGCACAATCAGGATTGGTACAGCGTAATGTCTTAGTGCCACTGGCCTCGCTGACGGCAATATGCGTAGGAGCGTGGCAGACGGGACATTCCGTCGGCACGCTAAACGTGCCTACACACTGATTGACCTTGATAACCTTTGGTATGATTTTGTTGGCTTTGATGACGCTAATCTGCGTACCAGGACCGCCAATGCCCAAACGCTCGCACTCGCTGATGTTGCAAAGTGAGGCGCGCTTGACGGTAGTTCCCTCTAAATCAACAGGTTGGAAGATAGCTACGGGCGAAATCGTTGAGGCTGCACACGACCACTCGATGTCCTTCAAGGTGGTATCTGCTGACTCGTCTTGCCACTTGAAGGCCAGACCCGCACGGGTAGCGTGATGGCCTGTGACAGAGCCAGTCTGTGCGTACGCTGTATCGTCATAACAGATGACAAGACCATCGACGGGGAAGGGGTTCTGTTTGGAAACAACCTTCTCGGTGAAGCGTGCTAAACAGCTTTCTACATTGACGAGGGTGGGATGTTCTATCAGCTGGCGCTCCACGGTGTTGAAGCCTAGGCTGTCGAGCCAGTCCATGCGTGCTCCCCAGCTGTTGATGTCCTCTTCAGCATAAACTAATGTAAAGGGAATCCAACGGATGTGGCGGTCCTTGATGTCTTGCGGGTCTTTTACCGACAGCGATCCCGATGCCAGATTGCGTGGGTTGGCATAGTCCTCGCCACTCTCCATGACGTATTGTTCGAAGTCATCGTAGGAAATGACCGCCTCGCCTCGGATAACGATATGACCGTTGGCTTTGATTTCCTGTGGGATACCACTGATGGCTTTTGCCAGATGGGTGATGTTGGTTCCGATATGTCCGTTACCACGCGTGACCACTTTGGTGAGCTTGCCGCCATCATAGGTAACTACAAGTGTTAGTCCATCAAGCTTCCACGATATCCAGATGGGACGCTCTTCGGCCCATTTGACGAGGTCTGTAGACTGTTTGGTCTTTGCCAAAGAGAGTGCCGCAAACTCGTGCTCCTCTTTTTGACCACTGATGCTATCCTCCGACACTTTCTGGGTGGGGGAGTCGGGCAGGGTAGTGCCAGTCTCCTGCTCCAGTTGGCGCAGTTCGTCGAACTTCGCATCCCACTCGTAGTCAGTCATCTGCTCTGTCTGTCCGTTGTAGTAGGCTTCAGAGGCCTCGTTCAACTCGTTGACGAGCTGTTGCATGCGTGTTGTCTTGTTGTCGGTCATCGTAGTCTATACACAAATTTCGTGCAAAATTACAAAGAAATTATCAATATCAGTTGTTAATTCTCAATTATTTTGTATCTTTGCAGAAGAATAACAAAAAACTACTATCCAAAGTATCATGCAAGAACTGTTTTTTGAATTGCTGCGGGTTGCCATAGGACAGATGGACTGCTTGAGTAGAGGCCCTTTGGCGGATGAGTGGCATGGTATCTACCGCACTGCCCAACGTCATGGTTTGACAGAGCTCTGTTACAAGGGCATGGAGCGGTTGTTTGACTACGGACTGCGTGCTCCTCAGGACTTAAGCATTGACTGGATGGCTGATGCAGAGGCTATTCATGAGAGTCAGGAACTGTTGAACAGCCGTCGCGAGAAGTTGGTAAAGAAACTAGATGAGCGCAAGATACGTGCTGCTGTGATGAATGGCGCACAGTCTCCGTCCATTGAAATTTTTGTTGACTGTAGCATGGACCGTGCCATTAAGTTTGTGCGTCAGACTGGTCAGCAGGAGATACGTTGTGGCTATACCTCACTGGCCTTGAATGCATGGGAAAATACCCCTGTCAATCTACATTACCGCGTGCTGTCCGTCCGCAATCCGTGGGCGAACGGAAAAATGCAGAAATGGTTTGCGCAAAACAAAGAACTGATGTTCGGTCAAGGAGATAATGGCATCTTTTCCCCTACGTTGACGATGAACGCCATCTGCATGCTACAAACTTTCCAGCAGCGGCTGCTGAGTGGCAAGGCAACGATGAGTCTTTTGGTAGACTACTACCATGTGCTCAGTCAACTCAACGGTGAATTCCAACCGTTTAAGGATGGTTCAAACATGGCGAATACCCTGGAAACACTGGGAATGACCCAGTTTGCCGCTGGCGTGATGTGGGTACTGCAAGAGACAATGGGGCTCAATCGCATATGTGTGCTTTGTGAACCACTGGCAGAAGAAGGACGCTTCATCCTCAAAGAACTGATGGCTGAAGAGCCTTCCTGGTGGGACTTGATACGCCATTATCCGATGGAGATGATATGGCCCAGGCGATAACCTTATAAGCTACCCTTGGTAGATGGCAGTTCGTAGTGATAGATGTCTCTGCGTACTGCCATTTTCAGTGCTCGTGCCAGTGCCTTGAAGATGCCTTCAATCTTATGGTGCTCGTTCTGACCCTCTGCCTTGATGTTCAGATTCATCTTGGCAGCATCGCTCAGACTCTTGAAGAAATGCAGGAACATCTCCGTAGGCATCTCCCCAATTTTCTCGCGGTTGAACTCCGCATCCCAGACCAGCCAGGGACGTCCGCCGAAGTCGAGACAGACGGAGCACAGACAGTCATCCATGGGCAGACAGTAGCCATAGCGCTCAATGCCACGCTTGTCGCCCAGCGCTTTGAGCAGACACTCGCCCAATGCCAATGCGGTATCTTCTATGGTGTGGTGCTCATCAACATGCAGGTCACCATTGCAGTGGACAGTGAGGTCAATCATGCCGTGTTTGCCAATCTGCTCCAACATATGGTCAAAGAAACCAAGTCCTGTCTGGATATCGCAATGACCATTGCCGTCGAGGTCGACCTTCACCCAGATATCCGTCTCTTTGGTGGTGCGACGAACCTCTGCGGTGCGCTCGCCGCCAAAGGCAATGGCGGTAGCCTTTTCCCAGCTCTCAGCAGCTAACCCACCAGGGGTGCTGTCTATCTGCAGGAATCCACAACCGATGTTCTTGGCGAACTGGCGGTCTGTATCGCGGTCACCAATGACGTAACTGCCCTGGATATCGTATTCAGGGTTACTCATATATTTCTCCACCAATCCTGTGTTAGGCTTGCGGGTAGGAGCATTATCTTCTGGAAAATGCGGGTCTATGAGGATGTCGTCAAACGCTACGCCCTCTCCTTTCAATGTGTCGAGAATAAAGTTCTGTACAGGCCAGAACGTATCCTCTGGGAATGCGTCAGTACCCAATCCGTCCTGGTTGCTGACCATGACAAACTCATAGTCTGTATGCTGACGCAGGAATACGAGGCTGGAGATGGCGCGCGGTACAAACTGCAGTTTCTCAAAGCTGTCAATCTGTTCGTCTTCTGGTTCACGGATGATGGTCCCGTCACGATCGATAAAGAGTATTTTCTTCATTGTATGTTTAGTTTTTGTTGTTCGTGTTCAAGTTCCTTCGCTTCAATACTGCCATAGGCATAGTAGCCGTTGAACAGCATGGGCAGGCAGATGTAGAAATACAGGAAACTGCACAGCACGAAGGTAATAAAGGTCATGGGTAACATGTACGATGGCATGCCCAATGGGTCACCGATGAGTACGCCCATCTGTGCGCGATAGTTGGCAAGGTAGAGAATATGGGCAGGTAGCATGACAATCATTCCAGCCAACAGGATGAAGAGAGTGATGAGGAAGATTACCAGGAACAAAGAGCCCCAATGTTCCATGCCACGTCCATAGCCTTTTCTCAGTGTTGCCCAATAGCCAGCAGAGGGCTCCATGATATATTTGAAGAGCACGTACCACAATGGCAGCGCAAAGGGGGCCGTGAGAACCAAGACAAGCAAGGGGATGGTGATTAGCAACGTGAGAAGCACACCTTTCAATGTGCGACCCATCATGCTTGTACTGGGTTTCCACCAACTGCCAGGAACGGGAACATTGCCCGTTTCGCCATGCTCTTTCAGCAGAGCAAAAATCGTGGCCTGAGCCAGGGCTGCAGCGATGACGGCGGCAAGAATCAGTGCGATGCACTCAGCCAAAATAACCAGATAAGATTGCAGACTCTCGATAAAAACGCCGTTATAGCGCTGTAGCTGTTGCAAGATAACAACAATGAGTTCTGGTACTTTGATGGCAGTCAGCGTACCTAGTGCTGCATTGATAAATGCATAAATAAGAGCAGTCAACCAGGAGGCTTTGAAAAAACGGCGGAAATTACTGATATACAAGTGCGTACCTGCCGAAAGAATTCCCCGGTAACTGCGTGCCTTTTGTAAAATTATTTTTTCTTCTTGCTCCATATATTCCAATTTAGCTGTGCAAAGTTACGAATAATTCATAATTTATAATGCATAATTCATAATTATTTTGTAATTTTGCACACAATTATGAAGATATTACGATGGGGCTTCATCGGATGTGGTGAAGTAACAGAAAAGAAAAGCGGGCCGGCATTCTCTGAAATAGAGGGTTCCAGCGTGGTGGCGGTGATGAGTCGTCAGGAGCGGAAGGCACGCAGCTATGCTGAGCGTCACGGTATACCCAAGTGGTATACTGATGCCCAGGAACTCGTTGACGACCCAGATGTCAACGCCATCTATATCGCTACGCCACCTAGCAGTCATGCTACCTTTGCCATTATGGCCATGAAGGCAGGCAAACCCGTGTATATCGAGAAACCGCTGGCAGCATCATATGAAGACTGTGCCCGTATCAACCGTATCAGTGCTGAGACGGGTGTGCCTTGTTTTGTGGCCTATTACCGTCGCTATTTGCCTTATTTCCAGAAGGTGAAGGAACTGGTGGATAATGGCATTATTGGCAAGGTGATTAACGTTCAGATACGTTTTGCTGTACCACCTCGTGAATTGGACTATACCAGACCGCATGAGTTACCTTGGCGCTTACAGCCTGACATTGCTGGTGGTGGCTATTTTTATGACTTGGCACCTCACCAGTTAGATCTCTTGCAGCATATCTTCGGTGTAATCATTGAGGCCCGTGGCATAAGGGCCAACCGTGGTGGACTTTATGAGGCTGAAGACTCTGTGAGTGCTTGTTTTGAGTTTGAAAGTGGTTTGCCAGGTAGTGGCTCGTGGTGTTTTGTGGGTCATGAGTCAGCACGTGAGGACTGTATAGAGATTATTGGTGACAAGGGACTGATGAACTTCTCTGTTTTCGACTATAAACCAATAGTACTGCATACCAGTGAGGGTACACAGGTGCTGGAAGTTCCTAATCCACCTTATGTGCAGTATCCACTTATCAAGAGTGTCTGTGAACATCTGCAGGGCATTGGCATCTGCGAGTGCACCAGTGTGTCTGCAACGCCTGTCAACTGGGTTCTCGACCGTATCTTAGGAAAGTTCTGAACTGATGAGAAAAGCACTGTTGATGATATTGACCTCGGTAGTGTTGCAGGTTGTAGCTCAGGACACGTTACAAACGGAACAACCGGAGAAGAAAATGAGCTGGTTGCGCCGTACAATTCGTGGCTTCAGCTATGTCGACGAGAGATATGTCGAGCCGCAGCACTATAACTGGTCAGTGATGCTTCAGGCCACTCATACCTACGACTACTATCGCCTCAGTACGAGTGGCTCTGATGGACAGTCCGTGTGGCTGTCACCTGAACCGAACTTCAAGGTCGGTCCCTATTTTGGTTGGCGCTGGGTGTTCTTAGGTTATACCTTCGACCTGAAGCATGTTGATGTGGACATGAAAGACCTGAAGCAGGAGATAGACCTTAGTATCTACAGTGCACAGATAGGAGCTGACATCTATTATCGGCGGACGGGCGTTGACTATAAGATTCGCGACTTGAAGCTAGGTAAGAATGTCAATACAGACGTGATGGAAGGTCTGCCTTTTGGTGGTATAAGTGTGGGTATTACGGGTGTCAATCTCTATTATATCTTCAATCACCAACGCTTTTCCTATCCTGCGGCTTTCGCACAGAGTACCATCCAAAAGATTAGCTGTGGCTCGTGGATGGTTGGCGTGGGCTATACGAAGAATAGTATCGAGTTCGATCATGAAAAACTGCAGAGTGAGATTGACAAACGTATGGGACCGCAGGCCATCAAACTTGATAGCGGACTGATGTTCAACAGTGTGAAATACTATAACATCAGTGCATCGGTGGGCTATGCCTATAATTGGGTGTTTGCCAAGAACTGCCTATTCTGTTCGTCACTGTCGTTGGCATTGGCTTATAAACGTTCACGTGGTGAAACGGAAAAGGGAGAGAAGTATCATTTCGACATCAATAATCTGAATATCGATGGTGTCGGACGTTTTGGACTGGTGTACAACAATATGCGATGGTATGCTGGTGCCTCAGTCATTGTCCGTGCTTACAACTATCGTAATTCGCGCTTTGCAGCCAACAACATCTTTGGCAGTCTGAATATGTATATCGGATACAACTTCGGAGCGCGTAGTCGTTATAAGAAACAAAAAGTATGAGAACATTACTGATATCACTCCTACTGCTGAAGGTCGGTACAATCCATGCACAGGTGACCTATACGAGTGCTGACAGTTTGACTATCTGCCGTCTGTTGGCTAAGGCGGACACTAAGACAACCACTCTGTGGTTTGCCCGTCAGTTCCTGGGTGTACCCTATGTGGCGCATACTTTGGAAGTGAATGATGACGAGCAATTGGTTGTCAACACCCGCCAACTGGATTGTACAACGCTGGTGGAGACAGTGACGGCACTGACCATCTGTGCTCGTCAGGGAAAGCATACATGGAACGACTACCTAACGACGCTGCGCACGCTGAGGTATAGACAGGGCGTGATGGATGGTTATGCATCGCGACTACACTACTTCTCCGACTGGATACGTGACAAGCAGGCGATGAATATCGTGACGGAGATACAGTCACCCAATCCGCCGTTTACTGCTGTTCAATGCGTCAAGGTGGACTATATGAGCACACATTCCACAGTGTATAAGGCGCTGAAAGCTCAGCCGGAACTGGTGCCCATCATCCGCCAACAGGAACAGCAACTCACTGGTATAAAAGCCCGCTATATCCCTAAGTCTGCGCTGCGTCGCTCCACCAAGGCATTACGTCAGGCTGTCAAGGATGGCGACATCATTGCCATTACGTGCAATAAGAAAGGACTGGACATTGCTCATCTGGGCTTTGCTATCTGGCAGAAAGACGGCCTGCACCTGCTCAATGCGTCGATGATACATAAGAAAGTGGTGCTGGAGCCGATGACTTTCTATCAGTACCTGCAGAAGCATCCTTCTCATACGGGTATTAGAGTAATAAGGTTGAAATAACGAGATAATAAATCATGATAACGAAATAACGAAAAAAAATAAAAATATGGAATTACCCGATTTTATGAAGTACGCCAACAAGTTCTCACAGTCAGACTTCGTTGACAAGATTGCAAGCATTGCCAAGCGTGCTGGTGCCAAACTGGTGTATGCAGCGCTGATATTGTACTATACGCTGCAGAGCGACAAGATTAGCACTGCCAACAAAGCGATGATCATTGGTGCGTTGGGCTATATGATCAGTCCGTTAGATGTTATTCCTGATGCCATTCCCATTGCAGGATTGACGGACGACCTCGCTGTGCTACTGTTTGTGCTGAAGAAGGTGTGGACCGATATAGATCCGGAGATTCAGCAGAAAGCCAAGGATCGTCTGTCGAAGTGGTTTGATGATGACGAGATAGAAGAAATTAAAGACCTCTTCAAAGAAGAATGATACAGGAGTATCAAATACGTGTACAGCCGCAGGTGGCTGCCAACGAGCAGGCGCTTCGCTCATGGCTGGCCGATGAGTACGGCTTTGACGTGCGTACTATTACGGCTGTGCGCATCCTTCGTCGTAGCATTGATGCCCGTCAGCGCACCATCTTTGTCAATCTGAAGGTACGGGTGTTCATCAACGAACAGCCGCAAGATGACGAGTACCAGCATACAGACTATCCTGATGTTAGTGGCTGTCCGCAGGTTATCGTTGTAGGTGCTGGCCCTGGTGGACTATTTGCTGCTTTGCACTTGATAGAACTTGGTCTGCGCCCCATCGTGCTGGAGCGTGGTAAGGACGTGCGTGAACGCAAGAAGGACCTGGCACAGATTGCCAAGACGCAGAAGGTTGATGCTGAGAGCAACTACTGTTTTGGTGAGGGTGGTGCCGGTGCCTATTCGGATGGTAAGCTATATACCCGCTCTAAGAAACGTGGCTCGATAGAAAAGATTCTTAACGTGTTCTGTCAGCACGGTGCCTCGACGAATATCCTGGCCGATGCTCATCCACATATTGGTACTGACAAACTTCCGCGTGTCATTGAGAACATGCGAAACACCATTCTTCGCTGTGGTGGTGAGGTGCACTTCCAGACCAAGATGACCTGCTTGCTGTTGGAAGGCAATCGTGTGGTCGGCTGTTTTGCAGCCGACAAAGAGTTCCGCGGCCCCGTCATCCTAGCCACAGGCCACTCTGCCCGCGATGTCTATCGCTATCTTGCTGAGAGCAACATCGAACTGGAGGCCAAGGGCATTGCTGTGGGTGTGCGTTTGGAACATCCGTCGATGCTTATCGACCAGATACAGTATCATAATAAACAGGGTAGGGGAAAGTATCTTCCTGCTGCTGAGTATTCGTTTGTCACTCAGGTCGATGGACGTGGCGTCTACTCATTCTGCATGTGTCCTGGTGGCTTTGTCATTCCTGCTGCTACTGACAAGGAACAGATTGTCGTCAATGGCATGAGCCCGTCGAATCGTGGCGGACAGTGGTCGAACTCTGGTATGGTAGTCGAACTACGAGCCGAAGATGTCGATGGTGATGATGCATTAAGAGTGATGCGCTTTCAGGAAGAGTTGGAACGCAACTGCTGGCAACAGGGTAATATGAAGCAGACTGCTCCTGCACAGCGCATGGCAGATTTTGTCAATAAACGCTTGAGCTATGACTTGCCCAAGAGTTCGTATGCACCAGGACTAATCTCATCGCCTCTACATTTCTGGATGCCTCAGTCTATCAGCCATCGCCTACAGGAGGGGTTCAAGGCGTTTGGACGCCAGTGTCATGGCTTCCTGACGAACGAGGCAGTGATGATTGGTGTTGAAACACGTACCAGCAGTCCTGTGCGCATCGTCCGTGACGGCGAAACGTTAATGCACGTTCGCCTTGAAGGTCTCTTCCCTTGTGGAGAGGGGGCTGGCTATGCTGGCGGTATTGTCTCCGCTGGTGTTGATGGTGAACGCTGCGCCGAGATGTGCGCTGCATATCTCCACCGCTTATAGCTGCTGCAGTCGGGCAATGTATTTGCCAAGGATGTCGAACTCCAGATTGACAACAGTTCCTACACGGATATCCTGAAAATTGGTGTGTTCCATGGTGTAGGGGATGATGGCTACCTGAAAAGTGTTTTGTGTGGGATTGCAGACAGTTAACGAGACACCGTTAACTGTTACAGAACCCTTGTCGACGGTGAAGTAGCCCTTGCGTGCCATCTCGCGGTCTTCCTTGTATTCAAAGGTGAAGTAAGTGCTGCCATTGGCATCTTCCATGGCAATGCAACTGGCGGTTTCATCGACGTGTCCCTGTACGATGTGACCATCCAGTCGACCGTTCATCAGCATGCTACGCTCAACATTGACCTTGTCGCCCACCTTCAGCAGTCCGAGGTTGGTGCGGTCAAGCGTCTCTTTCATAGCTGTTACGGTATAAGATGGTTGAGGGCAACTGTCTGATGGCTGATGGATGGTTACTACGGTGAGACATACACCGTTGTGGGCTACGCTCTGGTCGATGCTCAATTCATCAACAAACGAGCAGGTCAGCGTAAAGTCGATATTGTCACGGTCTTTCTTAATGGCTACAACGGTAGCAAACTCCTCTATGATTCCGGAAAGGGTGCCGCCCGGTGATGTGATGAAAACTCCTTTGTTAAAAGATTTGAGTGCCCTCCGTCGTTGTAATCCACCGGCCTTTCGGCTTCCCACTTGCGTAGGTTGTGGCCCGCCATTGGCAAGAGGAGTCAGCTCGGTTTTCAATGTAATTTGATGAGTATCCCTATCGAACCGGCACAGCTCCCTGTTCTGTTTGCAAAGTTAGGAAAAAAAAGCTAAACTTCCAAATGTTTATGCGAATTTTTTGCGCAATTGTTCCTGATACCACCAAAGACCGGCAATACCGATAACCATCAGTATAAAGAGATAGAGCCAGACAGCTGAGGTAGACAGCAGGAAGTAGGGTGGGATGACAACCTCCATGGTGCGCAAGTCGTAATTCTCTGGTGACTCTAAGAGGAAGGCTTTTACTTGGAATAAGTATGTGCCAGCCGGCAGGTCGCTATAGGAAGCAATACGATCTTTGTCAGCATTCTTCCATTCTGATTCGTAGCCCAGCAGTCGGTATTGGTAGTGCGTGCGGTGTTGCAACTGGTAGTTGAGCGCTGCAAAGCGGAAAGAGAAGACACCGCCATGTTGGGGCAGCTTGACGCTACGGCTCTCTGGCACATAGTAGTCAAAGGTCTCATTCAGTCTTGGTGACTGTTGCTCGTCATTAAGGAAGAAATCGGTGATGCGCAACTTCAATAGTGAACCTGTCTTGTTGATGAGGTTGTTGCGGTCAACGGTATAGTAGCCATCAAGGGTGCCAAAGATGATCTTGCCACCGGGCAATGAGATGGCAGCATTCTCTGAACACATGGTATCATCGACACCGTCAAGACTTGAGAAGGTGGTGAGAATCTTCTTTTGGGTGTCAAATGAGCAGAGAATATTGTCAGTTGCAAACCATACGTTGCCCTTGTTGTCGAAGGTAATGCTGCGAATTTCCTCAGAAGGAAGCCCTGACTCAATGCCGTAGTTTTCGAACTGCCAACAGCCGTTGTCGTCTTTCGAGGTCGTTCGGCTCAGGCCACCACTGTTGGTTCCTACCCACATGACACCTTCTTGGTCTCTGCGTAAGCAGATAATGTCGTTGCTGGACAGTCCTTTCAATGGATCGCTGGGGGCTGTCAGTGGTGTGGCAGAAAACTTGTCCCCCTTCAGTGTCATGATGAGTATACCATCTGTAGTGCCAGCCCAGATGTAGCCATCCTTGTCCATCTCAATGGTGCGCACCTTCTGGTAACTGTGCTGTGGATACTTCTTGAGCATGTTCTGGGGACTATAGACGTGATAACCACCGTCTTTTTTCTTGACGAGAATGTTGACACCACCGCCATAGGTTGCTACCCAGATATTGCCATGACGGTCTTCCACTGCCTGATAGGCGTTGTTTGAGGAGAGCGACCATAAGTCGTCCTCGTCGTGGTGAAAATTGGTGATTGTAAAGCCATCATTGGCGTTGGGCGTCATCTTGTAGACTCCCTTATCCTTGTCACAGAGCCAATAGTTGCCTTTGGAGTCACCGCTAATACCATAGAAACGCCCGAAAGGTTCTCCCTTGCTGTCGTGGGTCAATGTCTGTTGGTTGCCATGCTTGTCAATGAGGAACAGTGTGCCTTTCTTGTTGCCAATAAGCAGCAGTTGCTGTTGGGCATCATAGTAGAGGGCACGTGTCTCATTCTCCATGGTATTCTCTGCACCAGGCACGAGCAGGGTGCGTGGAATATTGTTCTTGAGAATCTCTAGTTTCTCAAAACCACGACGAATGGTTGATTCCCACACTACACCGTCGTTCATCTCAAGACGGGCATTGACGGTGTTAGAAAGGTTCCAAGGATTCGATGGGTCATTGTGGAAATACTCTATTTCGTCATTCTCACGGTTGTAGTAGCCGTAGCCACCATGGTTCATGCGTGCCCATACTACACCTAACGCTTCACTGAATTCCGCTCCTCTGCTGGTGAACTCGGGTACCATGGTGCGCTGGGTGAAACGTTTAATATTGCCAGTTTCTCGGTTCAAACGCATACAACCGTCCTCGTTGTCAGAAAACCAGAGCAAACCGTGACTGTCAACGAAAATGCCGGTAATGGGATGTCCCCAGTCGTAAACCAGTTGCGGTTCGTCACCATAGGAAAATTGGATAATCTTTCCAGACGTTGTTCCGGCATAGATGTTATAACCATTGGAGGTTAGCTGGGTGACATCTTCGTCCGTCAGAAAACCTTTGGACTCCAAGGCCATGTTGGAAGGGTTCATGCGATGAACTCCTTTGTTGGTTCCTATCCACAGGTCGTTGTGATATCCCTCAGCAACACTCTTGACAATAAGACCTTCGGTGTTAACAAGGTCTCCCTTAAGTCCTGTGCGGTCTAAATGGAACTTATAGAACCCATTGTTGCCATAGGATACCAGCACATCACCAGTACTAATGACATGTGGATTAAAGAAATAGTCAACACGATAGTCCTCGTGACCACTGACATTGGCAAGTGGGTCGATGATACAGTCTGTTTGTCGGTTGATGACAAAGATGCGACCGTCGTACATCTTCATCCATACGTTCTGCGCCTGGTCGACAATAATGCAGTCCAGACGGTTGTGTAATCCTGGTATACCGCTATGAATGCCGGTCTTGTAGTTGTAAAAGTTGAAACCGTCGAAACGGGATACACCATTCCACGTGGCTATCCATACATAGCCGTAGTCATCGCTTGTGAGGTAAGAGATGGCGTTGCTAGGCAGTCCGTCGGCAGTGGAATAGTGGGAGAGGGTAGCCTGCAAGTGCTGTGCTCTCATGTCCGTCGGACACAAGAGCAACAGCAGCATAGGCAGGGTAAATAATATCGTCTTTAAGTAGCGAATCATGTATTTTCTTTAATAGGCAAAGAGCGGATAGCTCTTCATGGTCTCGTTGACCTCGCCACGTACTTTAGCGATGACCTGTTCGTTCTCAGGATCGTTGAGTACTTCCTCAATCCATGCGGCAATCTGAACCATCAGGTCTTCCTTAGCACCACGGGTAGTGATGGCGGGAGTTCCCAGACGGATACCAGAGGTCTGGAAGGCAGAGCGAGAGTCGAATGGCACCATATTCTTGTTAACAGTGATGTCTGCGGCAACAAGAGCATTCTCGGCAACCTTACCGGTCAGCTCGGGATATTTAGAACGCAGGTCAACAAGCATAGAATGGTTGTCGGTACCACCGCTGACGATGCCGAAACCACGCTTAACAAGCTCGTCGGCCAGCACGGCAGCATTCTTCTTTACCTGCTTAGCCCACTCCTTGAACTCAGGCTTCAGAGCCTCACCGAAGGCAACAGCTTTGGCGGCGATGACGTGCTCCAGAGGACCACCCTGCTGTCCAGGGAATACAGCGCTGTTCAGCAACTGTGACATCTTCTTGACAACACCCTTTGGAGTGGTGTAACCCCAAGGATTGTCGAAGTCCTTGCCCAGTAGGATGATACCACCACGGGGACCACGCAGGGTCTTGTGAGTGGTAGAGGTAACGATGTGGGCATACTTAACTGGGTTCTCCAGCAGACCAGCAGCAATCAGACCGGCGGGATGGGCCATGTCAATCATCAGCAGAGCGCCAACCTTGTCGGCAATCTCACGCATGCGCTTGTAGTCCCACTCACGGCTGTAAGCAGAACCACCACCGATAATCAGCTTGGGTTTGTGCTCCAGAGCTAGACGCTCCATCTCGTCATAGTCGACGCGACCAGTCTCCTTATTCAGATTGTAGCCTACGGGCTTGTAGAGGATTCCCGAGGTGTTGACGAGCGAACCATGTGACAGGTGACCACCGTGATCCAGATTCAGACCCATAAAGCAATCACCGGGCTTCAGTACGGCCAGCAATACAGCGGCATTGGCCTGGGCACCAGAGTGAGGCTGTACGTTGGCATACTCTGCACCAAACAGCTCGCATACGCGGTCGATGGCCAGTTGCTCAACCTTGTCAACAACCTGACAACCGCCATAATAACGGTGGCCGGGATAGCCTTCAGCGTATTTGTTGGTAAGGTAGCTGCCCATGGCTTCCATGACCTGGTCGCTAACGAAGTTCTCACTGGCGATGAGCTCGATGCCTTTCAGCTGGCGCTGGTGCTCCTGCTCAATCAACTCAAAAATCTGATTGTCTCTTTCCATTGTTTTTATTCTATTTTTGGTTGGGTTGTTCTAAAATGTGCTGCAAAAGTAACGAAAAAAACTTGTTCTGCCAAATGTTATCGTCATAAATCGTATGACTAAACGAGTTCTACTTTATTAATGTCCTGCTCTTTTTCGCAGTAATGACAGGTTAGAAGGCCGTCTTCTACGTGGAAAAGTGTCGCCATGGGCTCGTTGTTGGTGATACACTTGGGGTTGTTACACTTCACAATACCACGAATCTCTGCTGGGGTCTCAACGGTTTTCTTCTCTACGACCTCGTAGTCGCGGATGATGCTGAGAATGACATTTGGAGCTACTACGGAGAGACGGGAAATCTCGTCGTCGGTGAAGAACTTGTCAGACACCTTGATAATGCCTTTGCTGCCCACCTTCTTTGACGGATAGTTAAAACCAATGGTTACGGGGGTATTCAGACTGAAAAGGCCGAGGAGACTGGCTACCTGATAGGTCTTGTCAGTGGGGATATGGTCGATGACGGTACCGTTTTCAATGGCGGCAACTAATCGTTCTTTCTTGTTCATCCTATAATCGTTTTATCGTTCTTAACTTCTTCTAAACTGATGCCGAGTACGTCACAGAAGATAGCTTCACGGGCAAAGAGTCCGTTGCCAGCCTGTTGGATGTAGTAGGCGTGAGGATTCTCGTCGACATCATAGGCTATCTCGTTGACACGGGGCAGCGGATGGAGTATCTTCATATTGGGCTTGGCCAGGCGAAGCATGTCATTGTTGAGGACATAGACGTTCTTGACACGCTCATACTCCATGAGATCGCTGAAACGCTCCTTCTGGACGCGGGTCATATAGAGAATGTCTGCATCGGCAATGACCTTCTCGTTGAAGGCGGTATGCTCGGTATACTTGATGCCATGCTCCTTGCAGTAGAGCTTATATTCTTGGGGCATAGCTAACTCCTTTGGAGCCACGAAGTGGAAGGTGGGATTGAAGTGGCGCATGGCCATAATCAGTGAATGGACGGTACGGCCGTACTTCAGGTCGCCCACCAAATATATATTAAGGTTCTCTAAGGTTCCCTGGGTCTTATAGATGGAGTAGAGGTCAAGCATGCATTGTGACGGGTGCTGGTGGGCACCATCGCCAGCATTGACGATAGGCACTTCTGTCACCTCAGAGGCATATTGTGCTGCGCCTTCGATAAAGTGACGCATCACAATGACGTCGGCGTAGTTGGCAACCATAGAGATGGTGTCTTTCAGCGTCTCGCCCTTGGTACCACTGGTGATCTTGGGGTCTGCAAAGCCGATGACACGGGCTCCTAAGCGGTTGGCTGCAGTCTCGAAACTGAGGCGGGTTCGGTGAGGTCGGCAATCGTTACAAAATCATGCTTTTCCATCCTTGTTTGGGTTTTGATGGCACAAAATTACACATAATTTCTGATTTACGTGCGATTATTCGGAAGAAATTTGTAATTTTGCACTCAACTTAGAAGAAATTGCACGATGAAAAAGATTATCATATGCTCATTATGGGCGCTTTTGGGTCTTTCTGTTCTTGCGGCAGGACTGGGATTCTATGCCATCGAGAAAGGGTGGATAGGCTATATGCCTCCTATTGAGGATTTGCAGAATCCTATCAGCCGTTTCGCCACGCAGGTGTATTCTGCTGACGGAAAAATCCTGGGTACATGGAACTACAACCGCGAGAACCGCATTATGGTGGACTATAACCAACTGTCACCGTCACTTATCCAGGCGTTGGTGGCCACGGAGGATGTACGTTTCTACGAACATTCGGGTATCGACTTTTATGCCCTTGGACGTGCCATTGTCAAACGTGGCATCTTCGGACAAAAGAGTGCAGGTGGTGGTTCGACGATTACACAGCAGTTGGCAAAACAATTGTATTCGGAGAAGGCGCATAGCGTCATGGAACGCTTGTTGCAGAAGCCGATAGAGTGGGTGATAGCTGTAAAATTGGAGCGTAACTATACGAAGGATGAGATCATTACCATGTATCTCAACTACTTCGACTTCTTGCACAATGCGGTAGGTATTAAGACCGCCTCGAATACTTATTTTAGTAAAGATCCTAAGGATTTGAAAATTACAGAGGCTGCCGTGTTGGTAGGTCTCTGTAAGAATCCATCATACTTCAATCCCGTACGTCATCCGGAGCGTAGCCTGGAGCGTCGCAATGTGGTGCTTGCTCAGATGGAAAAGGCGGGCTATATCTCTGAGGCTGAACGTGATAAGTTGTCGGAAGAACCACTTGGATTGAAATTCCATGTGGCTGACCATAAAGATGGTATTGCCCAGTATTTCCGTGACTTCTTACGCCGTTATATGATGGCTAAGCAGCCTGAAAAGAAGGACTATCCAGTTTGGAATATGGTGAAATTCCATATAGACTCGTTGAATTGGGAGAACGATCCGCTGTATGGCTGGTGTAATAAGAATAGGAAGAAGGATGGTGACACGTATAATGTCTATACGGATGGATTGAAGGTGTTTACCACTATTGATTCCCGTATGCAGGAGTATGCAGAAAAGGCTGTTTATGAGCATGTTGCAAAATTCCTGCAGCCTGCATTTACCAAGGAGAAGGCTGGTCGAAAGACGGCACCTTTCTCTGGTAGTCTGTCTATGGACAAGGTGCAGGATATCCTGATGCGTTCGGTACGTCAGTGTGACCGCTATCGTGCAATGAAGGCTTCGGGAGCCTCTGAGGATGAGATTATGCAATCCTTCCGTACCAAGACGGAGATGACGGTGTTCTCCTATCATGGTGAGATTGATACGGTAATGACGCCTTTGGATTCTATCCGTTACTATAAGACGTTCTTGCGTACTGGATTTATGAGTATGTGTCCGCAGAATGGTCATGTCAAGGCGTATGTCGGTGGTATGGACTTCACGCATTTCGCTTACGACATGGCAATGGAAGGTCGCCGACAGGTGGGCTCTACCATTAAGCCCTTCCTCTATTCGTTGGCTATGGAGAATGGTTTTTCACCATGCGATGAGGCTCCGAATGTGCAGCAGACCTATATGGTAGCTGGTCGTCCTTGGACCCCACGTAATGGTAGCAAGGCTCGTTATGGTGACATGGTGACGCTGAAATGGGGCTTGCAGCAGTCAAACAACTGGATATCGGCATATCTGATGAGTAAGCTCAATCCGCAGGCTTTTGTGACGTTGCTTCATGAGTATGGCATACGCAATCCGGAGATTCATCCGTCAATGTCGCTCTGTCTGGGACCGTGTGAGATAACTGTTGGCGAGATGGTTAGTGCTTATACGGCTTTTGTGAACCATGGCATCCGTGCTGCTCACATGTTTGTGACGAGGATTGAAGATAATGAGGGTAATGTGCTGGCTCAGTTCCAACCGCGCATGAACGAGGTGATTAGTGAACAGAGTGCCCACAAGATGCTATATATGTTGAGGGCTGTTGTCGATGGTGGTACGGCTGGTCGTTTGCGTTTTCGCTATGGATTGAAAGCGCAGATTGGCGGTAAGACGGGTACAACCAATAATAACAGTGATGCATGGTTCATGGGATTGACACCGACACTGGTCAGTGGCGTATGGGTTGGTGGCGATGACCGCGATATCCATTTCGATTCCATGGTATGGGGTCAGGGTGCTACCATGGCATTGCCAGTCTTTGCGTACTATATGCAGTCTCTCTATAAGGATAAGACACTAGGCTATAGTGAGGATGCAGTCTTTGATGTGCCTGCTGGATTTAATCCGTGTCCTACTGAGGACGCTGGCGTCGAGGATGAAGAAGGGGAGTCTTTGGAGGAAATCTTCGAATAAGAGAATGGCTCCCTGGCAGAAAAATAGCAGTTGCTTTATATAATATAATAAGGTGTATAAGTTTTCGCATTGTCATGAAATGCGAAAACTTTTCATTTTCTTGAAAAAAGTTGGTGAAAAGTTTTGGTGATTCAGATTTTTGTTGTACCTTTGCACCCGCTTTCGCGCTAAAAACAGCGACGGGGGCGTTAGAGAAAGAGTTCTTTGAAAGTCTTACATAAAACAGATGATAAGTAGTACAAGAAGCGAGAGCAC
>CADCGD010000020.1 GCA_902800925.1 uncultured Bacteroidales bacterium | reverse complement strand
AGGATAGTCCGAACGCTGCAGGGCGGTGATATACACCACGGTTTCGTTGTCCTTCAGTTCCACCTTCGTCACATCAAGGGCGAGATTGAAGAATCCGTCACCGTTACTGTTTCCATACTCAATGGTGGGCTGCTCCCACACCACATCTTTCGCCTGCCCCGCCATAACAACGAGAGCCATTAGGAAGGTTGATAATAGTTTTTTCATATTTATAATTAGTTAGTTTTCCGCCTGCAAAGGTAATCATTATTATGGAGATTTTCCCACAATTCCCCCACAATTTCTTTCCAGAAAAAGAGATTACTGCTTCTTTGGTGTCAGACTGAAGCGGTAGGCCAGCGAGAAGAGGACGTAACGACGCATGTTGTTCGTCCATGTCTCGTAGCGACCATTGGAGTTGACGTAGTACTGCCACTGTGAAACCTTTCCCAGCAAGTCGTAACCTTTGACTTTGGCCACCCAGCGTCCTTGCTTCCACGACTTCGTCAGCGTAGCATCCCAGTATAGGCGGTTGTCGTTCATTTCGGCCTCAGCATAGCCACGGCGCGAATGCATCTGCAGATCCGTATCGATGGTGAAGTGCCACGGCAGTTGGTAATTGGCATTGAAACCATAATTAAAGTCGTAGGTATCGACGGGCAGTCCGTCGACCGCGATGCTGCGGTGAAAATGTTGCCAGGCACCACCCGCCAGCAGGGTGAAGGTCAGCTTGTCCTTTTGGAACCTCACGTTAGGCGAGAAGTTCAGACGCGTACTGGTGACACGGTTACGCTGCGGCTCTGAGAGTCCTGCAATAGCCGACATGTCGGTACTCTGCGTAATGGAGCTACCCAAGTTACCACCGATGTGCCAGAACTTCTTCTTTCCTAAGGCACGACTGAAGTCGATACTTCCGCTAAGGTTCCAGTTGCCATTGATATTCTCCGTCCACGAGGTATAGATACCCGTTGTGGCATCGTAGGTATAGGCATTGGCAAAGGCATTGCGCTGGATATTACCATTCATACTGATGTTCAGCTGCTGGTCTGTACTATCCTTACGACTGCGATAGCTGGCATTAAAGCTCCAATAGGTCATCGGCTCCAGATCTGGATTACCCAGACTAATGTTCAGCGGGTTGGCCGTCGACTTGATATCCACCAACTGACGGATGCTGGGCATGTTATGATAGCACTGTGCATAGGCGCTGATGGTCTTGTGCCAGTTGTCGAAAGAGTACTGGAAATTAAAGTACATCTGTGGCAGGTTGTAGTTCTTCTGCACGGCAGCTTGTATCTGGTCGCTATCGTAGGTCATGTGGTTACGACGGAACGACTCCGCGAAATAACCATAGACAAAAAAGTAACGGCCCTCCATTTGTTTACTGTAATTTATTCCCAGACGCAACATCTGCGCATTCACACGCTGTCCCTCCTCCGAAGAGTTCGGACGGTCAAGGACCTGCTGCAATACATCATCGGCAGGCAAACTGCCGAGTGCGTGCGATCCGTCAACAGCCCAGTCTGGTCCCAGCCAATCGAGACGATAAAGCCGATTGTCGTTATTGTTCCAGTCGAAGGTGATGCCAACAGAAGGCGTCAGATAGAGATTCTCCGTAAGGGCAATGCGGTAGCCTACGCTTCCGTTAAAGCTGTAGCTCTTCGACGGGCTGTCATTAAACTGGTTGCGCTGGTCGATAGTACCCGTATTATAAAAGGTGTAGTGGTTCTGCGAGAAGGAGTGGGCATTCCAGTAGCGACTGACATAGCCACCGAAATCTAACTCCAACATATCACCCCACGGCATCTTGAATTCGAGGTTGTTGTTCAGGTTCAACGACATGCGGTCGCTGCGGCTCTGATTAAGACTGCGACTCAAGTTAATCTTGTCGCCAAACAGCACGTCGCGGGCGGTCAGTGAGAAACCCTCGCTGTCATAGTGGCTATGATAATAGTCGAAGTTCAGCCACGAATAAACGAAGAACGGTTTCTGCAGTTGGAAGTTGTTGCGCACATTCATCGAGAACGGCCTACTGTTGTTCACATTCTCACTCTGTCCAAAGGTGCTGGCACCCGACAGGAAGTTCTCCGACTGGGTATTACTCTCCTGATGGTTCTCCTCCCACTTCAGGTTATACTCCAGCGTATTCGTAGCACGCTCCTCTGCGCTGTTCAGCGTCCAGAGTCCACCTACCTGATGCACCTTGCGGTCGCCAGAAGCCTCAGTGCGTCCACGCTCATTGCCCTCGCGGTCGTAGTCGATATATTCGTTCAGATTGTTGGAGCCCCCAAAGAGCACCGCACGACTATGGTCCGAATAGCGCAGTCCAAAGCCTTTGCCCTTATAGCGTTTGTCGGTACCGTAGCCACCTTCGACATATACCGTACCACCAACGCGGTACTCCTTCTTCAGCACCACATCCATCGTATATTCCTTCTGCTCTACGTCGCGCCCCTCAAACTTGCTCTTGGGCGTCTGCTTGTCATACACCTGCACGTTCTTCACCGTGTAGTACGGCAGGTTTTCGAGCATCATCTTGTTCTTACCCTTAAAGAAGTCGGCACCGTTTAGCGTTAGGTTTTCTATCTTCTTTCCGTTGACGAAGATTTCACCATTATCCTTCAGTTCCACACCTGGCAACTGCTTGATAAGTCCGTCGAGCATGGACCCCTCAGGAACGTTGAAGGCATCGGCATTATAGATAATGGTATCACCCTTATATACCATCTTCACCTTCGTGGCCTTGACGACCACTTCCTGCAACGAGCCACCATCCTTGTCGTAGTTGCTACGCTGGATGCGGTGCATGCGCAGGACAGGCAGTTCGAAATAACGGTTTCTACCAATGCGCTTTACCTCGTAGTCCATGTAGGTAGTCTCGTAGTCAGTGTGTGTAGCCTTGATAATATACTTACCTGGACGAGCAGGCACCTTACCTTCCCAGTAGGTCTTATCGAAACCCATATAGTTACGGTAGCCATAGACACTGGCCGTATCGACCAGCACGGAGTCTGTGTCCAACACAAAGACCTTCAGGGAGTCTTGTGGTACGGCAGCTTTGGTAAACGTGTCGATGATGTAGCCATACAGCTCTGTCCTTTTCTCTTTCTTCTTCGCATTATCCTGAGAAAAGCCCGCCACGACGATGGTGGCGAGCAGGATGGTTGATAATAGTTTTTTCATAGTTTTTGTGTATAGGGATGCTATTGCATCAGCATTTTGCTCATCTCGTTCATGTATTTCTGGATAAGTTTGTTGATGGTTTCCTGAGTCTTCTGAGCAGACTTGGGCAACTGAGCCTGACCTAACATCCGTGTAAGACCTTTGTTCTGCTCGGTATAGAATTCCAGGATTTCCTTATACAGTTCGCTCCACGCCTGCGACTCTTCGTTCTTGGGCATTTTAATGCCTTTGACGACCTTGATGACATCTTGGAATTGCTTGTCCAACTCCTTATTCTTCTTGGTGATGTTGTCGAAGATGGCACCCTTGTTCGCCCAAGAGACATTTTTCGCATCAAGCCGCTGGTAGAGGCTCTTTATCTCCTCTATCTTCATCTCTGCAAGCTCCATGATAGGCTTTAACTGCATCTTCTGAACCTCTGAAGGCTTGAAAGACGGACTATCTTCAACCTTGACCGGTCCAATGTACGTCGCATTATCGGAAAGTTCTATAGGTACTACATCGTCAATTCCACGTTTCTGTCGGTCATTCAGCAGACTCCTACCAGAATTGCGTCCCACGCGTCGCTCAAAATCGCGATCTTCATCGTAGTAGCCATTGTGAACGGTGATGCGATAGGTTTCACCAGGCACGAAGTCAAGGTTGATCCAAGCGGAGCAGAGCTTACCATCAGGGAAGATACAGCGCAAGCGTCCCACCATAGGGCGGTCAAGTTCTGTCTGAAACTCGAAACGCTTGTTGATAACAGGCACGCAGGCCACATAGTCATCATCACCAATGGCTTCGAGGGCTTCAGCAGACTCAGCGATATAAATGTTGTATAGCGAGTCCTTGATGTTGGCATCCACGCGACCCTCAATCTTAAAGGTTCTCTTCGAGGTCTCCAAGTTCTTGGTATAGATGTCTGGGCGCAGCGACGAAATCATATAGATAGTACCGTCTATTTCGTCAGTATGCTCCCACACGATGGCATAAGCGTCGCGTAACTGAGGGTTCTCAGGGTTCTTGCAGCACATCAGCCACATCTCCTGGTTCTTATTGGTGCGAATACGCTGCGTGCTTTGACTCGTGCCATCGTTGGAGATGACCTTCAGCGAGAACATCTCGTTACTGCCTGGCTGGACATGCAGGAACTGATATGCCAAGGGCTCGTCCTTCGGAAAGTTAATAGCCACAGCGTTCAACACGTTATCGTTTTGCATGTGGTTTGCCTTACAGTGGAAAGGCACGATTTTTGTACTTGACTCAATGATACCTGTATTAGGATTGCGATTGACAGAATATACCTGTCCCTCGTTTAGACCAAACTTTTGGATAATAGCGTTCAGCGTAAAGATGACGCTCTCGGGCTTCTTTTTGGGGGCTGCCGATGGGTCGGCACTAATGGTTGTGATGGCGCTGCATGCAATGAGCAGCATAATGACAATTCGTTTCATAATATTTAATATTGTGCTGTTTGTTCTTGATTATGTTTTGCTATCTCTAGTTCCAGTTCCACCCACTTCAGATAGGCCTCGTTGGCCTGCTTCTTCAGGAGGGCTATTTCCTCTGGGGTGTACTGGTAGTTCTCTGGACGAGTGATGGGAATGTCGCGCTCTGTCAGCGTCTCTGGTTTCGACTCAGCGGCTTTTGACGACAACACTTCATTGCTGTTTGACGACAACTCTGTTTTTTTATTTAACGACAACTCTGACAACAAGGACAACTCATTTTCTACTGCTGTATTAGCTGTTTGACCCAAAGATTCAGAGCGACTACGCTTATGAGTTCTGCTTGTTGCTGGTTTACTATCAAGCGCAGCAATAGTTGTCGTTGTTGTCTTTGTTGTCGTTAAAACAATATTTGTCGTTGAATCATTATTTGTCGTTATAACAACATCTGTTGTCGCTAACTCACTACCCATCGAGGTAGTCTCTTTAGGAGGCATCAGCAACACTACCAACACGCCTGCCACGCAGGCTGCTGCCAGCCAGGGCCAGAGTCGGCGACGTTTGTTTCTGGCGGTTTTGCCGTCAGACTCAGTGGCCAAACCACTGAGAACACCCATCCGCTGCATCACCCTGGCGTTGAGGTCGGCAGGCATCTGAGGACGCTCTGCCTCATCCTGACGGATGGCATCACGCAGGCTCTGGTCCTGCTGTAGTAAAGCTTTGAGTTTGTCCTCGTTCATGACTGTAACATTTTTATGATTCTGCATAGTTTCTTTCTCGTTCTGCTTAGCTTCGAGGCTACTGTTGTGGGCAGGCTCTCTGTGACGTAAGCAATCTCTTTGAGGCTCATCTCCTCATAATAGAACATGGTAACAATCGCTCGTTCCTCAGGAGGCAGGTGTTTCAGCGCTGCCCTGATCAGCTGTACCATTTCCTGGTTGGCGTGTCCTAAGGTCTCGTCTACCTCTTCGTCTGACAGCGTCTCCGCCTCGTGGCCCCTATCTTCAAAGTAGATGACGGGCAGGGCCTTATGTCGGAGGAAACTGATAGACTCGTTATATGCTATTCGTGAAATCCACGTCCTCAGCGACGACCGCTCCGCATCATACTTCCCGATGTTCTGGAAGACCTTGATGAAGACATCCTGATACACCTCTTCAGCATTCTCCTGCACAGGGATGAGTCGCATCACCTGCGCATAGACGTCACGACCATATTGGTCGAGCATCTGCTGCTGGGCTTTGGGGGCTTGTTTGCACAACCCCTCTATCAGGTGTGTCTCTGTTTCGGTCATGATTGTCTCTTCTACTTATATATACGCAGAAAACGAAAGAAACATTGCAATAGTAAGAAAAAAATTATGGTTTGCTGTTAGTTGAAGAAACAGCCAATAGCAAGGACTGAAACATTAAGATGGAATCCCTAATATTTTACTTCAGCTTTTCATTTAAGTCTTCTACCCTATTGATGTCGTCTGTCTTCACATCACGACCTAACAGAAAACGGTCGATGAAGGCCTGCACCTCAGGGTATTGCGTCTCTGGCAAGCGACAATGGCCATGCTTACCGACAATACTCCACCCCATGCGGTCACCAATGCCAAAGTGTTCCCACACCTTCTTCGCAGCCTCAGCAGAATACAGCATCGAACCATCGGCCAGCCACTCGTAGTCAGGATTGCCCAACAGTAAGAGAGCACGTGGACAAACCATCGCACAGAGTTCATGCTGATCATACGGCAGCCGATAGACGCTGTCGCCACGGAAGTTGTCCTTCTGACTCTCCAGGAACCAATGGTAGTCTGTCTTATCGATGTCCTCCAGATTCTTGCCAGCTAAGGTGAACTCGTGCGACTTACGCCAAGCGGCGGCACCTCCGCCACCAGGTTCCTGAGCAATAGTCAGGGCAATGCGCTCGTCGAAGGCACCACAATAGAGTGCCATCTTGCCCGCATACGAACAACCCGTCACGCCAATACGCTTCGTATCTATCTTCGTGACCTTCGGGCCCAGTTGCTGCAGACCATCAATCAGCCTGCTCATGCCCCATGCCCACATGCTATAGGCACCATTGTCCTTAAGGTCTGGATACAGTCGATCGAAGTTGTGCTCACCACGATCATGATGCTTGCCAAACTGTTTGTAATCATTGACCTGTGCCGAGACGAAAGTAGTAGTGGCGATAGGTCGGTCATCGAAGAGCTGACGAGGCAACGCTATCATGTCAGTACCAATCATCAGCGCATAGGGAGCCTGTCCCGTCTTCGGATAGCAGATATGAGACTTCAGCGTCAGCGTTTCCTGGCCAACAGTAACGTCAACGACAAGTGTATCACCATCCATACGAGCCTTCACCTGACTAGCCTTTACAGCGGGTTTGGTACCAATGCCATAGTGCTGAATCATGTGACCGATGTCACTGCGACGCTTCGACCAGTCTTTAAATTTCTTGACGCCCTCCAGGGCATTGGGCAGTTCACGGATGATGGGCAACTGGTCTGCAGCAGGCATGGTGGGAGCTGCAAACTTGCTACCAGTGTTCTCAACGTCATAAACAAGTGGTGTCTTACTCTTTTGGGCTGACGCTGTGGCCAATGCCAACAGCGCCAGCATCGTCATTAAAGTCTTTTTCATAGTTGTGTGTTGATAATAATTTAGAAGTGAGGGGTGAGAGGTGAGAGATTAGTCTGTTATCTCTACGTCTGAGAAATAGTGGTCACGCAGGGGCTTGGTCATCTTCTCACCTTTCAGCGTGATGTCTTGTTCCAAACGGATATCCGCTGACGAAGCACCCACCTTGACGGTATAGGTACCAGGCTGTACGTTCCATTGGCGCTGACCCTCATGAGAGTAATAGCCAAACTGGTCGGTATAGAGTTTCATCTCTACCCGTTTGGTCTGGCCTGGCTCCAATTCCACACGAGCAAAGCCCTGCAGTTGGATGGGTTTCAGAGGTTGATCAGCAGCAGTAGGCGACAGATACACCTGAGCAATCTCCGTAGCTGCCACCTTACCTATATTCTTCACCTCGAACTGCACCTTGACATAATCCGAGCTGACACGTGCCGACTGGTCCATCAACAGGTGCTTATACTCAAAGGTGGTATAGGTTAAGCCGTAGCCGAAAGGCCACTGGATTTGACTATTAGACAATTTACTATTTGCATAATTATAGCAAACAGACTCATAGATTTCTTCCTTGGGATAGCAGACAGACAATTTAGCAGAGGGAGAAACGATGCCATAGAGGATGTCTGCCACTGCATGACCACCCTCTTCACCAGGATACCACGCCTGAATGACAGCCGCACAACGTTCGGCAAGATCGCCAATGACCTGTGCTCGTCCACCAAACAGTACCAGCACGACGGGTTTACCTGTTGCCAGCAATGCCTCCACATATTCCTGCTGCTTTCCTGGCAGGCGCAGTCCCTGACGATCGCGGTTCTCACCACACAGCATCACGTTCTCACCCATAGCAGCGATGATGATGTCAGCAGAGTCAGCCAAAGCCAATGCCTCTTCCTTGTCACCAGTCTCCTCTGATTTCACCTTACGATGCAACAGCGGATACTCCCACGAACGCTTATCGCCCACATGCGAGAATTTCGTCTCTATCTCTTCCGTCCAGTCGCAACCACGCGAATAAACAATGTCGATGCTATCGGGCTTATGGTTCTGCAATCCCTCCAACAACGTGATGACATGCGGATGGTCGAGGTCCTCCTCCATCTTCTTCCAGAAGAAGGTCATCGATGGGAACGAATAGTCACCACACATCGCCCACATGGAGTTGGCGTTAGGACCAGTAACGAGGATCTTCTGAGGTGAGGGGTTTGCATTAAGAGGTAAGAGGTTAGAATCGTTCTGCAACAGCACTACTGACTGGGTAGCGATGTCGTAGGCTGTTTTGCGTTCCTCAGGAGTATCGAGAACTATCTTCTCTGTGCTATACAGATACGGTTTTTTGTCAAACAAGCCCGCACGGAACTTATAGCGCAGCACGTCTTTCACAGCACGTTCAAAGGCCTGTGGTGCCACAAGACCAGAGTCGAGCGCCTCCTGCAAGTACTGGTAGTTAGCACCAAAGGGGAAGTCCACATCGTTACCACCATTGATGGCGGCAGCAGCCTTCTGCATCGTATCCCAGCCCTTCTCTCCGTCGGGGAAACCGACGGGCACGGGAAGCTGGTCGATAGCCGTATAGTCGCTGACCACCATGCCATCGAAGCCAAGATAACCACGCAGAATATCATTAAGTATGGTACTATCAGCCACGCAGGTCTGTTTATTACCCTTCATCGCATGATAGCCAGGCATGACAGCCAGACTGCCTGCCACACGAATCATTGTCTCGTGGGGCAGCAGAATCTCTTCCATCAATTCCTTCTCATCGGCATCGCCACCTCCGCCATAGCCGAGGTAGTGTTTCGAGCAGGCACCGACACCTTTACGCAGGTCGCCCTGTTGCAGGCCTTTGACAAAGGCTGTACCCATCACTGCTGACAGGTAGCCATCCTCGCCATACGACTCTTCCAAGCGGTTGAACGATGGATTACGACACACGTCAACCATTGGTGACAACGACAGGATGCCACCCATCTTACGCATCTGGGTAGCCGTCTGACGCGTCTTCAACTCTGCCAGTTCAGGATTAAATGAACATGCTTGACCAATCTGCTGGGGATAGATGGTAGAACCCTGGGTGTTGATACCCGATAGCACCTCCTCATGGAACAAGGCAGGAATGCCGTTGGGAGTCTTCTCCATCAGCCATTGCTGAACAGCAGCCACCATATCACGAACCACATTCGGGTCGCGTGGTTTCTGGAAGGCATACTGTGAGAAATGACCAATACCAAAGGGTATCAGTTCACGACACTTCGCAGTATCCAACTGGCCCTGATCATTGAAGAGCTCTTCCATATACATACTCTTCAACTGGGCGATACGCTCCTCTTGCGGCATCTTCTGATACAGCGCGTCAACCTGCTGCTCGACATCCAAATCAGGAGCCGACTGACAGCCTGCCAATAGTGCGGTCATGCACGTCATAATAAATCCTCTCATTTATTTGTCAAATAAAGCATTCTTCTCAATCGTCCAATCCTTGCGCTTCGACAGTTCGCAGTCGTTGCCACGGAACATCTTAGCGGCCTGCTGGTCACCCCTCAACTGCCACTGTAGCCAAGCCAGTGCCACCACACTGAACTCACCACCATGAGGCTGGCGATAGGTACCACCATGACCTACAGGGAAGTTACAAGCACAAGCAGGCACGTGGTCAATGAGGTGGAAGTCGTCCATACCATTCTCATAGGCGATATCGGTCGTACCTCCCAACAGATACATGATAGGCGTATGGATGTCCTTCAGTTTCTCCTTCGGAGGCATGGGCATACCACCTACAGCCTGGGCGGCATTAGAGCGCTTGAATAGTCCACTGTTACAAATCATCAGCGCTGTTACACGAGGGTCAGCACAATTGAACAACGTCTGTAGACCACCACACGACATACCCGACAAGCAGATGTGCTTAGTGTCTATCTTATTATAATAAGGTGAAGACTTGTCCTTGTTCTGAGCAAACACCCAGTCGATGCTCTCTATCTGCTGCTGGGTGGTAGACATCGGACCCTGGTAGGGAACCTCCTCCATGGGGATATAACCAGTAGCTACCACGATAAATCCATAGCTGGCAATCTCATTCAGGAACTTATAATGCTCCCAAGGAGAGTTGGTGCAGGCGCCATTGCCCCATACGAGGACAGGCAATGGGTTCTTCTCGTTAAACTTCGACAGGTCCTGTGGAGCAAAGACGGTATGGGCCTGCAGACCAGGAACCTCCGTCATGATGGCCTTGTAAGGACCTTGACCACCATCTTCTACTATCTTCGACTTCAAGGCGTCACCCTGTGCCATCGCTACTGCAGCCATGCACAGCATACATACTGAAAAGAGAATCTTCTTCATTTTTATCGTTTTTCTTATTTGTTACTACTATAACGTTGATAGAGTCCTGTTTATTTTACAACGACCTTACGTCCATCCTTGATGTACAGACCAGGGTGCAGGTTTTCTGCACTGACGCGGCGCCCATCGAGGGTAAAGACCGTACTGTGCGTTGTGATTCCATCGCGACGAACCGCACCGACACTAGAGGCCAGCGCGCGGTGGCGCAGAGCGGAGCGCACGGAATACCAAGCCTTCTTCTTGCCCATGCCTGAATCGTAGAGCAGCGGATTGGAGTTCGTGCGCCACGAGTCGTTATCCTTGACACCCCAGATAACCATGCTGGGACAGTTGTCGTTATTCAGCACGATATCAGTAATCATACGATAATTACGTGCCTGCTCTTCCAAATCAGCAGAAGAGGTAGAAGGAATACCCATGTCCAACTCCGTGATGATACACTTCAGACCAGCCTCTGCAAATCGCTTGATGGTACGGTTCAACTTCACACCATCAACCTCGCCCACGGAGAAGTGGCACTGCAGACCCACACCATGGATGGGGATACCCTTGTTCTTCAGTCTGACAGCCAGATTATAGAACGCTACCGACTTCGCCTTACCCTGCAGTTCTACACCATAGTCATTGAGGTAGAGCTCTGCATCAGGATCGGCACGATGAGCATAGACAAAGGCCGAGTCGATATAGTCGTCACCAATGGCACGCTGCCAGACGCTCTGCTGGCGCAGGTCATAGCTGGTAGGATTGCTACGAACAGTCGTCTGGTCGTCATCCAAACACTCGTTGACAACATCCCACTCGCGCACCTTACCTTTATAGTGCTGCATCACCTTGGTGATGTGATTCTTCATAATCTCCAAGGCCTCCTTGCGCGTCCAATTCTTGTCGTTCTTCTTACCATCGGACGACACCCAGGTAGCCACCTGTGAGTGCCATACCAGACAGTGGCCGCGAATAGCCATATTGTTCTGCTGGGCAAGGCTCACCAGATTGTCAGCACTTCCAAAAGAGAAGCTGTTCTGTGAGGGTTCCAGGGCATCGAACTTCATCTCGTTCTCGCAGACCATCATGTTAAACTGTTTGGCTGCAGTCTCACGTTCACTCGCCAGACTCTTATAGGTAGCGAGTGCCACACCAATAAACTTCTCGTTCTGGTCGGCATAGTATTTTAGCGATTTTCTATCGAAAGAATCGTTGATGTCGTCGTCATAGAGGGCGCCCATGGTATAGATGGGGTCGTTAGCCTCGTCAGGATCATCGGGATCGTCAATAATCTCCATGTCGTTATACGACTCCAGACGCACCACAAAGACCAGTTTGCCGTTCTCTTCCTTTTCTTCGACTACCCATGTGTATTTGTTGGCACGCACATCGAAGTGCCAGTCGCCAGACTTACCATTAGCAGTCAGCACACGATATTCCGTACCGATGGGTAGGTTAGCCGTCTGCTCAATGGTCATCTCGATGATAGGCATCTTGTCACTCGTCGAGAAGTCCTCCTGCAGATTGCTATAACTCAGCGTACCATCCACTAGCAGCTGGTCGTAGTTGTCTGTTGCAGCCACCTCGAAGTGCAGGCGCGACAATGGATGAACGGTGAGGTTGGCAGCCTTGCTGGCAGCATAGTTCTTCAGCGACAGCACACCAATGCCGTCAGCACCAGGTTCAATGGTTCCGTAGTTGTCGACCATACCGCCAATGCTACCTGTACCACCCAGCACACCATTGCCGAAGACGTAGGCAATCGCATCGTTGGCATTGGGCTTGGCACCCAAAGAACCACGCAGTTTCTTGCTCTCTGCCTCTGTACGGTCGTTCATGACGAGTACCCTACCCTGCAGAATGCGCAAGGCACCACTCAGGTAGTTGTTGTTACCTGTAATGCTATAGGTTCCCGTACCTTCCTTGATAATACTTAAGGAGGTATCATCCCTGTAGTCAGTAGGCTTGATTGTACCTGCCAGTGTGGCATCGGTATTCAGTCCGCCTAACAAATAATATGCAGATTTCGACTTCTTATAATATCCTGACAACGTAGAACCAGTTTCTGTCTGTAACTCGCCAATGCGGAATCCTGCACTGCTACTCGTTTCACAAGTCATTGTAGCTCCGGCATGCAGCTTTACTCGATTATTGGCCATAGAGGGGTTTACCTTGCCCGACTTTGCATCATCCAGTGCATTTTCTGGCGTTGACGACTTGCCGCCATGGGCCAATAAGACTCCATAAGAGCCAGCCGAAGAAGAATTCTCCGAATAAGGATAGATATGGATGTCGCCAGTATAGCTAGTCCAAGTAGGCCATTTCTTATCAGAGTTACCCAAATAGCAGCGTTCACCACCACCATAGAGGTTGAGGACACCGCTACCCGTAATGGTAGAGCTGAAATAGCAGTAGCGTGCCATTTTCACGTTGACGATGTCAGAAGCAGGAATATCAACTGATTTGCTATAGTTGACATATGACTTATCTGTATTATCACCACTGATATCAATGGGTCGCTCTTCGGCTCTTACTGACTGCGAACTCATGGCCAGCAGAATGCCAGCCATGAGTAATGTGTTTTTAAAAGAAATAAGTGATTGGTTACTTGTTCTGAATTTCATATTATAATTATTGATTTCCATTATTCGTTCCCTCCGAAGCCGCCTTGGAAGCCACCACCGCCTCCAAAGCCACCGCCGAAGCCGCCTCCGAAGTTTGGCATCTGAGGAGCAGGCTCCTTACCGATGGCTGTCAGCAGTTTGAAGAGCGCCCTACGACGCTGACTCCAGGTGGGATAGTCGTCAGCACGCAAAGTACGTACTTTGAAGCCAGGCATCTGAGGCATGCCGGCATTCTTCATGAACTCCATGTCGCTAGTGGTCAGGATACACGGTTTGGTTTTGCCGTCAGCCAGCAGGCGGTCTACAATAGCATCGGCACCACCTACCTTAAACCAGCTCTCCATGGTGTCACCCTGGCCAGGTACCAGCTGTATCATAACAGGCATCATCATGCCGCCCTGCTGAGGCATAGCAGAAGTGTACCACGCCTCGTTGCGGTCCAGTTCATAAGCCACACGACCGTGGGCGATATTCTCCTGTGAAGCGAAGTTGAATGGAGAGTTGGGATTGTCGCAGATGCTGTACTTAAAGCCTTGGTCAGGCGAGAGGTACATGTTGCTGGGGTCAGCCACACGGGTACCATCCACGACAAAGCAGTATTTGAAGGTCTCAAAGAGATAGTCAGTCAGCGTCGTGCTCCATACACCACTACTGTCACGCTGCATGGCGACATTCTCTGGCAGAATTTCACAGTCCAACTCTACCTTCTGAGCCTCGGGGGCTTTGAAACGGAAGATGATGCCCTGCTCAGTATATTCTGGCGAGATGATGGGCTTGGGGAACAGACGAGCCATCACACCTGGGGTGAACTGCTGTTCCTGACCCGTCTTGGCAGGAACAGGCTGACCGTTCTTCATGGCGTTCTCTGCAGCCTTCTTGTTGAATAGCAAGGGCAGGGTCTTAGCCAGGAAGTACTTGGCATTCATCCACGTATGACCGAACTTATCGTTGGTAAACTCCTTGACGCTACGGATGCCCTTCTTGTCGAGGAACTCCATATAGTCACGGGCATTGCCATAGAGGAAGTCGTCGGTACCCACTCCCAGCCAGAACAGGCGAATCTTCTTGTTGGTATCCTCAGCCTGATCGTAGACATTGGGGATGTCGGTAGAGGTAAATGAGCTATAAGAGCAGAGATAAGAGAACTTGTCAAGGTTCGTCAGGCCATTGAACAACGCCTGATTGCCACCACGCGAGAAGCCACCAATGGCTCGACTGTCGCGATCGTTCTTGGTACGGTAGTTCTGTTCGATATACGGCATCAGGTCGTTGAGCAGGTCCTGACTGAAGGGGTCGCCGCCAAAGCGAGTCTGTGGCGCAGCGGCAGACGGATCCTGTTTCTTCAGTTTCATGGGGTTACCATAGGGCATTACCACTATCATCTCCTTAGCCTGACCAGCAGCCAGCAGATTGTCCATGATATAGTTCACACGGCCTACCTTGTAGTACACCTCCTCGGTATCGGTGGTACCGCTGATGAGGTAGAACACGGGGTAGCGCTTCTGGAAGTCCATCATGTAGCCGGGTGGCAGATAGACGACAGCATGGTTAGTGGCACCAATGGCCTTCGAGTAGTAGCTGACATACTCTACCCTACCATGCGACACATCAGTAATATCGTGGGGCAGTGCGCTGTTCTTGTCACGAGAGGGAATCTCCAGCAGACTGTTCTTAAAGCCCTCATTGGGGAAGTACTGCGGATTCTCCGGATCCATCACGCTGATGCCATCAACGATGAAGCAGTAGGGATACATGTCAGGAGTAGCAGGACCAAGGGTTACTGTCCACAGTCCATCAGCGCCACGCGTCATGTCCTTACGTCCAGCAAACTGCACGTCGACCTGTACGTTCTTGGCGTTCTCGTTCTTATACTGGAACGTCACCGTTCCGTCCGCATTGCAGCGAGGTTGTGCCACCATTGCCATTGGCAACAGGGCGAAAAGGGAAAACAAGGTCAGTTTTTTCATAGTCTTATCCTTTGTCTTGTGTGTTATTGTGTGTTACTTTTGTATCTCGTCAACCAGGAAGTCACCCATGTCTGAGGCCTCAGCATCCTTGTCGTCCAGCTTGAAGCGCATGAAGTGAGGCTTCTCTGTGGTACAGGGCTCCCAACCCAGTTTTTCGTTTTGGTTTTCGTTGCCATTAGGATTGCTGTACTTGGCAAAGTTGGTCCAGGCTGTCAGCATCTTCTCTGACAGGTCCCAGTCGCCCTGTGTCCAAGGACGCCAGCAATGCTTCAGCGACTTGAAGACAAACCACAGGTCGCTAGAGTGGAAGGCTCCCTTCAGACGACTGGTGATAGCAGGGTGTTTGCCGTCGTCAGGCAACTTACGACAGAATTCGTAGGCCCAAGCCTGGGCACCCTGACTCTGGCGCACTTTACAGAACTCGGCAATGCCAGGACCCATCGAACCCATGTCGTTCAGCGTGTAGCCAATCATATAGGGCACGTCGGCAATAGTTCCCTCACGAGTAGCAGCATCGAAGCTCTTCAGCGACACGTAGCCATCGACGATAGGACGCTGCATGACGAACACATCGCTCTTGTTCACCATGTTGTACAACTGCGGAATGGTATAGAGCAGCTCCGTAGAAGCAGCACGCAAGGCCTTCAGGTCTGTCAGTCCTGCCCAGTCCATCACCATCTTGGTCTCTGCCTCGCTCTCAGCAAGTGTGGGGTTGTAGGTGAAGAACTTGTTCATGGGGGTAGCGGGCTTAGCCTCCTCGCCATCCTTAGCAGGGATATCGATACCGCCACCACTCATGATGACTGCCTTGTGGAACAGGCCACGAGCCAGCGGACTCTCACAGAGGGTACGGACGCTGCCTGCACCAGCACTCTGTCCGAAGATAGTGACGTTGTTAGGGTCGCCACCAAACTGGGCAATGTTTTCCTTGACCCACTTCAACGACTGTATCTGGTCGAGGATGCCGTAATTACCACTTACGTGGTGGGGACTCTCTGCCGACAGCTCTGGATAGGTCATAAAGCCAAAGATGCCCAGACGGTAGTTGATGGTAACGAGGACAACATCCTTTGATGCCCACTCCTGTCCGTCGAACTCAGGTTCTGAGCCCCAGCCCTCACGATAGCCTCCACCATGAATCCACAGGGCTACGGGCAATTTCTTCTCTGCCTGACTAGGAGCCTTCGTCCAAACATTCAGGTAGAGGCAGTCCTCGCTGTAGGGTGCCTCATCGCCATAACCCCATTCTGAGGTATAGAAGCCAGGATAGTGGACGCTCTGAAAGCCAGGATGTCCGAACTTGTCGCACACCTTCACGCTGTCCCACGCCTCAACGGGCTGTGGTTCACGCCAACGCAGGTCGCCAATGGGTGCAGCAGCATAAGGAATACCCTTGAAGACATACACATCTGGGGTCTCTGTCTGAACACCTTGAATCTGACCGCCTTCAACAGTCAATACAGGACTCAGCGCTTCCTCGTCGTCGCAAGCGCAGCCCACCAATAATGCCATCAGCGGCATCAACAGAAACAGTTTTTTCATTTCACTCAATATCTTAATTGGTTAGTTAGTATGGTTTCACCCTGCAAAGGTACAAAAAATCCGCGACACCAACCTTACGTCATGTGTCGCGGACTTTGCGCTATGTAACAAATTTATATCCTATGGTACAGGATCATAGCCGGAGCCACCCCAGGGATTGCAACGGAGAATGCGCCAGATGGCAAGGTAAAGACCTTTAAAAGGACCGTGCTTGATAATAGCCTGACGGGCATACTCGCTACAGGTGGGAGTGAAACGACAGGAAGGAGGCGTCATCGGAGAGATGACAGTCTGGTAGAAACGGATGGGAGCCACCAAGAGCACTACCAGGAAACGACGGATGAAGCTGAACAAGGATTTAATGACAACCACAAATTGCACGAAGATTTTTAGGACAACGAATTAAAACGAATTGCACAAACTAAAGCTTCTCATGAATACGCTGCACCAAATTGGTAATGCGTTCCTCGACAGCTGAGGTTGGCAGTTGCTGGTCGGAGAGCCAGACGAAGGCAACAAGTAACTGCTTGTCGGGAGCAATAGCCTCGACAAGCAGTTGTTTATGTAGGCGCCACGCCTCACGCACCTGACGTTTGACGTGGTTGCGGTCTACAGCATGATGGAAATGTTTCTTGGGTACGCTGACCAGCATCTGCAGGGGCTCGTCATGAATATCGCGCTGACGCAACATAAAGACGGCACGCAACGGGAAGGCTGCTACAGAGCGACTATGTCCTCCGCCAAAGAGTTCGTCGATGAGTCGCAGACTCACCATACGCTCCCGCTTGCGAAACCTGGATTTATTTACGACCACAGATTAAACGGATTGAACGGACAAACACTAGTCCTCAACAGTGAGGAGATAGTGCTGAAGGGCACCCGTCATGGAAGGATACTTCTCAGAAGGAGCCTCAATGTCGAGACGCAGACCTGCGGCCTTGGCAGCCTGAGCGGTAGTAGGACCGAAGGTAGCAATAGCAATCTCTCCCTGCTTGAAGTCAGGGAAGTTCTTGGTGAGTGACTCGATACCTGACGGACTGAAGAAGATCAGCATGTCGTAGTCGAAAGTCTTCACCTCCTCAGGAGTGAAGTCGTTGCTGACAGTACGATACATCACGCACTCGCGATGGTTCAGTTTCTTGGAGTCGAGCAGTTGGGCAACACTGTCGTTGTGCACATCGCTCATGGGCACGAGGTACTTTTCTGTCTTATGCTTCATCATGGTGGGCAGCAGATCGTCAATCTTACCTGTGGTTCCGAAGAACACCTTACGCTTACGGTACTGCACATATTTCTGGATATACAGTGAGATGGTCTCTGTCACGCAGAAATACTTCATGTCCTCAGGAATGGCTACACGCAACTCCTTAGCCAAAGTAAAGAAGTGGTCGATGGCATGACGAGAGGTGAAAACAATGGCAGTATAGTCCAGGATATTCACCTTCTGGGCGCGAAAGTCCTTAGCCGTGATTCCCTCAACCTTGATAAACGGACGGAACACGAGTTCTACGTCAAACTTGGAAGCGATGTCGTAGTAAGGCGACTTCTCACTTGACGGTTTAGGTTGCGAAACCAAAATCTTTTTTATCATTGTGTCCTAAAAATTTATTTTCAAATTATTTGCCGTGACATCCAGAATTTCCCATAATGCCAGTAAAGGCACTATTTCGAGCGCACAAAGGTACAAAATAATTTGCAGACCAACGACATTTTGGCGAAAAAAGATGATAAAGCACTTATAAAATGTCATCAATTTGGCCAAAATAAGCATAATTGCGAAATAAATTTCTACTTTATGTATAGATAAATCGAAGTATGGACCCATAATGACTGCCGGCACTGACAAGAGTCCCTCCAAGGCAATAATGAACAACAAGGACTTTATCCATTGTCTATTTCTTTTACCATCAAAGAACACCAAATTAACGACAGTATATAGCCCCATCTTCACCAAGAAATAAAGTAGGAAGATAGCCCAGACAATCAGAATAAGGTAGTATTGCGAGCTAAGGATATAGGAATCGCCGTTATAGTGGAGCGAGTAGAAATAATAAAGCGTGGCAAACATAAGGCCCGTCAGGAAGACAATGAACACTTGGAAACGTGCCTCAGTAGCAGTCTCTGTCATAGAAGTCACTCCCTCATGAGGTTGATGGAAGAAGTTCTTAGCCTGACGCGAAAAAAAACCACGAATATTGGAATATGCAATGACTGCCAACACGAAGAAAACCAACAACAGCGAGGTAATAACATCGTCACCACGAACACTGTAGGGGACAGGATCGCCTACTGAGCCATAACGTCCACCCTCCAATTCAGGATGAAAGAGGGAGTCTTTAGAAAAGAATCCCTCCTTGTAATACTCGGGCAGGTCGATCTGTATCTCCTCTTCCGGTTTCTCTAACAGAAATATGCTGTCTGTTGGTATCAATGCTTACAATGCAAATGCCTTCTTGATATCCTCTAACCTATCCAACTTCTCCCACGTGAAGAGCTCGACATCGATGGTCTTCGTCTCGTGATAACGACTGGTAAAGGTCTTCTTCACCACCTCCGACTGACGTCCCATATGTCCATAGGCAGCCGTCTCCAAGTACATGGGCTGGCGCAACCTCAGCGAACGCTCAATGGCTTTTGGGCGCAGGTCGAAGAGTTGTTCTATCTTCTTGGCAATATCACCGTCCGTCATGTTGACATGTGAACGGCCATAAGTGTTGACATAGATATTCATGGGCTTGGCCACACCAATGGCATAGCTGATCTGCACCAGCATCTCGTCGGCAACACCAGCAGCCACCATGTTCTTAGCAATATGGCGGGCAGCATAGGCAGCACTACGGTCGACCTTCGAAGAGTCCTTGCCTGAGAAGGCGCCACCACCATGGGCACCTTTGCCACCATAGGTGTCAACAATAATTTTACGGCCTGTAAGGCCGGTATCACCATGAGGTCCACCGATAACAAACTTGCCTGTGGGGTTAACGAAGTACTTGATGTCGTTGCCAAACAACGCCAACACACGCTCAGAGTGAATCTTCTCCTTCACACGTGGTATCAGGATGTTAATGACGTCCTCACGAATCTTGGCAAGCATGCGCTCGTCGTCGCTGTCAAATTCATCGTGCTGGGTAGAGACAACGATAGTATCGATGCGCTCGGGAATACCGGCATCGCTATATTGGATAGTTACCTGACTCTTGGAGTCTGGTCTGAGATAGGTCATCACCTTACCCTCCTTGCGAATCTCTGCCAAAGTACGCATGATGAGGTGTGCCAAGTCAAGCGACACTGGCATCAGGTTCTCTGTCTCATTGGTGGCATAGCCGAACATCATACCCTGGTCGCCAGCACCCTGTTCGTCCTCATCACCATTATCCACACCGCGATTAATATCCTCGCTCTGCTCATGGATGGCTGTCAGAATACCGCAGGAGTTGCCGTCAAACTGGTATTCAGCCTTGGTATAACCTATTTTCTTGATGGTATTACGTGCAATAGTCTGCAGGTCGATATACACATCACTGCGCACCTCGCCCATCAACACCACCTGTCCGGTAGTGACAAACGACTCACAAGCCACACGGGCTTTATCGTCGTAAGCCAGAAACTGGTCGAGAATGGCGTCACTAATCTGGTCGGCCACCTTATCGGGATGGCCTTCTGATACTGATTCTGATGAAAATAAATATGACATAGCTTAAAATTTTGCTGCAAAGGTACGGACTTTTCAGCAAATGACAAAATAAAACGACCCGCTCTTTTCAGAAACGAGCCGTTTTATTGATTCTAATGGGTGAATTACTTTGTCTCTGGCAGCATGATAACTTCTATGTGGTTACCACTCTTCAACAGTTTATTCAGGAAGTCACGGACGTTGTCGACTGTCAGCGACTCAACAGTCTTCTTGTAGTCGGTGAAGAAGTCGATACCATATTCCTTATAGGCTGTAATGGTGTTGATCCAGTAGTTGTTCTTCTTAGCATCCACGTCAATCTGCTTGAGCATATACTCCTTGGTCTTAGCCAGTTGGTCAGCATCGATAGCCTTCTGCATCTTGGCAATACCCTCGTGCAACAGGCGGATGGCAATCTCCTGCTTGTCAGGATTCATAGGACAGTAGCCCTGCAGTGCAGCCTTAGGCTGGTGCGTACCGAGGTTAAAGTTACCAGCAGCACCACAAGAATATGCAGCACTCTCGTCCTCACGAATGGTCTTCAGGTAGATCATCGAAAGAATCTGACCAACAGCATCCAACTTCACAGAGTTCTCCAGTGTATAAGGCATGTCAGCATACCAGTACTCCAAAGCGATGGCCTTAGGTGACTCGGTCTTTACCTTGAAATTGTTGACAACCTCACCCTTGGCAAGGGTCATAATCTCCTTGAAGTCCTCAGCCTTCTGCTTGGTGGCAGGCAGCGAAGCGATATACTGCTCAATGAGTGGACGGAGGGTCTGCTCGTCGAAATTACCAACGAAGACGAAGGTAAACTGACCAGCATTCTTAAAGCGGTCCTTGGCAATCTCCAGGATACGGTCGTAGCTGATATTCTTCAAGTCCTCCACCTGAATATTGGCGAAACGTGGGTTATGAGAATAAATCGTGTTGCTCAACGAGTCAGAGAAGACAGCCTCAGGATTCAAGTTCTTGTTCTTCAATGCCATCTCCAGCGAAGTCATCAGGTTCTGGAACTGCTTCTCGTCCTTGTTGATAGCTGTGAAATAGAGGTACTGCATCTGCATCATGGTCTCGATGTCCTTCGGTGTAGAGTGTGCAGTGATATACTGACGGGTATTACCCAGCGAAGCGTCGGCATTGCACTCCTTGCCAGCCAGTGCCTTGGTGAGCTCATTGCTAGAGAAGTTACCGATACCGCTCATGCCAATCACCTGATCGAAGACCTTCAGGTTCGTATAGTCTGCAGGGCCAAACAGCGACTTACCACCCCATGCAGAAGCCTGCATCTGGATTTCGTCGTCCTTGAAGTCGGTCTTCTTCAGAATAACAGTAGCACCATTAGAGAGCGTCAACTCCTTATAACCAAAGACCTTGTTCTCAGTCTCCTTGACAATCTTACCGGCCTTAATCTTGGTGACGTCGACCAGTGGCTCGTCCTTGACATTGTCTACGTAGGCCTCAATCTTCTCAGCACGGGCAGCAGCAATGGCAGCAGCCATGTCCTGCTCGGTAGGATAAACCTTACCCTCCTTTTCCTGAGCCCACTCCATAACAACGAGGTTGCTGTCAGTAGCAGAAATCAGTTCAGGAAGCAGCTGGTTGACAGCAGCAACGGGGATATTGGGGGCAATCTGCTGCATCATCTGATAGAGCACATCCAATGGGGGAATAGGCTCGTTAGAAAGATAGTGATCACGATACTGGTCACCAAACTCAGCATTTCTGCGCTTGTCGCGGTTGGTATACTGCTTCTCCAAAGAACTCAGGTAGTCTGCCTGGGCACGAGCATACTCCGTAGCGGTGAAGCCGAACTCACGAGCACGTCTTGCCTCACGGTAGAGTGTCTGCAGCGTCTCCATGTCCTTGCCTTCCTTGGGCACACCAATCAGTTCGAAGCAGTCCTTGGTCTTCGACAGCAGATACTGGCCATCGTCAGCATATGCCTGGAAGAAGGGGCAGCTCTCCTCCTGTGTCATCTCGTTCAGGCGCTGGCTCATCATGCGAGAGATCACATTCGTCAGATAGCTCTGGACAAGATAGCCAAGATTAGCTTTCTCCTCTTCAGGGAAGGCATCGTGCTTCATCATAACCATCAGCTGACTCATCTGCATTTCCTTATCCTTATCGAAGATATAGATAGCCTCGCTGTTGTCGGGAACGGCCTCAGCAACTACCTTGGGAGCATTGGCGTCAACCTTGATACCACCAAAGAGTTCCTTAATCTTAGCCTCCATGTGATCAACATCAACATCACCAACTACGATGATGGCCTGATTGTCTGGACGATACCACTTGTGATAGTAGGCCTGAAGAGTAGCGGGTTTGAAGCTATCGATGACAGACATCAGACCGATAGGCATGCGCAGACCATACTTAGAACCAGGATACATCTTGGGCAATGAACGGGTAATCATACGCTGTGATGGACCTTCACCCAAACGCCACTCGTTGTGTACCACATCGCGCTCCTTATCAATCTCTTCAGCTTCCAAGAGCAGACCGTTTGACCAGTCCTTCAGGATGAGCAGACAAGAGTCTAGGGCAGTAGCACGCTTGGTGGGCACGTCGCAGACACGATAGACGGTCTGGTCGATGCTGGTATAAGCATTCAGGTCAGAACCGAACTCAACACCCAGCGAACGAGTGTAGTCGATGATTCCCTTACCTTCGGGCTTTGATGGGAAGTGCTCTGAGCCATTGAAAGCCATGTGCTCCAGGAAGTGAGCCAAGCCACGCTGGCTCTCATCCTCGTTGATGGAACCCACACGCTGGGCGATGTAGAAGTTGGCCACATGTTCAGGATACTCATTGTGACGGATGTAATACGTCAGTCCATTGTCCAACTTGCCCATGCGTACGGCAGGGTCCACTGGGATTGGCGGCATCTGCATCTCCTGTGCCACCATGACTACACTGCACACCAAGGTGAGGGCAGCCAAAAACATTCTCTTCAGTTTCATCATTTTATTAAATAGTAGTTAGATATAGATTTTATTCACGCATTTGACGCACAAAGGTACGTAAAAACTACATTCAATGTGTCTAAATGTGCATTTAATTAATATTTTTTTACAATACGCACCTTTTTCCTAACATTTTGACAACATACAGAAACATAAAGAAAGGTGCCCTAGTCTATGCCAGAGCACCTTATTATATATAGGTTGAAATAGGAGTTACTTAACTTTTCCGTTTAAAGAGAATATGTAAGCAGCACCCTTGCCTTGTGTTTCATAGGTTGTCTTATACTTGGTAAGTGGACCGTATATGACAACCTTGTCACCAACAGCAATCTGATCATCGCCCTCAACCCACTTCTGGTTGCCCAAATAGTTTACCTGATAAGCCTCAAAGTCCTTAGTCGGTTCACCATACTTCGTACCATCGTCTGAGATAAAGAAGGAACCATTGCCATATTGAGCACCAAATCCACCATTAACCAGTTCAGATACGACACCCTTCACAAAGACGTTACCCTCGCCACCACCATCGATGAAGGCAGCCGCGGCTTCAGCATTGAATGGATTGCGATATGAACCAGGATTGTTGATACCATCCATAGTGGTCTGACCATTCAGCACAACAAGCTGATTGTTGGAGTCAATCTCTGGTGCGCCATTGTACATCTTCAGGTTACCCTTGACTATTACAACATCACCCAACTGAATGTCCTCCTTAGCAACAAAGTTGCCACCATCGAAGCTTTTACCACTGTAGACCTGCAGTTCATCCTCTTGCTTACCATCCACAGAGATATAGTATGTCAAACTATTATACTTCGTATTCAAAGATGTAGGAGCTTTGCTAACAATACCCTTCACATAGACATCGGTAGCGCCAGCAACTGCAGCATCGAGAGCAGCTACCACATTATAAGGATTAGCTTCTGTACCATCGCCTGATGGAGGATTAGAGAGTCCTTTCTGAACAATCTCCCATGTGACAGAAGAACTAGCTTCGCCATTAGAAGACATAAAGGTCACAGTGCCTTTACGAGTAAGTTCCTCATTAGCATCAACCGTGAAGGTTACGACAGCAGTATCAGCAGGATTCGGTTCAACAGCGGTAGGAACACCAGCAGTAATCGCAATAGTCTTATAATGTATCCATGTGCAATCATCAGCAATAGTCGGAACGACACCCTTACCCTTGAAGGCCATCTTCACATTCAGCACGCCACCCTCCTTGGGAAGGACAGGAGCTGTCTCAGGATCAATCATCTTGACGAACCACTTCTCAACCTTGACAACAGTAACATTAACCAGTTCAACTGTCTCTTTGTAGGTAGTCTTCGGACCCTCTACAGTTACAATATCGCCGACCTCAAGTCCCCAGCTGGAGATGGGATCGTTCGACGGTTTGCCATCCTTGTCGTTGGTACCATAGACATAGACAGAGCCTGTGCCATCATCAATATACATATTGCCATAATGAGTATTGGCAATCTGAGTGATGGAAGCCCTTACGCGGAAAGTCTTACCATCAGCTCCCTCAAGGACTTGCTTACAGGTAGCCAGTTCAGCAACGGTTTTACCCTGAACGATGTTGACTTCCTGAACATTTGAGCCACTCAGAACTTTTATGGTGGCCGTTCTTGCACTGAGAACCGCGTCAGCAGACAAAGTGACGACAGTCTCGCCAGCAGTACCTGCAACGGGAGTTACAGTTAACCAGTCGTTCGTATTCTCAATAGTCCAATCAGCATTTGCATTTAATGTAAATTGAGCGGAACTACCATCCTGAGAGAGAGCCAAATAAGAAGAAGACACACGGAGTTCATCCAAATGGGCTGCCTCATAGTCATCATTACAGCCTACAAGCATGGCGACAATGGCCATGAAAGACGGAATAATATATTTCAGTTTCATATTCTTACCATGTTATAATTAGTTGAAGATATATCTAACACCAATAGAAGCATACCAACATTGACCGATGGAATGGCTAGGTGTCCAGATATCAATTTTACCATTGACAGCCTTAGGAGTTGAGAACGTGGGATAACCCTGTGAGTCAACACCTTCATACTTCAGAATACGACCTGAGTTCAGGTCAGCATTCATGTACTTGGCAACGCCCCATTCTGAATTAAAGAAATTGAGCACATTCTTCATATCGAAGCTGAGCTGCAAAGTATGCTTGGTCTTACCAACGTTCAGCTTGAAATCGTGCTTATAGCTAAAGTCAACACGGTGTACCCAAGGAGAGTAAACACTGTAAGCCTCTGCATATTCGCCCTGATGATTGCTCAGATAGTCATCTTGATGAACGAAGTCCATGAAGCGCTGCTTGTCGTCTTCCGAAACAAAACGGAACTCATTATTAGCAACCTGCAAATCAGTAGGAATGTAAATCAAATCATACTGATTACCATCACCATTCATGTCATTAGCCAACATATATGAATAGTTGGCACCACCATTCCAACCTTCATAAACTAGAGAATAGTGGTTATTACATTTATCGTGGAGAGTAGCGCTGGCTACGACACGATTAGGAGTAACGAATGAAGAATTATGCAAGTTCAGGAAATTAGGACCATCTACAGAAGGTATATAGGAGAATGCTGAAGATGCGTTAGAGCCAGGCATACCAGTCAGTTCCTTCTGAACAGTGTGAGTATAAGCGGCCATCAAACTCAACCACTCAAATGGCTGTGCATTGAGCGTAATATTAGCAGTCCAGCCATAACCTTTGCTAGTATTCTCTAATACGTAAGCATTAGGCATGCCATCCACCTTTCCATTAGCCTTTGTATAAGTATACTTATAATCCTGATAAAGTGCACGTCCGTCAACACCATTGAAACGAGCATAACCACCTACGTCACGCAAGCTCCAGTTAGACATGTATACGCCATTAACCGTCTTCTGGAACATTCCTTCCAAGGTTACAGTAAATGGGAATGACACAGGAATCTGATAGTCTATAGCCAAAGAGGTTTTCCAAACCTGTGGCATCTTGAAGTCAGACGAGATACCATTAATATCACCTGCTACGGTTCCATCTTCTGGGGTTATTGTGCTTGGTCCCATTGCCAATTTTGGATCAGTTACCAAATTACCATCCACATCGTGTGTAGTTACCCAATTATAGAGATCCGTACGATTCTTAATTCCACCTTCAAACTGAATCATATCAGCCTGTGTTGCACTACTACCCGTTGAATTCCACTTACCAACGAACTGCATCATGTTAGAGTTGGTAGGCATATTAGTAAAGAACACTAGAGGCAGACGTCCCAAGAAAAGACCCGAACCACCACGAACCTTCAAACTTTTGTCGCCAAAAACATCCCATGTAAAACCAACACGTGGAGAAAGCGAAACAGTAGAATTAGGCCACTTGCCAGTATCGACATGCTTACCGTTATAATCCAGTGCAAGTATTCCATTGTTAGTCATCAGGTCACTGTTGTTGAAGAACAAACCATCGAAACGAAGTCCATAAGTCAACTTAAACCTGCTGGAAATTCTCCAGTCATCCTGAGCATAGAAGCCCAACTGATTAAAAGAAACACGAGAAGCGGGTTCCTGTTCGCCATCGTAACCATAGGTCAAGCAGACAACAGAAGGAGTACCTTTGGCCAGGAACTCATTCAAGCTATTGTAGCGATAATATCCAGTACCATTGCGCATGTACATATTATCTGCCATCTGATGCTCAAAACTTATACCAGCTGTGATGGTATGGTCAGCCAAATAATAAGTGATATCATCCTTGATATTAAGAATGTTATTATGAACGGCATTATTCCAAGTAAACAACTCATAACCCAAAGAGATGTAGTTACCACCATCACCATCAAGGATGTCAACAAAGGGGAAGTCTGAAGAGTTTGATTCGCGGATATCATCAATCTTAGAATAGGTTGCCAGGAACTGGTTTGACAGTTTGTCAGTCAAACGGCTGTTCAGATCGAATGAGAAGGTATGCACATAATTATTCATAGCATACATCGAGTTTGCATAGGTCATGGCATACAGCGATGTACGGCTATAAGGCAACGTACCACCATCAACTGATGTAGAAGGTGTTTTCCATGAACGGCTCTTAGTGTAATTGTATCGCAGCGCCAACTTATGACGGTCAGTTATATTCCAATCGAGTCGAGCCAAGATCTTATAGGTGTCGTTGTCAGCAGACCAATCGGTAAACGAGCCTGTATCATAGCCATACTGCTTTCTTGCAAATTCTGAAACAGCCTGCATATCCTGAATAGAAGTACGCGACAGATAATTGTCATTATCATAAGCGCCACCATCTGAAGCACGCCAACGATTAGTAATAGTAGGAGACTTCACCATTTCACCACTGGCAAAGAAGAATAGTTTGTTTTTAATAATCGGACCACCCAGTGTAAAACCATATGTCGTCGTCCTGCTACGCTCACGAGCGCCAGGAATCTGCTCGCCCTCAACAGCATCACCCTGCATATTTTCGTTCTTGTGATAGATGTAGGCCGTACCCTTGAAGGTATTGGTACCAGACTTGGTAATGGCATTCACGCCACCACCAATGAAGTTGGTCTGACGAACATCGAACGGAGAGATAACCACCTGCATTTCCTCGATAGCATCCAGCGAGATAGGATTACCACCACCAGGAAGTGCATCACTCAAACCGAAGTTATTATTAAAGTTAGCACCATCAACAGTGAAGTTGGTCATCTTACCATTACCACCAGCAAGACTCATACCATTACCGCCATAAGGTGACAAACGCATCACATCTGTCAGACTACGGTTAACGGTAGGAAGATTAGCAATCATCGAATTGTTGATGTTAGTCGAAGCACCAGTTTTCTCACCAGCAAACTTCGAAGCTTTACCGCTAACGACAACCTCAGTCAGCATAGTAGCATCTTCAGAGATCCATACATCCAGATTATAGGTCTCAGCCAACTCAAGCGTTACACCCTTTACCACCTTTGGCTGGTAGCCGATGTAAGAGACTGTTACCTCGTATGGACCACCCGTACGCATACCTTGAATGGTAAAATTACCAGTAACGTTGGTCACCGCTGTGTAACGAGTACCAGAAGGCTCATGCACTGCAACAACAGTAGCGCCGATTACCTCCTCACCTTTTGCATCCTCAAAAGTCACCTTACCGGCCATACTTGAGGTTGTGATTTGGGCCATGATGGTCAATGCTGATGTAAGCATCAGAACCATCAAAAACAAAATTTTCTTTCTCATAGATTGATAATACGATTGTTTTTATTCATTACGGTTGCAAAATTAATTAAAATTTTCCAAACTGACGTAACAATTTTAGAAATTTTTTAGACATCTTTTTGACGTAATCCCATACGGGCCTCTACCACATTGACCACATAGTCACCCAATTTCTCGCATTCGTTGATAAGGTCCATGTAGATGGTACCAACGGCATAGGTATATTCGCGGTTGTTGACATCCGTAATATTCTGCGTCTTCAACTGGTTGCGGTAGTTATTGATTTCGTTCTCGATATTGAACGTGCGATTCACATCGAACGACTCCTTACGACCACCCATCAACCGGTTCATCTGCGACAACGACTGGTCGGTCAGTTCCATCATCTGATGCAGGTGATCGTACTGTTTCTCGACGAAGTGGTCCTCCTTGCCGTTGTACTTACGCGAGATGGTACGGGCCATATTGAAACAAGCATCGCCAATAGATTCCAGCTCGGAAACCTCACGCAACATGGCACGGATTTTAGCTTTGGTGTCATCAGAGAGGTGAGCATCACTGACGGAGTTGAGGTAGTTGGCAATCTCCAGTTCCATATTGTCCGAGATGCCCTCGTACTTCTCAATACGCGTATATAGCTTGTTAAACTCTCCTGCCTTGCTGTCCTTTTTGTTGCTTGTGCTCGACGAGAGGGTCAACAACTCTCTCACCATGCCGAACATACGCTGCATACGGTTGGAGAACTGCTGGATTTCCTTCTGAGCCTCCAGCACCGAAAGCTCTGGGGTTTTCATGAAACCTGCGGTAATGAAGTGCAGACGGAAGTCCTCCTCCTCGTCCACCTTCTTAGGCTTAATCACCCAGCAGACGAACTTCTCAATCTGTGGAATAAACCAAATGAGGATAAATGTATTGACAACATTAAAACTGGTATGGAACGCAGCCAACACGAAACTCAGCTTGGCGGCATTTGCCATGAAAGCGTGAGCACCAGCCAGTTCCATTGTCATATTGACATCGTAGCCAACCCAGCCACAGACCATATCAATGAACGGTCGGAACACAAAGAGGATCCATACCACGCCGAACACATTGAAGAACATATGTGCCAAAGCGGCACGGCGTGCTTGTGTATTAGCAGACATCGCTGCCAAGTTCGAGGTCACGGTGGTACCTATATTCTCACCCATGACCAGCGCAATACCCTGATAGATGGGCAGAGCGCCACTCGAACAGAGTATCATGGTGATAGCCATCACTGCTGCCGACGACTGAACGCAGAACGTCAGCACACCACCCAGGAATAGGAAGATGAGGGTCGTCAGGAACGAGTTAGGGTCGAACGAGGCAAAGAAGTCCAGCACAGCCTGATTCTCACCCAAATGCATGTTCTGACCCGTCGTCCTCAATGTTGCCAAGGCAAAAATCAAGAAGGCCAAACCGAAGAGGAAGTCACCGATATAGCGGTGCTTCTTCTGATAGATAAGGATAATACCTACGAGAAAGGCCGGATAGGCCAAGTCGCCGATGTTAAACGACATTCCCGCAGACATAATCCATGCTGTCAGAGTTGTACCAATATTAGCTCCCATAATGACCGAAATAGCCTGTGCCAGCGTCAACAGTCCAGCATTGACAAACGACACTGTCATCACGGTAGTTGCGGTAGACGACTGTACACTGGCCGTAACAAGCATACCCGTCAGCATACCAGTAAAACGATTGGTAGTCATGGCGCCAAGGACGTGTCGCAATTGCGGACCAGCCATCTTCTGAAGGGCTTCACTCATCGACTTCATACCATACATCAAGAGTGCTAAAGAGCCCAAAAGCGTGAAAATTACCCAGATAGACATAATATTTTTATTAAATTGTTTTACTTTTCAACTATTTTTCGTACATTTGTAGCGCCCAAAACTTTATGCTTATGGAACAACAAATCAAAATCCGTTGCAAAAATAATAAAAAATCTGTAAATATTCGCATCGGAAGCACACTTTCTGAAATTTTTTCTCAGTTGGGGCTCGAAATGGAGTACGGCCCCATCAGTGCCAAAGTGAATAACAAGGTCGAAGGAATGCACTACAGAGTGTATAAACCCAAGGATATTGAGTTCCTCGACATGCACTCTGCCAGCGGCATCCGTGCCTACACACGGTCTGTCTTCTTTGTCTTGTGTAAAGCAGCCCACGACCTGTGGAAAAACTGTACGGTCATCATCGACATCCCCATCAGCAATGGTTACTATGTTAACCTGAAGCTAGGACGCGAGGTGACACCCGACGACGTTAACGAACTGCGCCAACGCATGCAGCAACTCATTGATGCCAGACTACCCATCCATCGTTTTGAGTCGACGACGGAAGAAGCCATTGAGATGTTCCGCCAGGGTGGCAGCATGTCGAAAGTCAAACTACTGGAGAACAGCGGACGACTGTACACCACCTACTACGACCTGGATGGCTACAAGGACTATTATTATGGTACGCTGCTGACGAATACCAAGCAGATTTATCTCTTCGGACTGGAGTACTATTTTGATGGCATTCTGCTACGTCTTCCCTCACGCACAGACCCGTCGAAGCTGGGCGCCTTTATCCGTCAGGACAAGATGTTCGAGATCTTCAAGGAGCACCACCACTGGCAGGAGATTTTAGGTATGCGTACTGTGGGCGACCTGAACAAAGCCATCAGTGATGGACATGCCAACCAACTCATCCAACTCAGCGAAGCCTTGCAAGAGAAGAAGATAGCACAGATAGCCGACGAGATAGCCAAGAGGAAAACGGTCAAGATGGTACTCATTGCTGGCCCGTCAAGCAGTGGCAAGACGACGACCTGCAAGCGACTAAGTATCCAGTTGGCTGTCAATGGCATCTACCCTGTCGGTATCTCGCTGGACGACTATTTCCTGGACCGCGACCAGACACCACGCGACGAAAGTGGCGACTACGACTTCGAGCACTTGCATGCATTGAACATCCCACTGCTCAATGAACAGATGAATGCCTTGTTCCGTGGTGAGGAGATAGAACTGCCCCGTTACAATTTCCAGCTCGGCAAGAGCGAGAAGAGTGGTAAGAAACTCAAGTTGAAGGGTAACGAGGTCCTCATCCTGGAGGGCATCCATGCGCTGAACCCCGAACTGACCGCACAGATTCCCAACGAACAAATCTTCCGTGTCTATGCCTCGGCACTTACCACAATCCTACTGGACAACCACAACTACATCCCCACGACGGACAACCGTCTGCTGCGTCGCATCATCCGCGACCATAAGTACCGTGGTGTCAACGCATTAGGAAGCATCCGCCGTTGGGCGAGTGTCCGCAACGGCGAGAACCGCTGGATATTCCCCTATCAGGAGAATGCCGACGCCATCTTCAACAGTGCCATGCTCTTCGAATTGGCTGTCATCAAGCAACAAGCAGAGCCTCTGCTGGAGCAGGTTCCCGAAAACTGCGAGGAACATGCCGAAGCATATCGTCTGCTGAAGTTCTTGCATTATATCAAGCCTATCCCCGAAGACCAGATACCACCCACCTCACTGTTGCGCGAGTTCCTTGGTGGTTCCTCATTCGAATATTAATTTGTATTTATAACACTATTTTCGTGCATAAAAATGCAGTTATTGACAAGAAATTGGTCAATAATTGCATTTTTATTGCTATTTATTTGGATATTCCATTTATATTTGCGACCTTTGCATTCGTTTTTCAAAGATTGTAACACACCTAATTATATAACAATGGCTGAACAATTAGAAGTAAAAGAGTTGGATCAGGTTGTGGTCCGCTTTTCAGGTGACTCCGGCGACGGTATGCAGTTGGCCGGCAACATCTTCTCTACGGTTAGTGCCACCGTTGGTAACGGCATCTCTACATTCCCCGACTATCCCGCCGACATCCGCGCCCCGCAAGGTTCGCTGACGGGTGTGTCTGGTTTCCAGGTACACATCGGTTCTGGCAAGGTCTATACCCCTGGTGACAAGTGCGACGTGCTGGTGGCCATGAATGCTGCTGCACTGAAGACGCAGTACCGCTATGCCAAGCCGGGAGCAACGATTATCATTGACACAGACTCTTTCGGTCCGAAGGATCTGGAGAAGGCGCAGTTCCAAACAGAGGACTACCTCGGCGAGATGAACATCGACCCCGATCGCGTCATCCAATGCCCACTCACCACTATGGTTAAGGACTGTCTGGCCGACACGGGCATGGACAACAAAGCCATGATGAAGTGTCGTAACATGTTTGCACTGGGTCTGGTCTGCTGGCTCTTCGACCGCGACCTGAACCTCGTTGCCAACTTCCTCAAGGAGAAATTCGCTAAGAAGCCTGCCATTGCCGAGGCTAACATCAAGGTCATTCAGGCAGGTTATGACTATGGTCACAACACCCACTCCAGTGCTACCAACGTCTATCGCGTGGAGTCGAAGCACAAGGAGCCGGGTCGCTATATGGATATTACAGGTAACAAGGCCACTGCCTATGGACTGATTGCAGCCGCTGAGAAGGCTGGCCTGCGTCTCTACTTGGGCAGCTACCCCATTACACCTGCGACCGATATCCTGCACGAGCTGTCAAAGCACAAGTCTTGCGGCGTTATCACCGTTCAGTGTGAGGACGAGATTGCAGGATGTTCATCGGCACTCGGCGCTTCGTTCGCCGGTGCCCTCGGTGTCACCTCTACCTCAGGCCCTGGCATCTGTCTGAAGTCAGAAGCCATGAACCTCGCTGTAATCATGGAGTTGCCGCTAGTCGTCATCGACGTACAGCGTGGTGGTCCTGCTACAGGTCTGCCCACCAAGTCAGAACAGACTGACCTGCTGCAGGCACTCTTCGGACGTAACGGCGAGAGTCCCATGCCTGTCATCGCAGCTCTCAGTCCTACCGACTGCTTCGATGCCGCCTTCCAGGCCTGTAAGATAGCCTTGGAGCACATGACTCCCGTCATCCTGCTCACCGATGCTTACGTAGCCAACGGTTCTGGTGCCTTCAAACTTCCTGAGATGGCTAAGCTCGACGCCATCAATCCTCCCTATGTTCCTGAGGAGCTGAAGGGTAAGTGGACACCCTACATGCGTGCAGAGAACGGTACCCGCTACTGGGCTGTTCCTGGTCGTGAGGGCTTTGCTCACATCCTCGGTGGACTGGAGAAGGACTCTAATACGGGTGCCATCTCGACGAATCCTGAGAACCACGACCTGATGACGCGCCTGCGCCAGCAGAAGATAGACAATATTCAGGTTCCCGACCTCGAAGTGGAGGGCGATGCCGATGCTGACCTTCTCATCGTCGGCTTTGGTTCTACCTACGGCCACCTGCACTCTGCTATGGACGAGCTCCGCGCCAAGGGTAACAAGGTTGCTCTAGCACAGTTCAAGTTCCTGAACCCGTTGCCCAAGAACGCTGCCGCTGTCCTCTCTAAATATAATAAGGTGGTGGTTGCCGAACAGAACATGGGTCAGCTGGCTGCCTACCTGCGCATGAAGGTCGACGGCTTTGTTCCCTACCAGTTCAACCAGGTCAAGGGCCAGCCCTTCATCGTAGAAGAGTTAGTGAACGCATTCGAGGACATTTTAAAGAAGTAAAGCAATGAGTACATATACAGCACAAGATTTTAAGAAAGGCCAGCCTCGTTGGTGCCCTGGTTGCGGCGACCACTTCTTCCTGGCTTCACTCCATAAAGCTATGGCCGAGATTGGCGTAGCTCCCGAGAACGTAGCAGTAATCAGTGGTATCGGTTGTTCCAGCCGTCTGCCCCACTACATGGCCACTTACGGCATGAACACCATCCACGGTCGTGCTGCTGCCATCGCTACTGGCGCAAAGGTTGCGAATCCAAATCTCACCGTATGGCAGGTATCGGGTGATGGTGACGGACTGGCTATCGGTGGTAACCACTTCATCCACGCCAATCGTCGTAACATCGACCTGAACATGATCCTGCTCAACAACCGTATCTACGGTCTGACCAAGGGTCAGTACTCTCCTACCTCACCCCGTGGCTTCGTCTCTAAGTCGAGCCCCTACGGCACTGTTGAAGATCCGTTCCGTCCTGCCGAGCTCTGCTTCGGTGCTCGCGGACACTTCTTCGCCCGTTGCGTGGCTACAGATGCACAGGGTACTGTCGAGGTGCTGAAGGCTGCCTATGAGCACAAGGGTGCCAGCGTCACGGAGGTACTGCAGAACTGCGTCATCTTCAACGATGGTTGTCACGAGGCCGTATATAATAAGGAAGGCCGTAAGAAGAATGCCATCTACGTAAAACACGGCGAGAAGCTCGTCTTCGGTGAGAACAACGAGTTCGGACTGGTACAGCAGGGCTTCGGCTTGAAGGTCGTAGAAATCGGTAAGGACGGCTATACCCTCGACAACGTACTCGTTCACGATGCTCACTGCGAGGACAACACCTTGCAACTGAAGCTTGCCCTGATGGGTAACGGTGACGGTTTCCCCATCGCCCTTGGTGTCATCCGCGATGTGGATGCTCCCACCTACAACGATGCCGTCCACGCCCAGCTCGCTGAGGTCTCTGGCATGAAGAAGTACCACAACTTCGCTGAGCTTCTGGAGACCAACGACATCTGGGAAGTGAAATAAGTAATATGCGGAGTTGGACATTAAATTAAACATTAATTATTCAACTCTCTATAGTAGTGAGCTCGGTATTGTGCCGGGCTCATTCCTTTTAACCTCAATTTTAGTCTTTTCTTGTCATAATTGTATCATTTATATTAAACTTTTTTTGTGATACGAAAAAGGCTGGAGGTTTACGCAACCACCAGCCTGAATTTTGACGTGTTTTGTTCTTTTATCCTATCTTCCACTCCGTCATGCGACGGGTTTCTGAGGAGAAGTTGATACCGATTTTATATATCGTTCTGCCATCACCCTCGAAAGGCTTGGCATATTGTTTCTCTTCAATCTGCTGTAAGGCAATGTCAGCACTTTGGTCTATCTTTAGTTCTAAGATATAGACGTAATCTTTAGTCTGCACCAAGATGTCCATACGTCCATCGGTGGTATGGCGCTCCACATCGACATACAAGCCCAACAACTTA
>CADCGD010000019.1 GCA_902800925.1 uncultured Bacteroidales bacterium | reverse complement strand
ACCGGCATTGGGACCGCCCTGAAAACGGGCAACAACATCGTACTGGGGAGTCAACACGTCGACTACCTTACCCTTTCCTTCGTCGCCCCACTGCAAACCCAGCAGGACATCTACTTTACCTTGATTCATTGTCTTATCTATTATTTAAACTATTTCTTTTTCTTCTCCGTATGGCGTCTTGTCTTGGCTTGACACGAACTACAGATACCATAGACATAAAGCATAAAACCATCCTTATGGAAACGTCGTGTCGGCATGCTATTGATAGCCTCACTAACCTGATTAGACTTCACCTCCGTCACCTTTCCACACATGGTGCATATCTGATGGCAATGGCTATTGTTATCATAACAGGCCTCATACTTCGTTGTGGACTGAAAGCGATGGCGCACCACAAGGCGCAACTCAACAAACAGGCGCAACGTATTGTAAAGCGTAGCACGACTCACAGGGAAATTGTAGTCGTCAGCCAGTTTATCGCCAAGCTCCTCTAGGGTAAAATGCCCTGTGATGCTATACACCGCATCGAGAATGGTAAAGCGCTCTGGCGTCTTCCTGCGCTTATTCAATTCCAGATAGCTGGTCAAGATATTCTTGACCGTTGCCTTAACGTTTTCTCTCATTTTATGTGGTCATAGTGGTTAAAAACCGCACAAAATTACTACTTTTTTTGGAGATTAAGGCAACAATTATTTAAAAAATATCTAAATTGATGGATTTCGCAGCACTTTTTGCCAGTCGCTCATACATCAGACCTAGTTCAGCAAAGCGATAAATGCTCTGCATGGCCGCCTTACGGACAGAGGGGAATGGCCCTTGCAGTGCTACCAATGCCTGATCAATGAACTCATTGATACCTCGTTCGTTGGGTTCCTGTTTATTCATAAACAGACGCGTCAACACATGGAAACCACACAACTGCTCGTACTCTTTATCAGACGCTATCCACTGATAGGCTTTCTCAGGAGCATACGGCAGATGCTGGAACAGATTAAAAGCTGCCTGTTCGGCAATCTCCTGCGAAGGTATCTGCTCCATCCAGATATCCACGACCTCTGGCAGTATCTTGTCGGCAGGCATCAACATCGTAGCCAGAATCTTACACTCGCGGACATTCTCTTTCCACAGGGCTATCGCCAAATCATAGTCAGTACCTAGTTCCTCGGCTTTAGCCTTCAAGCGAGGCAACGTAGCACCCCAGTTGAGGTGATAGTTCAGTCCCTTGTCACGCATGGACTGTGCTATTGAGCCATCCATCATCTGACGGAACGACTGTTTGATTTCCTTTATCTTAGAGGGTACCGTACTCTTGTCCATAGCGTAGCATTTGGTGAACATAACTCTCTGTATAATCAACCTGTATATCGCTAATCTCACCTTGAGCGTCAAGAACAGGCTTCAATACAGGATTGACAAAACCCTTATAGGGTGCAAGGTCGAGACGCTTGTAGCGCTCCAACACCTCTTGGTGCAACTGTGCATCGACCTTTACGGCATAGCGCTCCACCAGTTGACGGGCTGCCTCATAGTCGCCTTCACTCTTGATGCGTTGTATTTCTGCCAAAAGGCGGGCAAAGAGTGAACGTAAAGCCTGATAGTCTGTGATGCGCACGAAGTTTTTTCCCTCACGTTTTTCCATGGTAACAGCACCATTGCCCTGTTCATAGCACCAATGGGCTATCAGCGAACGGTTACGCATGTGTGCCTCTTCAATTTGGCGCCCAGGTTCAATGCGGATGAGCTGTGTCATCAAACCATTCATGATATAGCTGTAGTACTGGGCCTTATAGGCCTCGTCGTCAGGCAACAGACCTAACTCAACCAACTTATGGTCTGCAATATAGTAGAGTCCAAAAAGATCGGCACGCGCCTCCTCGATGGTGTTGCCATAAGCCTTCAATGCGTCAGGGTCAGTACCTGGCAACAACTGTCCGCTACCATGTCCCAGACACTCATGAAGGTCCGTATGCAGGTCATCGCACTTGTCGCCATACTTCTCGATGATTGCCAACGTCTGCCGGTCTACCACAAACTCCTCCTTGAAGCCACTGCCGTGAGCCGCCTTGTTATATGCTTCCGTAATATTCGAGATGGTGATGCTCTTCGAGCCATGCTCTGCACGTATCCAGTCAGCATTGGGTAGGTTGATACCAATAGCCGTAGATGGATATTCATCGCCGCCTAGCATAGCAGCACAAATGGCATTAGCTGTGACACCCTTGACGTGGGGTTTGCGAAAACGAGGATCGACAGGAGAATGGTCCTCAAACCACTGTGCATTCTGACTGATGGTCTGCGTACGCTTGGTAGCCTCCAGATCCTTGTACTCCACAATGCCTTCCCATGAACCTTTCAGCCCCAACGGATCACCATAGACCTCAATGAAACCATTCACAAAGTCTATCCTACCCTCGTGTTCACCAACCCACTCGATGCAGTAGTCGTTGAAACACTGCAGGTCACCCGTTTCGTAATAGCTGATAAGCAATTCGATAACACGTCGTTGACGAGCATTCTCAGCAACACCCTGTGCCTTCTTCAGCCAATAAACGATATGCTGGATTGCGTTGCCGTAGCGGCCATCAACCTTCCATACATCCTCTTTGACAATACCATTCCGTTTGACAAGCGTAGCATTCAGGCCATGGGACAGCGGACGTGGATTCTTTTCATCGTCAGCCTTTCGCTGGGCATAGAACTCTTCTGCCTCCTGTTGCGTCACACCTTCATAGAAATTGCAAGCAGACGTCAGCAAGAGGTCTTCGCCATCCGCTTTATTAACACGCTTAGGCAGAACCGTGGGGTCAAAGATGACAGGAAACAATTCGTCACATAGCGCATCAAGCGTCTCACCATCACGCAGTGGTAACTTCCCGGCATCAACCTGCTGCAAAACACTGCGCAGATAGTCTGCCGTGAAGCCTGGCTGAAATTTCTCGGTACCATAGTGATGGTAGATACCGTTAGAGAACCATACACGCTTGAGGTAAACCTCCAAGGCACGGAAACCGTCAGTTTCATGACTGACAGCAGGATCAGTGTATATCGCCTCCAGCATCTTACGGATGCGGAGGTTATAGCGTCCAAACTGGTCGAAAGTAATATCACGCCCGTAGAGCGTCGCTTTCGAGAGATAATAAATCTGTTTTTTCTGTAACAAAGACAATTGCTCAAATCCGTTCAAACGGTATCTGAGCAATTGAATGTCCGCAAAGCGCTCATCGGTCACATAGCCAAAATGAGGCGTGCAATCATCCGAATAGTTCATTGTGTGTTCAGTGCGACTTTTTCTCGTGTTTAACCTTCTCGGCAGGGTGTTGCGCCAGATGCTGCAGACGATACTCACGTGGCGTCATGTTCATCAGTTTGTAGAACGAAGCATAGAACGACTGACGATTGGAAAAGCCCACCATGTCGCTGACCTCCTCCATGCGCAAATCCTGATATCTGCGGTCTACGAGAATAGCCATCGCTTCTTCTATTCGGAACTTGTTGACGAAAGAAGTGTAGTTCATGTGGAAACGGACATTCACCACCGCAGAGATATAACGCGTGTTGGTTCCTAAATCTTCGGCAAGTTTCTTGGCTGAATAATCCTTATCCTTATACTTCTTCTCCATCACGATGATCTTCAGGATCTTCTCCTTCATCTCATCCATCAACTTAGGGCTGACGAGACTGCGATAGACAGCCTCCTTAGCTTTTTTCTCAGTAATATTATACTTTGCCATACCCTGTGAAGAACTTATTTATACATTTCAAGTGCAAATATACAAAAAAAAATAATACAATTGTTATTTTTTACCAAAAAAATGACTAATTTTGTAGAAAATTTATGATTTATAGCAAAATACAGCTATTTAGACACTAAAATTCTTAACATATATGATATTCTATTTCTCTGGTACGGGTAATACTCGATGGGTAGCTCAGCAGATAGCAGAGGCCATCGGAGAAGAACTGCTATGCATTCCTGACATGATGAAGGAAAGACGCTTCGAATTCAAGTTGCAAGAGGGCGAACGGATAGGTTTCTGCTTTCCTACACACGGGTGGCAACCACCCAAAATTGTACGTCAGTTCATCCGCCAACTGGCACTGGTCGGCCGACCTCCCCACTTTTGTTGGGCACTAACGACCTGTGGTGACAACATGGGCGAGGCCATGACCATCTTCAACAAGGACTTGGCCGCGAACAGAACCCTTCAAGCGGAAGACGGCAGTCCTCTACAGGCAGAGAGTGTATTCTCAGTGATTATGCCAGAGTCCTACGTCTGTCTGCCGTTTATGAAGACCGACCCTATCGACAAGGAACACTGGAAGATTGAGAACGCCAGACACCAGTTGCACCATATTATTAGCATCGTCAAAGACTGCAAACGCGGTATTGAGGAACTGGAGAAAGGGGGCACTCCCCGACTCTACTCATACGTCATTGGTGCTTACTTCAACCAGAAAATGGTCACTGACAAGAAGTTCACCGTCGATGAAGACGTATGCACCCGCTGCGGTAAGTGCAGCAAGGTGTGTCCTGTAGGCAACATCGCAGGTACACCTCCCACATGGTTACACAATGGACAGTGTACCTGCTGTCTGGCTTGTTATCACTACTGTCCCGTGCATGCCATCAATTACGGCAACATCACGAGAAAGCGCGATCAGTATTACTTCAATAGACGCGGGGACCAAAAATAGACGTTCCCACACGCACCATCGTAGACCCTTCCCGCACGGCTATCGGATAGTCGTGGCTCATGCCCCATGAACGTTCGCAAAACCAAGGCGCATCAGCGAAATAGCGCGCCTTCACTTCGTCAAAGAGGTTGTGTGCCAGACGGAACTCACTACGTATCTGTTGCTCGTCGTCAACATAGGAGGCCATCATCATCAGGCCACAGATACGCACATGGCTGAGCTGACGCCATTCACCATCAGCCAACAGCTGTCGCAAGGCATCAGGTGTGAGTCCGTATTTCGTCTCTTCCTCCGCGATATGGAGCTCCAACAGCACATCGATGACACGTCCACACTTGGCAGCCTGTTTGTCAATCTCCTTGAGCAGTTTCAGCGAGTCTACAGCCTCCACCATCGTGACGTAGGGAGCGATATACTTCACCTTGTTGGTCTGCAGATGACCGATGAAATGCCACTCGATATCCTTAGGAAGCGTCTCGTGTTTCTGGCGCAACTCCTGTTCGTGGCTTTCTCCGAAGATGCGCTGGCCCTCCTCATAGGCAGCCTCAATATACTCGTTGGGGTGATACTTGGAGATAGCCACAAGGCGCACGCCCTGTGGCAAATTACCCAGTACCTGCTTCAGATTCCCTTTAACGTCGTACATTATCCTTCGTATTCAGGCTTGTCGTCGTGTTTTTCCTTGCCATACTCGAAGACGTCCATCAGCGTGGTCTCAGCAACGGAGGCAATGACATAGTCTATCATCGTACCACCCATCACCTCGTCGATATTCCTGACAGCACCATTCAATGTACCGGCCTGTACCAGGTAGTTGACGTTGGAACGCTTCTCCTTCTCGGTCTTCTCATCGATAGTGATAAACTGCAGTTTACACTTATACCAACGGTCGGCCATCTCCTCGTCAGAGAAGAATATTTCACCATAGGGGGCTATCTTGATGTCTTTGACGGTGAACTCGCCACTGATGTAGCTCGACATCTCTTCCATGATGCGCTTTTCAGCCTCCGTAAAACTCAGGGCGTCGACTACATAGTTTTCTGTCACCTTCTTCTGCAAGCCGTCGTCCATCACTTTCTCGTAGGCGATCTTGCACTCAAACCAAATTGCTGTTCTTGATCTCATATTGTTGATTATTAATTATTTACTGATTACCCTTCAACTGTTTCTTTTTCTCATTAGTAATACGCTCAATGATCTCGCTGGCAATGAGTTGGGCACGCTCAGGAGTGAGACTGGCCTCAACTCCCATCTTCTGTTGTAGCTTCATCAGTTCCTCGATGGTTGACTGACTCTGTGCCGCAAACTGCTTTTCCGTAGCGTTCATATAATCCTTATTATATATCTTTGAGAGGATGCGGTCGGCCTCCTTCTCATAGTTCTTACGGAATATCTCTTCAGCCTTGGCCTGATAGACACGCTGTGCCTCCTGTTGCTCCTCAGTCAGGGAGTCTGCGCTGACCACCCCTAAGTCCTCTGGTTTGAAACCATCGTCCAAAAGGTCGTCAGTAGCCTGACGCGGTGCAGGTTTCACATACTCCACCTGTACTGGTTCGGGCATCAGTTCTTCATAGATGCCAAAGGCAACAAGCGCAATAATGACTGCTGCCAGCAACATCCATGCCGAATGCATCATACTACGACGCGACTGCACAGCCTTCAACAGGGCCTGAGGCGTTTCATAGCGGTCTTCCGGCTTCTCGCTGGTAGCTTTCTTTAAGGCTTTGCGATATTCCATCGACATGTCTGCACGTTGGAAAATAGTTTCCATGAACTTACCAATAGAATAGACATCGCAACGTTCATCAATCGTTCCATGGTCCAGAACCTCAGGAGCCACAAAGACAGCATCGTCACCATAGAAGGCACGCTGGTCGTCCATAGCCAGATAAAACGAGCCGTGAGAAAGCAGCATCACAGCGTGGTCTCCCTTGCGCACCAACACGCTCTTGGGTGAGTAACACACATGCTTGATGCCCTGGCTATGCAGGTAAGTAGTGATATCCACCAAGCCCTGCAACGTATTGTCGACAAAACCTTTCTCACCCACGACGGCAGGATGCTCATTGAGCAACTGTTCCATCGAGAGGAATACGCCAGGCTCTACCTCCAACTGCCGTACTTCTCCATTCTCATCTATGACAGTGGTGTAGTGCAACTGATGTCGGTTCACCAATGACTTGTTGCGCTCACACTCTGTCTTCAAAGCGCCAGAGAAGACAATGCTACTGTTCAATTCAGGACGAACATCGACCATTGCACGGTACTTGCCATCCATCTGAACACGGTAGTATTCACCGATGGGCAGAAGGGTCTTATTCAGCCTTCCATCGTTTTTGGCAGCGAGCATTTCTTCGTAGTTCATACTTGCATATTTGTTTTTCAGGGCACAAAAGTACAAAAAAATTATGAATAATGCATTATTAATTATGAATTATTTCGTACCTTTGCAAGCGATTTACGTAAATTAAACAACATGCCAGAAATATCAGTACGCGGACTGGAGATGCCAGAGTCACCTATCAGAAAACTCGCACCTCTGGCTGCCGCAGCCAAAAAACGTGGAACGCACGTGTATCATCTGAACATTGGACAGCCCGATCTGCCCACGCCTCAAGTGGGTCTTGACGCGCTGAAAACCATTGATCGTGACATCCTCGAATACTCGCCCTCGCAAGGCTATCTCAGCTATCGCGAGAAGTTAGTCAGCTATTACGCCAAGTACAACATCAACGTAACAGCCGACGATATCATCATCACCAGCGGTGGTTCTGAGGCGGTACTGTTTGCCTTTCTGTCGTGTCTGAACCCTGGCGACGAGATTATCGTGCCAGAACCTGCCTACGCTAACTACATGGCTTTTGCCATCAGTGCAGGCGCCAAGATCCGCACCATTGCGACGACGATTGATGAAGGTTTCTCACTGCCTAAGGTGGAGAAGTTTGAGGAACTTATCAATGACCGCACGCGTGCTATTATGATTTGTAACCCTAACAACCCGACAGGCTATCTGTATACACGCCGTGAGATGAACCAGATACGCGACCTGGTGAAGAAATACGACCTGTACCTCTTCTCTGACGAGGTTTATCGCGAATACATATATACGGGTTCACCTTATATTTCTGCCTGCCACTTGGAAGGCATCGAACAGAATGTTATCCTCATCGACTCCGTATCAAAGCGCTATTCAGAGTGTGGTATCCGTATCGGAGCCCTGATTACCAAGAACCAGGAGGTTCGTAAGGCCGTCATGAAGTTCTGTCAGGCCCGTCTTTCTCCTCCTCTTATTGGTCAGATTGTTGCTGAGGCCTCACTCGATGCCCCTGAGGAGTATTACCGCGATGTCTACGACGAATATGTTGAGCGCCGTAAATGTCTTATTGACGGACTGAACCGCATACCAGGTGTCTACTCACCTATTCCGATGGGCGCTTTCTATACCGTTGCCAAACTTCCTGTCGACGATGCAGAACGATTCTGTCGCTGGTGTCTCTCTGAGTTCGAGTACGAGGGCGCTACCGTTATGATGGCTCCTGCCGCCGGTTTCTACACTACGCCAGGTGCAGGCATCAATCAGGTACGTATCGCCTACGTATTGAAGAAGGAAGACCTGGAGCGTGCCCTTGTCGTACTGCAGAAAGCTTTGGAGGCTTATCCTGGGAGAGTGGAATGAATCTTCCGTTTTTCCTTTCACGCCGCATCTATTTCTCTGAGGGCGACCGCCATGAGGTGAGTCGTCCTGCTATTCGCATCGCTACCGTTGGTGTGGCGATTGGATTGGCTGTAATGATTATCACCGTCAGCGTGATACTTGGTTTCAAACACACTATCCGCGACAAGGTGGTAGGCTTTGGCAGTCACATACAAGTGACCAACTTTGCTACCCAACAGACAGCCGTACCTGCGCCTATCGCTATCAACGACACCCTGACACGCAAGCTCAAGAAGATTCCCAACGTCCGACATGTAGAGTGCTACACCATGACGCAGGGCATTCTGAAGACTGACAGTGACTTTCTGGGTGTTGCCTTCAAGGGCATCGGCGAAAACTACGACCTGTCGTTTATCCGCCAGAATCTGCAAGAAGGTACACTCCCCACGTTCAGCAGCAAGACAAGTAGCAACAAGTTAGTCATCTCACGCAAGATGGCCGACAAGCTACAGCTACATGTTGGCGATAAGGTGTATGCTTACTTCATCGCCTACGACGACGTACGCGCCCGTCGCTTTACCGTCAGTGCCATCTACCAGAGTCATATGAAGCAGTTTGACGATGTGCTCTGCCTCACCGACCTGCGCACCACAACGAAGTTGAACGACTGGGAACCAGACCAGTGCAGTGGCGCAGAGATACTTGTCAAGGACTTTGATCTTATCAACGAGACCAACATGCAGGTCATCGACCTGATCAAGAATCACACCGACCGCTATGGAGAGACCCTCATCTCACAAACCATCTTCGAGACCTACCCACAGGTCTTCTCATGGCTCTCACTACTCGACGTCAATGTATGGATTATCCTGGCACTGATGATTTGCGTGGCTGGCTTCACCATGATTAGCGGTCTGCTTATTATCATTCTAGAACGCACACAGATGATTGGTATTCTGAAAGCCTTGGGAGCACGCAACAGTACAGTGCGCCACACCTTCCTATGGTTTGCCGCCTTCATCATCAGTCAGGGATTGCTCATTGGCGATGTGATTGGTATTGGTCTGGTAGTACTGCAACAGCATACAGGCTTTATCCATCTCGACCCCGCCAGCTACTACGTCGACACGGCACCCATGGAGCTCAACATCCCCATCATCGTCATTCTCAACGTAGCGACCTTGCTTATCTCCGTCTTTGTGCTAATAGCCCCCAGTTATCTGGTATCGCACATCCAGCCAGTCAAAGCTATGCAGTTTGACTAATATACCTAATAATACAAAGGAAAGAGGTTAGTCCAACTCAAAGGGACCAGTAGGTGTGGTACGCTTGAGGACCTCCAAACGAAGGTCAACACCTGCAATGACACCATAGTCACGCAAGATGCTCTCCACCGTCTTACGTGCCAATTCCGGATGGTTATTCTCCTCACTGAGATGACAGAGCCACACGTTTTTCAACTGCTCTGACATATTCTCTATGATAGCAATGCCACAGTCGTGGTTGTTCATATGCCCTGTACCAGAGAGAATGCGGTCCTTCAAGAACTGCGGATAGGGACCATTCTGCACCATCTCAATGTCATGGTTGGCCTCGATAACCAGGTGATGCGCCTTATTAATAAACTGCTTCATCTCGTCAGTCACACTACCGGCATCCGTAATCAGACAGAAGTTCGTACCCTCAGCCTCGATGAAGTAGCCCACATTGTCGGCACTGTCGTGGGGTACGGCAAAAGGGGTTACGGTGAAGTCACCCAACTGAATGGTCTTCCCCTTCTCTACCAGTCCGACCAACTCGTCAGCAACCTTCTTCACCACACAGTAGTTACGATTAATGCCATCATGGACCTCCTGGGTAGTATAGATGGGGACGTTGTACTCGTTGCTGAAGGCGCCTACCGATTTGATATGGTCAGCATGGTCGTGGGTGATGAGGACATGATGCACGCTGGAAAGACTGACGCCATAGTCGCGACAGGCTTTCTTCAGACCTCTCAGTCCTACTCCTATATCTATAAGCAGTGCGTCGGTCTTGGTGGCCAACAGATAGCAGTTTCCACTGCTTCCACTACCGAAAGAGATAAACTTCAGCATGACGTTTTTCGTAATTTGCGTGCAAAAGTACAAAATAAATATGAATTATGCATTATGATTTATGCATTATTTTGTATCTTTGCAGGCAAAACAGGCCGAAATCATGAAGAAATTCCAAATACTGTTGCTGGCACTGTCGTTGACAGCCTGCAACATGATACAAAACGACGACGAGCAAGCAACAGCGATTGCTGTTGAATGGGGCGAGGCTTTCTTTAACTGCGACTATCACACTGCCGAGGCACTGTGTACTCCTGAGAGTCGTCGCTGGTTGCAGTTTGCAGCTTCCAACACCACACAACAAGACCTTGACCTCCTCAAACAGCAAGCTGCCGAGGTGGAAGCTACGGATTTCTTCCCGGAAGCCAATGACACCCTGCGCGTGGTGGAACTGGTGGTACGCAACAGCGTAAAACCTACTGTTGCCGGTGAAGAACCCTCACAAATCGAGAAGGCATTGTTCCAAACCACCGTTGTCAAGCGCAACGGCAGTTGGCAGGTTAGAATGGCAGGCCTACCGCAAAGTGGAAGGCAAAGTCGCGACTGAATTTCGGATGAAGTAGCGGGAAGTGACCCGTCTGGTCTTCGTAGGCAGGATTGACCGCCTTCATACCCATATCGAAACGCACAATAAAGAAGTCGAAGTTCATGCGGATGCCCAAGCCATAGCTGGCAGCTATCTGGTTAAAAAACTCAGAGAACTCGAATTTTCCTCCCGGCTGGTCTTCGTAGTCACGCAACGTCCAGATGTTACCAGCATCAATGAACAGCGCTCCACTGAATTTCCAGAACAGCTTGGCACGATACTCCATATTCAGGTCCAGTTTCATGTCGCCCGTCTGATTGATGAAGTCTATACGGCCGTCTTTTCCCACAAACTTACCTGGTCCCAACGAGCGCACGCTCCATCCTCTGACGCTATTGGCACCTCCCGAGAAGAAACGTTTCTCGAAGGGCAGAATGGTACTGTTACCATAAGGATAGGCAATGCCGAAGCCCACGTGGAACACCAGCTGGTTGTTGAAGCTGAGGTCGATATTCCGCGTGAAGTCAAACGTTCCTCTGGCATACTGAGCATAGGCAATATTCAGGAAAGTGTATTGCCCTTCTTCGTTCTTGTGGAAACTAAGGGTATGTGTCAACAAGCTCAGCAGGTTGCCTGCCGTTTCCACATTGGCCTTGATGGCCCAGCGGTTGTTGCTGTACGAGTACCCCACACCTGTTCTCATGATGAAGAGGTTCTCGTAGTTGTAGCGCAGAATAGAGTTGCGCGACGAACTGTTGTTCAGATACTCGTTCTCGAAGGTTTCGCTAATCCACGGCATGTAGATATAGTTCAGGTCCAACAAGTCCACCGTATAGCGATCCTGGCGTCTTTGGTCATTCCATTTATACTTCCATCCCACAGAGAACACACGGCGGTGGAACTCCGGACGGTTCTGCAGGTCGTAGTTAGCAGCCAACTCAGAGGTAGCATTGATGCGACGACGGAAACTGCTGGAGAGGAAGGGTGCGATAAATCGCGGGAAGCTTAGGCGCGAACCAATACTGTATTCAATAAAGTTACCGCTACCATAGTCTTCCAGTCCTCTGATGGCTTCATAAGCACCACGCAGGTCTATGGAGAAGGTCTCCGAACCATGAAACAGGTTACGGTTCTGGAAGGTGACGGTGAGTGCTGCACCAAGGTCTCCGGAAGTATTAGTACCCTCTGGCTGGACAGAGATGGTCGACGACTTGTTCATGCTCAGGTTGATGTCGCAGTCAAGCACAGGTTCGTTTTCATGCTCGTGGAAGTTGATACTGGTATAGCGCACAATACCCAGGCGACCAAAGTGGTTGTAGGTGTTACGCAGGTCACGAGCCGAATAGATACCTCCTTCAGTGAGGAAGGTGTTACGCTTCATAACCTTCTCACGCAGAGGGATAATAGAATTGTCAGGATCACCGCTGAGGTAGTTGATGTGCCCAATCGTATAGATTTCATGCGGTCTGGCCGACGTCTTGGCATCCTGATAGGGATGCAGCACCAGTGTGAGGTCTATCTGGTTAGCCCCCTCAATGGAGTCAGCACGATAGGTGATGAAGTCCTTGTTGAAACGGTAGTAGCCGCGATTGACAAGATATTGTGTAATGCGTGAGCGCTCACTATCCAGATTGTCGGCGTTGAACACCATCCCTTTCTGCAACACGCGACGGGCAGGGTCTATCTGGTCAAGCAGACGAGCAATGGCGGTATCCTGGATATCGTAGTTCACACTGCGCAAAAAATATGGTATTCCCGGATGCAGCGTGTAGAGCGTGCGCAGCTTCTTACCTTTCTTCTTAACGGCTACGTCGGCAGAGCCACGCAGGTACCCCAGGTTCTGCATCTGTGTCTGCAGCGACTGCAGCGACTGCAGGGTTAGCATGGAGTCATACAGTTCTGGTTCTTCACCCATGCTGCGCAACAGGCGGTTGATCCACTTCGTCGTGTCACGCCCCGACAGCGAATAGGTTTTAAGTGGGAGTTTATAGGCAGAGAACCATCGTGAATTGCCTTTCTGACGAATCAAAGGACGCATATCAGTCAGACTGATGTAGCGTGCCGGTTCGTCGCAACGCAAATCAGCCCTGTCGAGCAAATACTCCCCGTCAGGGACATACTTTGTCTCTGCACAGCCAGTAATAATGAGTGCAAAAAGCACAAAAAAATAGATTCTGCGTCGCATTTTGGTGCAAAGTTACAATTTTTTTTCTATCTTTGCACTCAAAACGTTAAAATTTTATGCTGTCAAAGAATCAAATAAAGTGGGTACACTCCTTGGAACTGAAGAAAAACCGCAGGAATGATGGCCTCTTCGTGGCCGAAGGACCCAAGGTTGTTGGCGACCTGTTACGTGCAGGCTACGTGGCCCGTGCCATATTCTCTACCACTGAGCGTCCCAATGCCCAGCTCATCACCGATGACGAGCTGCGCAAGCTCAGCTTCCTGCAGCACCCGCAGGAGGTCCTTGCCGTCTTCGAAATACCTCTTAATTCCCAATTCTCAATTTCTAATCGCGAAGCGACAATTCTTAATTCAGAATTCTCAACTCTTAATTCAAACCTCTCCCTCGCTCTCGACGGCGTTCAGGACCCTGGCAACCTGGGCACCATCATCCGCATTGCCGACTGGTTTGGCATCCAGACCATCTTCTGTTCTGAGGATACTGCCGACTGTTACAATCCCAAGGTGGTACAGGCCACGATGGGCAGTCTCGCACACGTACATATTATATATACTGACCTTGAAGCACTTCTCCAGTCTGTCCACTGTCCCATCTACGGTACCCTACTCGATGGCCAGAACATCTACCAACAGCAGCTTTCCACCGAGGGAATCATCGTCATGGGCAACGAGGGCAACGGCATCTCCCCCGCCATTCGCCAACTCGTTACCCACAAGCTACTCATCCCCAACTACAACACCGCTGGCGAAACGGCCGAAAGCCTCAACGTCGCCATCGCCACCGCCATCACCTGCGCCGAGTTCCGTCGCAGATAATATCTCATACTTCAATTGGGATAATTTGATGTTTATTATAGATCTGTATTTCTCAAAAGAATTCCCTATTTTTGCACCACCAAACGATAACTAAAATTATATTATAATGAAAAGAAAAATGAGATTTTTATTGCAGACATCTCGCGGACCGACGAACACCCCATCAAGCAAGTCTATATGACCTGCGACTGCGATATGGGACAGAAGATGTGGGACCCTCTGGCAGTCATCAATGCTGTAGAAGGCAATGACCTTTTCCAGCTCTCTGAGCGTGGCACGGTATTCATTACTGATAATGCCGAAACCATCTTCACCCCATCTGCTACTGGCAACTGCCGCTACCAGTTGCCCGGCGATGCTGACTGGAATACTGCCATGCTACAAAAGATTCGCATCATGAACAAGTCGCATTAACAGGATTGGGTACAAAAGGGGGCAGACCTTTTGCGCCCCTAAAATGAGTGCACACCGGATTGCATTGCAGCGCTACGCTTCGCACCTTCAGGTCGTGACAATTCTGACATATTTGGGGACTTACATATCTCCAGACCAGCCATGACCAAGATCCCAGTGCTCATCATAGACGAACTCGAAGTACGGTAGAGAGAATTCTTCTTCGATAAGTGCCGTAAGTTCGTCAAGAATAGGCTCTGCCCAATGGCCTACAAGGACAATAAACTTGTCGATATTCCAAGTCACGCGACCTCTTGGCACTTGGGTATAGTCTCCTTTGAACTTGGTCTCTTCATGTTTGGCCTGTGCCTTAAAATATTCTTTCATCCATACCTGTCTGTGCAGCTGAGGATAGTTGATAAAGGGAAGCCCCTTGTCGGCTGCATCCTCAACAATCTTCGGCGTTATCTCTTTCTTTCGAACACCAAAAAAAGATTTGTCCTCTGGATCGTACCAGAAGATACCGATGCAAGGCATCTGTTCATCGAAAGCCTTCATGTCGGCCATCTGTTTCTTATGATCTTCGTCTGTAAGTTGAGTCATGATTCTTTCTTTTGAGTGCAAAATTAAACAATTATCTGACTAAAACGTGCGGAGCGCCTCGTAGATGCGCTGAACGGGAAGGCCCATGACGTTGAAGTAACTGCCGTTGAGAGCCGTCACGCCGATATAGCCTATCCACTCCTGAATGCCATAGGAACCAGCCTTGTCGAAGGGACGGTAATGGGTGACGTAATAGTGAATCTCGTCGTCAGAGAGGGTCTTGAAGGTGACATCAGTGAGTACCGAGAACGACTGCTGGCGCTCACGGGTGGTCAGCGTAACACCTGTGATAACCTGATGGGTCTTGCCGCTAAGCTCGCGCAGCATGCGACAGGCATCAGCCTCATCGTGAGGTTTGCCCATCACCTCGTCGCCAAGAACGACAATGGTGTCAGCAGTGATAACCAATTCGTCGACAGCCATCGACTCACGATAGGCAGCGGCTTTCTTCTGCGAGATATACTCCGCAATCTGGCGCGTAGGCAGGTCGGCAGGATAGCTCTCGTCAATGCCATCGATGACGCGCACCTGGAAGTCAATGTCGAGGCCCGCCAACAGCTCCTTGCGACGTGGCGAATTACTGGCCAGAATTAACCTATAATTATTCATTATCATTTATTAATTATCAATTAGGCCGCAGGCCGCTTCGTGCTTACCATCCGAAGGCCCTTTCATCCTTTAACCACTTGCCCTGTGCACGCAGGGTTTGTTCGATAACATCGCGACCACAGCCGTAGCCGCCACGCTGCTGGCTGACATAACAGCTGAGCTCGCGCACCTCAGGACAGGCATCGGCAGGGCAGACGGGACAGCCCACCAGGCGCATCACCTCCAGATCGGGGATATCGTCGCCCATGAACATCACCTCATCATCTGAGAGGCCATACTTCTGTTTGAACTCCTCGTAGGTCTTGATTTTCACAGCGGCACCGAGGTAGATATCCTGCATGCCGAGACCTTCGTAGCGATGGCGAACGGCCTCAATCTTGCAACCGGAGATGATGGCAATGCGCAGTCCCATCTTGACAGCCAACTGGATGGCATAGCCGTCCTTGATGTTGACAGTGCGCAGGGGCGTGCCGTCGGTAGCCAGCGTGATGGTCTCTGCAGAGAGCACGCCGTCGAGGTCAAACACGATGGCCCGTATCTTCTGTAAGTCGTAATTGATCATGTTGTTTCTTATCTTGTATACTTTCAGACATCAACATATAGATGGTCGCCAGCCTGTCATCCAATAGTGCCTTTTGGGCGTCCATCACATTCTGGTCGCCACGCACGGCAGGTCCTGTCTGAGCATCCACAGGGTGCAACTCGTGGACCTTACGCGCTGTCTCGTCGATGAGCGGCAGCATGACGTCGAAAGGCAGTCCCTTCTGTGCCAGCACGTCAGCAGCCAGCGTATAGCAGTGGTTGGCGAAATTGCAGGCAAAGACAGCAGCAAGGTGCAGATAGCGGCGGTCGGCAGTAGAGAGCTCATAGACGTGTTGGCTGACGGAATCAGCCAACGCATGGATTTGCTCAAGCGACGCAGCATCGGAGGCCTCGATGAACAGCGGTATCTCATGGAAGTCCACCTCTCGATCCAAGGAGAACGTCTGCATGGGATAGAGCACGCCGTAACGCGTGCAACAACCCTTAAAGAGGTCCAACGGCATGGAGCCTGCCGTGTGGACGAAGAGTTGTCCTTCCCTACCCTTCACGGCGTTGTGGATGACGTCCTGCAGGGCACTGTCTTTGACGCTGAGGATGTAGATATCTGCCACTAAGGGCAGTGCCTCCAGCGTGCGACTGTTGACACTAATCACCTCGTGACCTGCCTGCAGCAGAGCCTTCAGCAGGTGGGTAGCCACACGGCCTCGTCCGATTAATGCAATCTTCATCAGAACTTATCGACGTGAACGTTTTCCCACTTCAAGCGGTCTTCAGCCTGTGGCTTGCGCTCGTCGGCCCAGTGACCAATGGCCAGCACACAGAGACACGACAGATTCTCCGGAATGTTGAGGATGCCCTGAATAACCGTGTCGGCAGAAGTACCGTCAGACAGTCCGCGACCACGCATCTGCACCCAGCAGGAGCCCAGTCCCAGTTCCTCAGCCTGATACTGCATAGAGATGGCGGCAATGCTGCCATCCTCCACCCAACAGTCGTTCTGCAAGGGGTCGCCCAGCACCACAACAGCCAGTGCAGCACCTTTGATAAGCTGTCCGCCCATGTCCTTGGCGTCCGAGAGTTTCTCCAGATCGGTTTTGTCGTCGACCACCACAAACTGCCAGGCACGCTGTCCCTTTGACGTGGGTGACATCAGGGCTGCCCTGAGTATCTGTTTCACATCCTCTGCGCTCACTTCCTCGCCCGTGAACTTGCGGTGCGAACGGCGCTGTTGTACTAAATCGCTGAAATTCATAATTGTCAAACTTATTTAATAATGTTGCAAAGGTACTTAAAAAATCAGTAACTGCCAAATTCCGACGTCCAAATATTTGGTTGTTACACAGAAATGGTATAACTTTGCAGTATGAAAGTCACCATCCATACAGACACCGCCACGCTGCCTGCCCTACCTAAGGGTAGCTACTTCCACAGTCGCGAACTGATGGAACTGTGTCTGCGGACGCCACGCCACAAGCCCTACATGGTAGTGGTGACGGATGACGATGGTGAGGTGGTTGCCCACCTGCTAGCCGTAGAGCGTTACCGTTACGTCTGGATGCCGCCTTTGCTGCATCGCCACGTGCGCATCTTGGGCGAAGGTATCTATCGGGACAAGCCAGATAATATGCTGTTCTCGATGATGATCCACGCGCTGACGAAGCGTCTGGCCAGCCGTTCGATGTATATGGAGGTGAGTCACCTGAGCCAGAAGATGTTTGGCTATGCCCCACTACGCGCTGAAGGTTATTTCCCCGTGAAGTGGATGAACGTGCACAACTCCCTGCACTCAAAGACCCCCGAAGAACGCATCATGCCACGTCAGTTAGAACATGTAACACAGGCCATCGAACGGGGTGTGGAAACCCACGAGGTGAAGACTGACGAAGACTTCAAGGCCTTTAGTCGACTGATGCGTCGCCACTACTGGCTGAAGTTACGCCGCTATCTGCCTGACAATGCTTTCTTCAAGGGTATGATGGACGAGGGACACTGCAAGATTCTGCTGACCACCTACAAGGGCAAGACGGTGGGCTGTTCCGTGATGGTGTACTCTGAAGGAGATGCTTATCTCTGGTATACCGCCTCACGAAGAAAGAGTTACGCTTCACTGCACCCAAACGGCGTAACATTCTGGAATTCAATACGTCAAGCACACAAAGACAATTGCCAACACATTCGTTTCATAGACGTCGGACTCCCCTTCCGCCGCAACCCCTACCGCGACTTCATTCTGAGTTTTGGCGGCAAGGAGGTCAGCACCCTGCGCTGGTTCCGCATCAGTTTCCGTTGGCTGAACAAACTGGCATCATGGCTATGGCGAGAGTAATACAATAAACTCCAGATTTTTGCGTTATTAATTGGAATGAACGCAAAGAAACTATATCTTATCACTATATTTCTGCTGATGGCAATGGGCATCAGCGCACAGCAGTTTACCCTCTCCGGCAAGGTGAGTGACCAGGACGGCAACGCCATTGAACTGGCCACTGTGTCGTGTCTGGAACAGGGCGCCGTGACCATGGCCAACCTCAAGGGCGAGTACTCACTGAAACTGCAGTCCAAGGACTCGGTGGTGGTCAGATTCTCCATGGTGGGCTACCAGACGAAGACCCGTGTGCTACGCAAACCTCGCGGCAACCAGAAGCTGCAGATTCAGCTGTCGCCCATGGAAGCGCTCCAGGAGGTCGTCGTGACAGAACGCCGCAGACAGACAACAGGTACCGAACAACTTGACGTTAAAAATATCCGACAGACACCCTCGACTACAGGCAATGCCGTCGAGGAACTGGTGCAACAACAGGCAGGTGTCTCAAGCCACAACGAGTTGTCGTCGCAGTACAACGTTCGTGGTGGTTCATTTGACGAGAACTCCGTATATATCAACAATGTGGAGGTTTATCGACCATTGTTGATCCGTTCTGGACAGCAGGAAGGTCTCAGCATCATCAACTCCGATATGGTGGAGAAGATTGGCTTCTCCAGTGGTGGTTTCGAGGCGAAATACGGTGACAAGATGTCCAGCGTGCTCGACATCCAATACCGCCGCCCCACCCGCCTTGAAGGCAACGCCTATGCATCGCTGCTGGGCGCTGGCGTATTCGTTGGCTATGCCAGCAAGGAAAAGGTAACCATTAACGGTCAACAGACTGCCAAGTTCACTATGAGTCATGGTCTACGCTACAAGTCGACACGCTACCTGTTAGGGTCGCTGGAGACGAAAGGCGAATACAGTCCGAACTTCCTGGACTACCAGACATATATTACCTACCAGCCCAACGAACGGTGGTCGCTGGATATCATCGGAAACATCTCGGAAAACCACTATAACTTCGAACCCACGGACCGCGAGACATCGTTTGGCACCATGCAGAACGTGAAGACCTTCAAGGTGTACTTCGACGGTCAGGAGCAAGACATCTTCCGCACCTTGTTCGGCACGGCCCGACTGACGCGCTCGTTTAATGCCAACAGCAAGATCAGCCTACTCTACTCTGCCTTCCATACTAAGGAACAGGAGACCTATGACATTCAGGGACAGTACTGGTTGAACGATGCACAGACGCAGGACCAGCTGGGCGTAGGCACCTACATGGAGCACGCCCGCAACTACCTGACAGCCAACGTGCAGAGTCTGAAACTGATGGCTAACCACAAGGTCGGCAAGCACGACTGGGAGGCCGGTATCACATTGAAGTGGGAGAAGATTGAGGAGAAAAGCAGAGAATACGAGATGCGCGACTCCAGCGGCTATTCCATCCCCCACACTGCCGACCGTCTGGACATGATCTACTCGCTAGCCTCAAAGACCGAGATGAGTTCTACCCGTATTGAGGGCTATCTACAAGACACTTACCGCATGCAGACGGGTGGCAAGAAGCCTTGGTATCTGACATTGAACTACGGTCTGCGCATGGCCAACTGGAGCTACAACAAAGAGACCATCGTGTCACCCCGTGTGTCGATTGCCGCCATCCCATCGTGGAATGAAGATATGACGTTCCGCTTCTCCACGGGTCTGTACTACCAGGCACCATTCTATAAGGAACTGCGCGACACCTCGACTGTCAACGGGCAAACCGTCGTGACACTAAACCGCAAAATCAAGAGTCAGCGCTCTATCCACTTTGTGGGCGCCTTCGACTACCGCTTCCGCATGATGGACCGTCCGTTCCGTTTCACTGCCGAGGCGTATTATAAGCTGATGTCGAACCTCGTGCCTTACAACGTGCAGAACATGAAGGTGGTATACTATGGCGAGAATATGGCCAAAGGCCATGTTGCCGGACTGGACTTAAAACTCTTCGGCGAATTTGTGCCAGGTACCGACTCGTGGGTAACCTTCAGCATCATGTCGACACAACAGACCATCAATGGCATCAGCGTGCCCATGCCTACCGACCAGCGCTGGGGCATCAACCTGCACTTTACCGATTACTTCCCAGGTACTGAACGCTGGAAGATGACGCTGAAACTGGCCTTTGCCGACGGACTGCCCTTCGGAGCACCCCACCGCGGACTGGAGTACCAGCAGTTCCGTGCACCTGCCTACAAGCGTGCAGACATCGGCATGAGTTATCTTGCCGCAGGCAAAACCGACGGCAAGCCATCACTACAGCACCCTCGCGTGTGGATAGGTGTTGACGGCCTGAACATCTTCGGCATCTCCAATGTCAACAGCTACTACTGGGTGACCGACGTCACAAACCACCAGTATGCCGTGCCCAACTACCTGACAGGACGCCAAATCAATGCAAAAGTGCTGGTAGAGTTTTAAAAATTCATAATTCATCATTCATAATTCATAATTATTTCGTATCTTTGCATCCATTAATTGTACAACTAATAAGCAACGATATGAAAATTTCACACATTGAGCATCTGGGCATTGCCGTCCAGAGCATCGAGGAAAGCCTGCCGTTCTTCAAGGACGTGCTGGGTTTAGAGTGTTATGCAACTGAAGTTGTAGAGGACCAGAAAGTAAAGACAGCCTTCCTGCGCTGCGGTGAGGTGAAGCTGGAACTGCTGGAGCCAACATCTCCTGAGAGCACCATCCAGAAGTGGTTGGACAAGGGCAACAAGGGCGTACACCACGTAGCATTCTGCGTAGAGGATGGCGTAGCCAACGCACTGGCCGAGGTCAGCGAGAAGGGCGTTCGCCTCATCGACGAGAAGCCTCGTAAGGGCGCTGAGGGTCTGAACATCGCCTTCCTGCATCCAAAGTCAACATGTGGAATCCTCACAGAACTCTGTGAGCATCCTGAGTAAGTCGAAATATCGAAACATCGAAATATCGAAACATCGAAATAAAAAACAAAAACAATATTAGAAAAGATTAAGCAACTCATCGAGAAGCGCGAACAGGCTCGTCTCGGTGGTGGTGAGAAAGCCATACAGAAGCAGCACGAGAAGGGCAAGTACACTGCCCGTGAGCGTATCGAGATGCTGTTGGACAAGGGTTCGTTTGAAGAGTACGACATGTTCAAGGAGCATCGCTGCTACAACTTCGGTATGGAGAAGAAGAACTTCCTTGGCGACGGTGTGGTAGCCGGTTCAGGTACCATCGACGGCCGTTTGGTATTCATCTTCGCACAGGACTTCACCGTACACGCCGGTTCACTCAGCGAGACCATGTCACAGAAGATCTGCAAGGTCATGGATATGGCCATGAAGATGGGCGCTCCGCTGATTGGCATTAACGACTCGGGTGGTGCTCGTATTCAGGAAGGTATCAACGCCCTGGCAGGTTACGCAGAGATTTTTGAGCGTAACATTCTGGCTTCAGGTGTGATTCCTCAGATTTCAGGTATCTTCGGTCCTTGCGCCGGTGGTGCTGTATATAGCCCTGCCCTCACCGACTTCACCCTGATGATGGAAGGTACTTCATACATGTTCCTGACTGGTCCGAAGGTGGTGAAGACCGTTACTGGCGAGGATATCGACCAGGAGCATCTGGGTGGTGCATCAGTACACGCCTCAAAGTCGGGTGTAACCCACTTCACCGCTAAGACGGAGGAAGAGGCTGCTGAGATGCTGAAGACGCTGCTGAGCTATATTCCTTCCAACAACATGGAGCTGGCTCCTCGCAAGCAGTGCACAGACCCCATCGACCGTCTGGAGGACTCACTGAACGAGATTATTCCTGAGAACCCCAACGAGGCTTACGATATGTACAAGGTGATCAGCGCTATCACCGACGACCACGAATTCTTCGAGGTACAGCCTAAGTTCGCCAAGAACATCATCGTTGGTTTCGCACGCTTCAACGGTCAGAGCGTAGGTATCGTAGCCAACCAGCCTTCTTGCTACGCGGGTGTGCTCGACGTAAACGCCAGCCGTAAGGGTGCTCGCTTCGTTCGTTTCTGCGACGCCTTCAATATTCCTATCGTATCACTCGTAGACGTTCCTGGATTCCTGCCTGGTACAGGTCAGGAGTACAACGCTGTCATCCTGCACGGTGCTCAGCTGCTGTACGCTTACGGTGAGGCTACTGTGCCCAAGATCACCGTTACCCTGCGTAAGTCATACGGTGGTTCACACATCGTGATGGGTTCTAAGCAGTTGCACACCGACCTGAACTACGCATGGCCTTCTGCCGAGATTGCCGTGATGGGTGCATCTGGTGCTGCCGCTGTGCTGTACGCTAAGGAGGCTAAGGCCAAGAAGGAAGCTGGTGAGGATGTAAAGGCATTCATCGCTGAGAAGGAGGACGAATACAACGAACTCTTCGCTAATCCTTATCAGGCTGCCAAGTACGGCTACATTGACGACGTCATCGAGCCGCGCAACACTCGTTTCCGCATTTGCCGCGCACTGGCTCAGCTGGCCACCAAGCGTGACTCACTGCCCGCCAAGAAGCATGGTAACATTCCAATGTAGTGACATTTGACAATTGGACAATTTACAATTGGACAATTGTTAACGTAAATTGTAAAATAGAAAATAGTCAAATAGTCAAATATGAAGAACGAAGTATATGCAGCCATCGCAATGGCACTTTATGAGTTCAAGGGCAACAATGTCCACGACAAGGAGCCAGGCATTATCACTATCAGTGAGAAGCAGACTCAGTGGAACGGTTATGCCCAAACAATGACCGCTCACCCTTAAAACGTAACTATCATGAAGAAAGAATATAAGTACACCATTAATGGTAACCAGTATGAGGTAACCATTGGAGATATTGAGGGAACCGTAGCTACCGTCAACGTCAATGGCGAAGAGTATAAGGTAGAATGGGAACCCGAGGCTGAACCTGAGAAGAAGAAGCCCGTACTCGGCAAGCCCGCTGCAGCAAGTGAAGCCTCCGCTTCCGAAGAGTCAGCTTCGAGCGCCAACGTTAATACCAACAACGCCGTCAAGGCTCCACTGCCTGGCGTTATCACCTCTATCGAGGTGGCTGTTGGCGACGAAGTGAAGGCTGGTGACACCCTGCTCGTGCTGGAAGCCATGAAGATGGCCAACAACATCGAGTCAGAGAAGGACGGCAAGATTGCTGCCATCCTGGTAAAGCCAGGTCAGAGCGTCATGGAAGACGATCCCCTCGTAGTCATCGAGTAAGCAAACGACTTGATAACAATAAATAAGCCGCTCAGTTTTTTCTGGGCGGCTTGTTTATTATATAGCTTAAAACGACTTACAGCTTGTTGCCTTCCTTGGGGAAGACGACGGTAGGTTTGAAAGTCTTTGCTTCCTCAAAGTCCATCATGGCATAGGAGATGATGATACACACATCGCCCACCTGAACCTTGCGGGCTGCAGCACCATTCAGACAGATACAGCCCGAGCCACGCTCACCTTTTATAATATAGGTCTCGAAACGTTCACCGTTGTTATTGTCGACAATCTGCACCTTCTCACCTGCAATGAGATTGGCAGCATCCATGAGGTCTTCGTCAATGGTGATGCTACCCATATAGTTCAGATTAGCCTCTGTAACAGTAGCACAATGTATCTTGGATTTCAGAACTTCTATCATCATACGGTCTTGTACTTTATATGGTCAATCAGACGAATCGGGGTCTTACCACAATAAACTGTAATGCAACCTACCACGTAAGGTGTATCATCCCAATTTGCAATGTCCTGCAATGTGTTGCCATCGACAATAGAGAAGTACTCGACATCCAGGCCGTCAACAGCATTGATGTCAGCCACCACCTTATCGTGCGTCTCCTGAACTGTATGGGTCTTAGCATACTTAAGACTGTCTTTTAAAGCCTTATAAATAGCTGGAGCAATAGCGCGTTCTTCCTTGGACAACAGCGTGTTACGACTGCTACGAGCCAATCCATCAGCATCGCGGACGATGTCACATTCAACAATCTGCACAGGCAACTGCAGGTGACGGACCATCGCCTTCACGACAGCAATCTGTTGCCAGTCTTTCTCACCGAAATACGCACGGTTTGGCTTGACAATATAGAACAGACGGCTCACCACCTGGCACACACCATTGAAGTGACCTGGACGATGAGCGCCCTCCATCACCGTCGACACAGGAGGATACTCAAACTGGCGGGTATCAGGCGTAGGATACATCTCCTCAACGCTTGGGGCCAACACATAGTCAGCACCACACTCCTCCAACAATTTGCAGTCAGCATCCAATGTGCGGGGATAGTTCTTCAGATCGTTCTTGTCGTTAAACTGTGTCGGATTAACAAATACCGACACCACTGTTATCCCATTTTCCTTCACACTGCGACGCACCAGCGAGGCGTGTCCTTCGTGCAGTGCTCCCATAGTAGGTACAAAACCTATCTCTTTTCCTTGCTTGCGATCTTCAAACAACTGGTTCTGAAGGTCTACAATCTTATTAAAAACTTTCATTCTAAACTGATAGTGTACAAAATCGGGTGCAAAATAACAACATTTTTATCAAATAATGAAATAATATCTTGAAAATATAGCAAAATAGGCGCAAAAAAATCTAAAATATGCACGAAACTATGCTTTTTGTGAATAATTTTTCGTAACTTTGCAAAGATAAAATCGAACCATATGGCAAAGAAGATTCTATTCATCAATCAGGAGATTGTTCCCTATGTTCCCGACAGCAACCTCTCGCTGATGGGTAAAGCACTACCCCAAGTCATGCAGGATGGCGGTCATGAGATACGCACATTCATGCCTAAGTGGGGCATCATCAACGAGCGTCGCGGTCAACTCCATGAGGTAATTCGTCTGTCAGGTATGAACCTGATTATAGACGATACAGACCATCCCCTGATTATCAAGGTGGCAACCATTGTGGGAACCCGCATACAAGTGTACTTCATCGACAACGAGGACTACTTCACCAAGCGCAAGATGGAGCAGGACGAGAACGGCAACGACTATGCTGACAATGGTGAGCGTGCCATCTTCTTCGCCCGTGGTGTGCTGGAAACCGTGAAGAAGCTGCGTTGGGTGCCCGATATCATCCACGTACAGGGATGGATGAGTGCCGTAGTACCTCTCTACATCAAGACGGCCTATCGTGAGGAGCCCTCATTTGCCAATACCAAGGTAGTGACGTCGCTGTTCCCCAAGACCATCACCGCTGACTTTGGCGACAACTTCAAGAAATGTGTAGAGTTCCGCGAAGCCGATGCCAAACTGCTGGAGAAATATAACGATACCTTCGACTTCGATGAGTTGAACAAGATGGCTATCGACTATAGCGACGGCGTCATTGCAGCACATAAGGATGTCAATGCTGATCTTCTGAAGTATGCCAAAGCCAACAACATCCCCACCCTGAAATATCCTGGTGAGGATTTCTATAGTGCATACGAGGATTTTTACGAAAAGATATAAGTAAGGAAAAGAAATGAAAAATTGGATAATGGTCGGGATTGCGCTACTCATAGCAGCAATCTCGTCGTGTAGTGAAGACACATCAACACTGGGCTATTCGCTGACGAACGTAGCAGACAGATTCACCACAGAGACAGACACCTTTGATATCACCACCCGCTCCATAGCGTCTGGCGCAGTTCTGTCGCGCAACGCCTATTCATACTTAGGTCGTATCAAAGACCCTGAGACGGGTACCTATATCAAGTGTGACTACTCTACGCAGTTTTCTATCCTTGAATCTGAGGCAAGCAGTCTCTTCAAGAGTAGCGAAAGCATTGTCGGACGCGATGAGAACGACCTGCCTATTGTCGACTCTTGTAATGTTCATATTCTGATTAATACCTTTCAGGGCGACTCGCTGACTGCGATGAAACTTGAACTCATGGAGCTGACCGACCCCATGAAGAGTACGGATGCTATCTATACGGACTTCGACCCCGAAGCCAATGGTCTCATCCGTAATGACGCAGGAGCCGTCAGAAGCAACAAGGTCTACACAGCCAGCGACCTGACACTCAGCGACAGCATGCGTAACGTCTATCGTACTGGTGCGTACTTCGCCTATGTCAAGGTGCCCCTCAACAAGGAGTATATTGACAAGGACGGCAAGAAGTACAACAACTACGGAACCTATATCATGCGTAAGTTCTATGAAAATGCCTCGCTCTTCAAGAACTTCAACACATTTACAAACAACATTTGTCCTGGTTTCTATATCAAATCGACTGACGGACAAGGACTTATCATTGAGGTAGCATTCACTCAGTTGAACATGTACTATCGCTACAAGTCGGATGATAACATTTACACTGCCACCTGTTCGCTCAACTCCACCGACGAGGTAGTCAAGGCCACACATGTCAGCAATGACCAGACAGGTATTGACCAACTTGTGGCTACCGACACCTGCACTTATCTGAAAACGCCAGCAGGCATCTATACGGAGGTGACGCTACCCATTGACGAGATTAAGAAAGGTCATGAGAACGACACCATCACGTCGGCAAAAGTAGCCTTCACACGTATGAGATCTCGCAGCAACACCTCGGAGGTCATCCTTGAAGAGCCTACCAGACTGCTGCTCATCGAGCGTGACAGCCTGTATTCTTTCTTTGAGAACAATGGAACGCCAGACAACATCACATCCTATCTGGCAACCTATAATTCTTCACAAAAGACGTATAGCTTTAACAACATCTCTTATCTGATAAACCGCATGTATGCACGCAAAGGCAAGTCAGAGAACTGGAACAAGGCCGTACTCATCCCAGTAGAGGTGGAGACCAGTTCAACGACTGCAACAACATCGTCATCAGGTATTGCCAACGAGATGAATGTGAACAGTGTGCGTCTGGTGGGTGGTGCGAATAACAAGCATGCACCCATCCGTATGAGCGTCATCTATAACGTCAACAAATAGCCTGCTACAGGAAGAACACCATGGCAGACAACTTCTTAGAGAAACACTTCGAGGAGTATGAGGCCCGCAAAGCAGCCTACCTCCGCAAGAAGAAGCATCTACCCAAAGTAAAGTCTCGCCTTCCGGAACGTCCGGAAGACGAGGCTTTATAGTTTTCTGTTTGTTTGAGTCGTTTAACTAGGCCTACCCTACTATCGTATACCTTGCGAACTTCAGCAGCAGCTGTTTGATGCCTGCATTCTTGAAGTTTACCGTAGCCTTGGTATTCTCCCCACTACCCTCTACCTTCACAACAGTACCGATGCCAAAGCGCTGGTGTTCTATGACGTTACCCTCCTTTAGTCCGATATTACCAATAGCAGACTGTGGTGCAGGTGTCTCCTTGCGTACAGGCACCAAACGAGGCTTCACGTCGGCAATAAACTGCGTAGCCACAGGACGCGGGTTCTGTGAATTACTTCGGCTCGACCAGCTAGTACTACTAGAATAACCAGTCCTACTAGAGCTACTAGAACCACTAGAATAACTAGAACTTGGCAAACCAACAATCCCTGTGCCTCCCTCTACCCTCAGCAAACTGGGTTCTATATCCTTGATAAAGCGGCTTGGCGTATCATATTCCATCTTACCATAACGGAAACGGTTCTGTGCACACGTCAGGATACAGTGTTTCTCAGCACGTGTGATGGCCACATACAGCAGACGGCGCTCCTCTTCCAGTTCACGCATCGAACCCGTACACATCGGTGACGGGAAGATATTCTCTTCCAAGCCAACCACAAAGACGGTGGGGAATTCCAGGCCCTTGGCGGCATGGACAGTCATCAACGTCACCTTCGGCTGTTCCTCATCGCCATCGCTGTCGAGGTCGGTCAACAATGCTACTTCCTGCAGGAAGTCACTGAGAGCTATCTCATCGCCACGGTCTTCCTCTTTGCGAGTCTCCACAAAGTCCTGCATACCGCTCAGGAACTCCTCTAGGTTCTCCTGACGCGACAAGTCCTCTGGATTGTTCGAGCCGTAGATATCCTTGCTGATACCACTTTCCATAATAATAGCGTGACCAAGAGCATAGGCATCCTCCTGACCAATACGTGCTGTCCAACCCTCTACCAGTTGCTTGAAGGCATCTATCTTGTTCAGCGTCCCCTTGGAGAGATTCAAATCGAAGACGATGGGCTGCTGGATAACACTCCAGAGGCTGACATGATGCAGGTTGGCGGTCTCCACGATCTTAGCCACCGTTGTATCACCGATGCCACGTGTCGGATAGTTGATGATACGACGCAGAGCCTCCTCATCATTGGGATTAGACACCACACGGAAGTAGGCAATGACATCCTTGATTTCCTTGCGCTGGTAGAAACTCAGACCACCATAGATACGATATGGGATACCATCCTTTCGCATCTGTTCCTCAAAGGAGCGGCTCTGGGCGTTGGTACGATAGAGAATGGCAAAATCGTTGTACTGTGCCTGGTCCTGTCGACGGATTCGCTTGATATCGTTACACACAATGATAGCCTCTTCCCTGTCACTATAGGCAGGCTTCAAGGTCAGTCGTTCACCCTCCTCGTTCTCGCTGAACACATCCTTGTGTATCTGTCGCTCGTTCTTGCGTATCAGACTATTGGCTGCCTTCACGATGAGCTGTGTGGAACGGTAGTTTTGCTCCAGTTTAAAGAGGCGCGCCCCCTGATACAGCTTCTGGAAATTGAGGATGTTATCGATATTGGCACCACGGAAACTGTAGATGCTCTGTGCATCGTCTCCCACCACACAGACACGTCCGTGCTCGCAGGTCAACTGCAAGACAATCTCCTGCTGAGCGTAGTTCGTATCCTGATACTCATCGACCAGCACATAGCGGAAACGCTCCACATATTTCTGACGGATGTCCTCATGGTTCTTAAACAATAGGAAAGTCTGTACCAGCAGATCGTCGAAGTCCATGGCATTAGCCTGACGACAGCGCTCCACGTACCTATTATATATATTACCCACCTGCGGACGTTTCTTCTGTGCATCATCAGCGGCCCACGAACTCACCATATATTGTTGCGGCAACAGCAGGTGGTTCTTTGCCATCGAGATACGGTCAGCCACCGAGGCAGGCTTATACGTCTTGTCGTCGAGCTGCATCTCCTTGATGATGTTTTTCACGAGTGACCGCGAGTCAGACTGGTCGTAGATGGTAAAATTACTGTTGAAGCCGATCCTGTCGGCTTCTGCCCTAAGGATTCGTGCAAAGACAGAGTGGAACGTGCCCATCTGCAGATAGCGGGCCTGCTCCTGCCCAACCAGTCGACCAATACGCTCCTTCATCTCGCGAGCGGCCTTATTGGTAAAGGTCAGCGCCAGGATGTTCCACGGCTGATAGGTATGATTAGCCAACAGATAGGCAATCTTATAGGTCAACACACGGGTTTTTCCAGAACCGGCACCCGCTATTACCAACTGTGGGCCGTCACAATAAGTGACGGCCTCGCGTTGTCCTTGATTCAATTGTTCTAATAATTCTTCTGTCATGGGCATTAGCGGATTACCGTTTTCTGTCCGTTGATAATGTAGATACCCTTAGCTGATGGCTGCCCACTGGCAAGTCTACGGCCCTGCAAATCGTAGACCACGCTACTCACTTCTGCATTCTTACCTCTTACCTCTATCACATCAGTGGGTTCTTTATCGGTCACATCCAGTGTAGAGCCTTCAGCATCACTAAGCAGATAGGCCTGGAAGGGTTTAACGTAGTCAGCAGCTTGGATACGTTCGAAGGTAATCTTCTCCGGATCATCATCAGGCACAAAGATGAAAGCCTGTGACTCGCCCGCACCATAGAAAGAACTGTAGCAACCAACCAGCTTGGCGGTATTTTCTGCACGTCGGGCAAATGCCAACTGTTCAGGTATACTCATCTCCATAACACTGCGGTTGTACAGTCGTGTACCATCGGCAGCAGCCTTGAAGAGGTATGGCGTATGAGCCTGGATATCTCCGTCAACCTCCTTCACAACCACCTTTCCGTCAACAATCTTCTCCACGGTATAGAACGTGCCAAAGAGATGCTTGTCGGCAGCATTGATGGGGAACGGCAGGTAGAGCGTCGACATCTCATCCTTCTTAAACGAACGGTCAAAGTTGACAGCACTGGCAATGAATTTGCCAGAGATTCCGAACGACTCGTCCTTCTTCATATTGCCATCAAGCTGAACATTTTCGCAGATGTTACCAATAATGACATTCGGTTCGTCAGTAGTGTTACCCGCTGGCAGATAGATGAACGTGTTCTTCGAGACGCCCATAAACGGACCTGCCTTACGACTGACCTGCACACCTGTAATCTGGCTGTTACGCAGGTCGATATACTTGAGGAACGGGAAACCGTCGAACGCTCCGTCAGCAAGCGTCGTTACCTCGCTATTCTGAACTGTCAACGTTCCATCCACCATATCACGGACGACATCATCAGATGTCATAGCAACCGGCTGAGCCTCGACTTTACCTTCGGTGTTTGACCGCTGCACATTCATAATATTGACACCCACAGTCGACAAGCCCACCGTCACCGTAGTCTTCTTACCAGCACGATGGTCGCGTCCCTCCGCAGACTCGACAGCAGGACTAGCGTTATAGATATACACATAGGTTGCCTCAGTACAGGCATAAGGTATTTCAAAAGCAGTATATTCCATCACACCAGTAATGACAAACGGAGGCTGCGAACCAATCTTCACGTGTATGACACCCTCCTCGCCAGTCTTGGCGGTGACAAGCACATAACCCGTACCGGCAGGAATCATGAAGGTCACACCAGCAAAGTGTTCGGCAAACTCATCCGTACCAGGGGTGTAACTGTCAACAATCTCATTGATGTCGTCCTCAGCCATCGTAGAGCCTAACACCACACTGTTTTCCTCTGTGTCTATGCCGTCTTCATTCTCAGCATCAAGAGTATAGAGTACGTCATGGATAATGGTATTGCTAAAGTCGTCCGTCTCACCCGTCTCACCCAGGTCAACGATATTCTCAGGTTCTTTCTCGTCAGCAATAGGCTTCACAGGAGTACCGATGACAGCCTCCTGGCCATCGAAACTGCCAGATAGCAAGGTCAGATTCTGCTCAAAGATGATGAGATTGAATCCTGCAATAACAGGAACCTGTGCCTCCATCCCTAACGTCAATGTACCAGCGTCGTTACCATCGGTGGTAAAGGTCAGGTTACCGCCGTGTCCCTTAAAGAGGAATCCGTCACTGGCGGTCATGCTGTTACCTTCTTTCAGATAAACAACCATATTATCCATCCACGACTCAATGCTAACATCTTGCGAAGCCAACTTTGTGAACACAAGCCTGTTATTGGAGGCATTGAACTTCATGGTTCCACCATCATTCAAGATATCACCACGGTTCTTCTCAGTAACCATTCGGTCATTCACCAGGAAGAGGTTGTTAGCCTGTGCACTTTGAAAGTCGACAACGACCTCATAGTCGAAGTCATCCACTGGATAGAACCTGTACTGTGTTCTGCCAGTCGGATTGACATCCGGATTCTCTGCTATCACCTCTATCGGTTCGGCCAGATTTGGTGATCTACGTGGACTCTGTGCACTACCGCCCGCAACAGTCTTGTAAACCCTGATGTTGTCGACAGTGATGTAGAATCCAGTGGCAGGCGACGTGGTCAGCTCGTAATACGACTCCTCGAAAGAGTAACTTACGTCACCCTCTCCCGTCTGGTGGATTACTACCTGTCCCTTAGCCCACACTCCTACATCATAGAAGAGGGCCAAGGCCAGGAGAATCACATATCGAATAATTCTATTCATAACAACTCATATTAGAATCTCATCCTTTCCATTACTTAACAACGACCTTGCGACCGTTTACGATATAGAGGCCCTTAGCAGGCTGAGCAACCTTACGGCCCTGCAGGTCGTAATATTGACCATTAGCTTTCAGCTGCTGGCTGTTGGCAATACGTTCAATAGCAGTTATCTCGTCGTCGTCAGCGAAGCTAATAGACAGACGGGCATTAGCATTCACATCCATGCCTACAGGCAGATAGCTACGGTTAGCAGGAATTGTACCGCTGTTAGTCTTCACGAACTCATCGTTGTACAACACATAAATACTCTTGCCCTCAGCAGCCAGCGTCTTGACAGACGTAGCAGTAGTAATACCTTCCAAATAGTTGTTGGGCAGCTCGCTATGTGCTCCATTGTATGCAGCAGCAAAGAAACCATCAGAAGCATAAGCAGGTTCCTCGCAGTTCAGCAGCACGCCCTGTCCTTCAGGAATAAAACCAAGCTCCTCAACCTGAACGGTTGACCCATTAATACTGGTCACTACATAGGCACTGAGGCCATCAGGAACAATCAAGTCTTCAGTAGCGCAATATGTTGCCCAGCTGTTTTTCTCAGAGAAACTGAGAATAATCTCACGAACAATCTCGAAGGTTGTTGTCAGTGTGCCCTGATAGTTGCCCAGACCAGTAATAGTAGCGGTAGCAGTACCAACGTTAGTGTTGTTGGCATACTCAATAGTGAAGTCAACACCATATTCCAATTCATCCTCGCCATCAGTCAGACCAAACATTCCATCAGCCAAGGTCTGAGGCTCACCAGTATAGACAAACTCTTCGCCTTCCTGCCACATCATATCTTCCGTAAGTGCCTTAGGATCGATAGTGAAGGTGTTCGTCACCTCTTTTCCCAGGTAGTTGTCAGTTTCAGCAATCACAGCCTTAATAGAATAGTTGCCTGCGTTCGCAGGAACGTCAGTAGTGTATTCCAAAGAAGGAGCTTCTGCGTTGGCATAGAAGTAGTTGACAGTACCATCACCCAGATTACCTCTCAACACAGGAGTGTTAGCAGCATCACCATAGGTCCAACCTGCAAGCGATACAGTGGCATTGCTCAGCTCAGCCTTGCTGATGGTGAAGTTTTTCGTAGCAGTACCGGTGTAGGTATTCTTACCCGTCACAGTGACAGTAGCCGTACCAGCATCGATGTTATTGCTGTAATCAACCGTATAGTTGCTGCTTGCCAGCGTACTGCCACCCAGTGTGACAGTCACGGCAGGTTCTTTAGCTTCGCCATCAAAGACAAAGCCTCCCTGAGGCAACGTCAGGTTCAGCGTAGCACCGGCAATAGAGGTACGGGCTTTGAAGTTGGCAATCACCTCCACGTTGTAGTCCGAAGCAGGCATTGTAAACGTCCAAGTTGTCACATCACTGGGATCGTATGGAGATTGAGGAGCTGTCACTTGCAGATAATTGTCCATGCCGGGAGTAGTACGACGACGAGGAGCCTGTGCCATACCGCCCTCAATAGTCTTCTCTGCCGTGATGACATCGATGTAGTAACCACTCGCGGGAGTTACCGTCAGTGTGCACACTCCATTCGTTTCACTTACCCTTGGCGTCACGGTGCCTACAGTACTGCTTTCCACACCATTCAGCAGGGTTTTCACTGTGACCTCACCGGCCCAAACACTTGCTGTCGTCATCAGGACAGCCACTAATGCAACGATTTTCTTTGTCAGTTTCATATGTTTATCTTTTAATTATTGTTGACTAATTGGGTTATTATTTCACGATTTTCTTTTGACCGTTCACAATGTACAACCCGTTCTTCTTCGGAGCTACTACACGTTGGCCATTGAGGTTGTAATATTGGTTATTGGTTAATGTTTCACGGTTAACGTTTTCAACTGCCGTCGTTTCGTCCTCGAAGATGCTTAAGCGTGCACCAGCAGCTACAGTCTCATCAAACAGCAGATATCCGCGGTTGGCACCTATCGACCCGCTTGTAGCACGTGTGAAGCCGTCGTTATAGAGCACATAGACAGAACCTGTCAGTGTCTTGACAGAGGTTGATGTCGTTGTACCTACCAGCTTATTGGCAGGGGTTTCCGGCTCATTACCTATATAGGCCTTAGCCACGATGGGCTCTGCCACTTCCGCAGTACGCTTCAGCAATACTGCTACGCCCTGTGGTATATAGTCTATCTTCTCGACCTCCACACCCATCTTCGTAGCCTGCTTCACCACATAGGCCTGCAGACCATCGGGTGTCTCCAGGCTGTTCTCTGAAGCACAGTATGAAGCCCACTCACGGCTGTTCTGTGCATAAGAGATGTTCAGCTGTGTTTTGGCAATAATGGTGTATTCTGCCTCAACAGGAGCGCTCTTCACTACCTTTCCAGAGTCCTCATCAAGGATGTACGCCGACACCTTGCACGACTCCGTGACAGGAATACCCTTTGTTGCATCATAGCGCACAGAATCCGTCTTGTTGTCATCTATGTAGTACCACACCTGTGGCATCTCTATATTTTCTTGTAAGTTGTCGTCCCAAACAGAGGTCGTGCCCTGTTCAGGAATATTCTGCAGGAACACCGTAATATCGTCATTGTAAACAGAACTAGCGTCCACAGAGAAAGTCGGCTTCTCAATCACCTTGGCATATATCTCGCTGCTATACTGCCAATTTCTGCCAGGATCAGTATCCATGCCTGGATATATGGGATAAACATTTAGCACATATCTGCCCGTGCCAAGGGAGAATGTGCCGTCGGTAGTCTTCACGGGGTCGCCACCAAGCATGTTGGCATAATAGATGTCAAAGCCTTCGATCTCTTCCTCCAATGCGAATGTGAACACATGATCAGGGAAATACAATCCGCGCTCCTTCTCATTGGTAATAACCTTGGGAACGTTGAGTGCCACAATCATCGGGAACGAGCTGTTATACGAGTCCTCACGCATGCAGAGTCCATCATTGTATGTCACCTTGTCCTCCCCAAAGCCAATGAAGTATGGATCGGCATTATACCAGAAGTTCAGTCGGGCAGCGCCACGATTCTCTTCTGCCGACTTAAAGGTCAGCGTACTATTCTCATTAGTAGTCTTGATGGCGTAAGTCTGACTCTCCCCAATCAGGTTGATGTTCAGTTGAGCCAGTGAAGTAACGATGCTGACACGCAGGTCTCCATCGTTCTGTGCATAGTCAGGATTAAGATTCACATTATTCAGCGTCAGCGTATTTGTTCTCGGTTCAAAAGAGGCTGTACCGTCACCGTAAATACCTTCACCCGTGATATTGCCTTTGTTACCCTCATATACAGGAACACCGCTAATGGTCAGACCATAGTACGAAGCAATCTGAGTTGACGAGAGAGGTACATAGTTGGCGATATAATTGACCACCTGCTTTATCGTCAGTCCTTCTTCAGAATCATACTTCACCTCATTGTCAGCAATGATTGCCAAACCATTGTCTGTAGTGCCAACACCCCAGACACCCTCTATCTCGCTGAAGCCTCCAGAGATGGCCGTTCTTTCATAATCAGTATTAGTATTCAACTGCAGCGAACAGGTCTGGTTGTCGCCCTTTGTGAATATCAGTTTAGGAGCCGCATCACCATAGCCGTTATAACGAATTGCCTCACAGCCTCCCATGCCGTAAATCGTATTCGTTCCTTTCAGACAGATGGTCAGGTCGGCCGTACCTGTATAGTCAATGCCACAAGCCTCCATCGGCTCATCATCAGAGCCATCGTTACCTATCGTCGCACCATTCAGCGTCAGAGTGCTAGTCTCTGCGTCGTAGCTTACCTTGCCGTCGCCCAGCACATCGTCCTTGTTGGTCATTGTGACGGCTATACCACCGACCTGGATAAACATATCGTCGCTGATAACAGCACTATGGATATCTGCAGTCCAAGTAGTGGGGACCGTAGCAGGTGTCGTCACTCTCAACGGCTCTTCGATGACGACTTCGTCAAAGCCCACGATAACACCGCCACCGTCGTAGTTGTTCAGATTAACAGTATTGGCGCTCCAACTATCTTCAGCGGCACAGAAGACGATGCGACCGTTGCCAGTACCAGTGTAAGAAAAATTAGACACGGAATTATAAGTGCCTGTCACCTCAACAATCAACTCTGGCATTTCACTTCTTATGGCATCATCGTAACCATAACCATCCAAGTGGAGCGTGTGGGTAGCAGGGATATAGGCAGTACCACCAGAAACAGGCATCAGATTGTCCGAACTGATATGTGCTCCGCCTATCCACAAGTCGTAATACTCGACGTATTTAAGCCTGACGACATTGTAATAGCCACTTTCTTCTTCGTAAAACCATCCAGTTGTCTCCAACTCATCCTCGGAATTCTGCAACTGGTTGGTAATCGTATAGACGCGGGCAAGTGTTTCTACGTCATTGATGCCTTCAACGTTTAGTGAGCCCATAGAGCCCCATTCATTGGCCTCGGTTTCAAATGTCAACTGGGCCGTCTCTCCCTGACCTGTATAGGCAAAGACGTTGGGATTGTTACTACCGTCAGCAATAGTAATGGTATTATACCCCAACAACTTCACTTTCAGATTATCGATGCTACTCTCCACAGCGTAGTGACCCGAAATATTAGACATGTTAATCGTCGCATTGTTCAGTGTCAGCGTGTTCGTCTTAGCATCGAAGCTCACACTCGCTTCACTACCCTCTTCCGACAGGTCGTCACCCAACACATTGGCGGCATTGTCTGCAGTAACCACCGTTCCTGCAACCTTCAGGCCTAACGACTCAGAAGCCTTCCGGATATAGCGAATTCCATCGCCAGCATAAGAATACTCAAGACCATTTCTATATTCATGTGTTCCATTGACAAAACTGGTATATTCATCATCTGTATACAAATCAACTGATGTTAAAGAGCCTGGTGCCTCAGGGTTTGTAGTAATTATAATTTTGCCATCATAGCAGTCATTGGTCACAAAGCCACTACCATATTCACCAGGGAATTGTCTCAGTTTATTATCACCCAGCATATAGATGGTCAAATTCTTTGCCTGCTCCTCCAATATTCTAAACAGATAATTATCCATTGCCGACTCCAGATTCATGTTATTCATCGTCAGCGTATTCGTCGACTTGTCATAAGTCAGCGTCACAACGGAATTGTCCCACGTCTCTGTTGTTTCGTCGTAATAACCAGCTAACTTGTCACAATTGGCAGCAGTAATATTCTGGGGGCCTAACGACGAAGCACCGTTCGTAAAGGCATAGATGTCGATACCGTAATACTCGCCCAAACACCTTTTCAGTTCTGCGTCGTATGACAACTTATAACTATAGTCATCACCATTAGGTAGGTCATAATAGTCAAGTTCAATACCACTCTGATTGCCAACACTATAGGCAAAGTCTTCGTCGCTGGTAGCATCGGTAAAAAGAGTAGCACCACGAACTGCCGTAAACGACAAATCATTGTTTCCACCAATCTGGAATGCAGCATCGCTGTTATGAATTACATTGCGCCCAATGAGATGAACAATCAAGTCATTGTCGCTGACAATCGTTCCATTAACCGTTGCCCCATTCAGGGTCAGCGTGTTGGAACTGTTATTCCAACTTACCTTGCCATCACCAAGCACATCGGAGGAATTATCACTGGTCACTTGCGTACCTGCCACCCATAGGTTGTAGTCTTCTGCCTGCATCTCTACAGACATCAGCAACAGGGCGATGAGGCTCAAAAACCAGCGTCCGCACACAAATTTGTTAATGGTTAGTTCTCTTTCCATAAGCATATAGTTGAGTTTTTTAATGACTAAATAATCGATAAATCGCTGCAAAATTACGAAAAAAGAACGAATTATAGTAATATTTACACCTATTTAATATATTATTAACATAACAACACGCATGACGCATGTCACGCTTTCTTTTACGCTTTGGACAAACACAAAAAAAAGAGCGATAATGCCTGCTGAATGATGTTTTTTTCGTATCTTTGCAAGCAAATTGAAAGTAATGACTGACGAACAGAGCAAACGGGACATTGCATTGGCACTGTCGAGTGGCGGTGCCAGAGGTCTGGCCCACATCGGAGCCATCGAGGAGCTGGAGGAGCAGGGGTATCGCATTACCTCTGTGGCAGGCTGTTCGATGGGCGCACTGATTGGCGGCGTCTATGCAGCCGGCAAATTGAAGGAGTTTCGCGAGTGGATGAAGACTATCGACCGCAAGAAGATGCTGGAACTGACGGACTTCTCTTTTAGCCTAAACCACATTGTGAAAGGTACCCGAATCATCGAGGCCATCATGGAATTCGTACCCGACATGGCGATAGAAGACCTGCCCATCCCCTACTGTTGCGTAGCCACTGACTGGAAAAGCGGTCGCGAGGTAGTGTTCAGCAAGGGCAGTCTGTTTGAGGCCATCCGTGCCAGCATCTCCCTACCCTCGTTCTACGAGCCCGTACAGAAGGACGGCATGATACTGATTGACGGAGGTGTGGTGAACCCCATTCCGCTAAACCGCGTAAAACGTAAGGCAGGCGACATCCTAGTGGGTGTCGACGTCAGTGGACAGGACTACAAGACACAATGGGAGGTACAGCATAAGGCATCGGAGCGTCGGAAGCACAGTAAGTCGCTGGCAGCCCAGGTGCTCGACAAGCTGATTCCCGACAACATCGATTTCAACTACTACACTGTCCTTTCGCGTACCAGTTCGCTGATGATTCGTCAGAACTCCATCCTCATGGCGAAGTTGATGAAGCCCGACATGCTCGTGGACATCCAGATGAGTCAGTATGACGGTTTTGACTACGATAAATCAGAGAGGTTGATTGCCATAGGAAAGACAAAAACATTGCAAACCATCAGCAAATACGAGGGCAAGGTATAAAAAGAGTAAAAAAACAAGTAAAAATTGCTTGTATATGAAAGATATTTACTACCTTTGCATCCGCTAACAAGAAGATAGGGGCATAGCCCAGTTGGTTTAGAGCGCTGCAGTCACATTGCAGAGGTCCCCGGTTCGAGCCCGGGTGTCCCTACCAAAAGAAAAGAGACTCTCAACGGAGTCTCTTTTTCGTTTTCTCGTTATCTCGAAATTTCGAAACATCGAAGTATCGAATCATCGAAGTATCGAAACATCGAAATATCGAAGCTTCGATACTTCGAAATATCGAAGCTTCGAAATTTCGAAAATATTACTTCGCGTAAGCGACGCTTCTTGTCTCGCGGATAACGGTAATCTTCACTTGACCAGGATAGGTCATCTCGTTCTGAATCTTCGATGCAATCTGTCCGCTGAGTGCCTCAGTCTCGGCATCGTCCATCTTGTCGGCACCAACGATGACGCGCAACTCACGACCAGCCTGGATGGCATAGGTCTTGGTAACGCCAGGATAAGACATAGCGATGGCCTCAAGGTCGTTCAGACGCTTGATGTAAGCCTCAACAATCTCGCGGCGAGCACCAGGACGGGCACCAGAGATAGCGTCACAGATCTGTACGATAGGAGCCAGCAGTGTCTGCATCTCCATCTCGTCGTGGTGAGCACCAATGGCATTGCAGATATCGGGCTTCTCCTTATATTTCTCGGCAATCTTGGCACCGTAGATAGCGTGTGGATCATCAGTATCCTCATCGGGCACCTTACCTATATCATGCAACAGTCCGGCACGCTTAGCTTTCTTGGGGTTCAGACCCAGCTCAGCAGCCATGACAGCACAGAGGTTAGCGGTCTCACGGGCGTGCTGCAACAGGTTCTGACCGTAGGAAGAGCGATACTTCATCTTACCCACGATACGAATCAGCTCAGGGTGCAGACCATGGATACCCAGGTCGATAGCCGTACGCTTACCCGTCTCGATAATCTCGTTCTCCAGCTGCTTCTTGACCTTGGCAACAACCTCCTCGATGCGTGCGGGGTGGATACGTCCGTCAGCTACCAACTGGTGCAGGGCCAGACGACAGGTCTCACGGCGTACAGGATCGAAGGCGGAGATGACGATGGCCTCGGGGGTGTCGTCGACGACGATTTCCACGCCGCAGGCAGCTTCCAGAGCACGGATGTTACGACCCTCACGACCAATGACTCGACCCTTGACGTCGTCGTTGTCGATATGGAATACGCTGACAGAGTTCTCTACAGCGGTCTCCGTAGCTACACGCTGAATGGTCTGGATGACAATCTTCTTGGCCTGGGCATTGGCGTTCAGCTTAGCCTCGTCCATGATTTCGTTGATGTAAGCCTGAGCATCGGTCTTAGCCTCATCCTTCAGCGACTCTACCAGACGAGCCTTAGCCTCTTCGGCGGATAGGCCAGAGAGTTCCTCCAGCTTAGCACGCTCCTGCAACTGCATCTTCTCCAGTTCTTCCTGCTTGAGGGTCAGCAACTTCTTCTCGTTGTCGATGCGCGTCTGCTGGTTGTCCAGCTCATTCTTACGACGTCCCAGTTCCTCTTGGCGCTGGTTGAGGGAAATCTCGCGCTGTTTCAGTTTGTTCTCGCTCTGCTGAATGTGCTGGTTGCGCTGTTGCACCTCCTTCTCCAGTTCAGACTTCTTGTTCAGGAATTTCTCCTTCACCTCCAGCAGTTTCTTCTCCTTGATGACTTCTGCCTCTTTCTTGGCAGCATCGACCATCTCATTATATTTTCCCTTGATAACAAAGCGGAAAATCATGAAGCCAGCGGCGCCACCCAGTATGAGAGCAGCGGCAATGGCAATAATCGCAACAATAATGTTCATAAATGTTTATATATATGTAGTGTTAATGTTCTTGGACCCTCGCCCAGCACCTTATTCTTTCAGTGCTTCTTCAATCTCAGCGGTCAATCGTGCAAGAACATTATCATAGGGCGACGTATCATTATTTGCACGCTCTTTCTGATGCATCAACGCTATGTCGATGAGCGTCATCAGCGCTATGATATGATCACTCTTGCGCCCCTTATATGCCTGTGCATAGGCATTGTAGCGCTCAGTGATGAGCTTAGCGGCGGAACGATAGTACTCCTCGTCATCGCGTTTGATGACGACTTCTATCTCTTCGTCGTAGACGTGCAATCTGATATGTAATCTGTCCTGATTCTGTTCTGCCATGGCTTGTCTCTCCTTAGTTACTGATTTTCATCGCTGAGGATTGCAATGCACTTATTGACTTCACGGATAAGCTTCGACAATCGTTCCTTGGCACCATCCAGGTTACCATCGGTAATTTCAATCATCTTAGCCATCTTAAGTGAGTCATAGTCTGCCTGCTGCTGATTAATCCTTTCCTGCAACTCCTTGACCGTCTTCTTATTGGCTTCGAGCATGGCATACACCTCTCCATTCTCCTTCTTCAACTCCTGAAAACGGAGCAGGAGCTGGCGGAGACGAGTCTCGAACGTTGCCAAGTTTTTCTCGTTAGCAGTCATACTTTCTCACTTTATTCCACAAAGGTAATGTAAAAATATTGAAATGACAGCATTCTGCCTGCCATTTTAATATTTTTTAATTGTGAATTGAGAATTGAGAATTGAGAATTAGTGCTGCGCATCATTTTTCTTTTGTAGTTTTAATGATACTGACCAATATAGAAATCAGTTCCTGAACATCTTCATTCAAAGAAGAAAATTGGTCTTGAGAGATAAACTCAGTACGTTTCAGTATTCGGAGCCAATAAGCAGTTTCATCTGCTTCTTTCAAAGCGATATTCAGTTTACTAATGAAATCATCTTTGCTTTGTGCATTACGACTTTCGCTCACATTAGCACCTATACTGGTACCACTTCTAAATATCTGTTTAGATATAATATATTCTTTCTTCTCAGCAATGAGATATTTGGAGAGATTAATCACTCTTACAGCAAATTCCTCACTCTTTTCAGCTATTACATTGGGCTTTGCCATAATTCTCAATTCTCAATTCTCAATTCTCAATTCTCAATTCTCTGGCGCCTGTTTCTCCTTTTTCGCCAACATCACAACACGGAAAACGAAGTCGGTAACCCACTGCTGCGAGAAACCAAGCTTTTGGTCGTATTGGCGAATAGCAACAACCGTTTTCATGACTGCAGCGTCCGTGAAGTCATTCTTTGTAAAGATATCATTCACAGTCTTTTCCGTCATCGTACGGATAGCACTTTTGAAGATGCTGGGCAGACGAAGTTTGAACTTCATCAGGTTACCTGTCAGCATTAAAAGGTCCTGTGAGAAACCAGAGAACTGATACATATAGGTCTGTATGTCTTGTGGTTTCTTGCAACGCTTGCGAATGCTGCTCTCTATCTCCTTGGTGAAGTTGTCGTCCATCTGATAGAGTTCCTTGAGCATCTTCTTACAACGTGTCTTCTCGGCCAGTCCCAGCTTATTGTTCTGTGTGGGAACCTTCAGCGTAGCCTTGAAAGTACGCAAGTCGGGCAGTGCCGCCAGATTGGTGATGCCCAGATCTGCTGCCATCACAGCCTGAAAATATACGCGAATCAGTGTCATGAAATCCTCCATGCCACCAACCTTCTGTTCCTCCTCTTTCTTTCCAAATAATCTACTTATAAAACTCATTATCTTAATATTTCAATTAAATCGGATGCAAAATTACAAAAAATTCTCCATTCTCCATTCTCAATTCTCAATTATTTCGTATATTTGCAGCACAAACATTAAAAAATATGAAAGGTATCGTATTAGCAGGAGGCAGTGGAACACGCCTCTACCCTATCACCAAGGGTGTTTCGAAACAGATGTTGCCCATCTTCGACAAACCGATGATTTACTACCCGATCTCTACGTTGATGCTCGCTGGCATCCGTGAGATACTTATCATCTCAACCCCCTACGACCTGCCCGCTTTCAAGCGTTTGCTGGGCGACGGTTCTGACCTGGGCGTACGCTTTGAATATGCTGAGCAGCCCTCTCCCGACGGACTGGCTCAGGCTTTCATCATTGGCGAACAGTTCATTGGCGACGACTGCGCCTGCCTTGTCCTGGGCGACAACATCTTCTATGGTGGTGGCTTTACAGGTATGCTGAAACAGGCTGTGGCCAGTGCTGAGGAGAAAGGACAAGCTACAGTTTTCGGCTATTATGTCAATGACCCGGAGCGCTATGGAGTGGCAGAGTTCGACAAGGATGGCAACTGTCTGTCTATCGAAGAGAAGCCTGCCAAGCCCAAAAGCAACTACGCCGTAGTGGGTCTTTATTTCTACCCCAATAGCGTAGTCAATATTGCCAAAACCATCAAGCCCTCAGCTCGTGGTGAGCTGGAGATTACCACTGTCAACCAGCGCTATCTGGAAGACAAGAACCTACTGGTACAGACCTTGCAGCGTGGCTTTGCCTGGCTCGACACCGGTACCCACGACTCGCTCAGCGAAGCCTCTACATTCATTGAGGTCATCGAGAAGCGTCAGGGACTGAAGGTCGCCTGTTTGGAGGAAATCGCCTACAAGCGTGGCTGGATAGACCGTGAGCAGCTTCGCAAACTGGCTGAGCCCATGGCGAAGAATGACTACGGCAAATATCTGTTGCGCCTCTGCGAGACAAAATTATAAAGGCGGGCTACGCCCTAAATGATAATTGATAAATGACAAATGATGACGCATTCGCTAATTGATAATTGATAAATGATAATGGATAATTACGGACTGCGGTAGCAATTTATCATTTATCAATTATCAATTAGCGAATGCGTTAAGTTATTGTGGGAACTCAATGATGCAACGGCTGAGTGCTTTGGGATTACCCATATCGTACATCGTACCATTCAAGCGCACACCTATCATGCCACTCTTCTGACGTACAGCCTCCAAGGCTGCAGTAAGTTCTATCTCCTTGGTGGTATCACCAGCCTCATCAGCAGCAGCGATGTCACTAGCCAGCTGGGCAAAGACATCGGGTGTCAGAATATATTGCCCGAAGACGCTGTAGTATTCCTTCTGCCCCTCACCATTGCGCACAGCCAGAAACTCCTCGGCATACGACGCCTTGGGTTTCTCCTGCATCACAGAGACGTTCAGCACCGTACGTTCCTTATCCTCCCATACACCACTGAGAATACCATAATGGCTCACCACGGCCAACGGGATAGGATGGATGCTGACCATCAGTTGGTTATAACGCTCATATTCCTCAATCATCTGCAGGGCACAGGGTTTGTTGGTTGACGAACGGTAGAGCGTGTCACCCAAGAGCAGCAGTACGGGTTCGTTACCAGCAAAATCTGCAGCCTGATAGACGGCATGTCCAAAGCCCCTCTTCTCGTACTGATAGACATAGCGCAGACGCTTGCCGATATCCAGAATGCGATTCTCATACTCTTGAGCCTCCGCATTGAGCTTGCGCAGGTGTTCATCAGGCAACGGACGATCAAAGAAGTCCTTATACAGCTGGCGTTCTTCTTTAGAACCCAGCACTAGACAGATTTCCTCGACACCACTCTTCACCAACTCTTCCAAGAGGATGAGGATGACTGGACGCACCATACCATCGGGACATGGCATGGGGAAGAAATCTTTCTTGATGGTACGGGTGGCGGGATAGAGGCGTGTGCCAAAGCCTGCCACAGGGATGATAGCCTTGCGGACGGTATGTACAGGATGAACTGTCAAGGCATAGGCCTTCATACCCTTTGCATTCAGATAGTCTATCAGCTGTTGCTGGGTCTCCGCATTACGTGCCAGGAACTGCACCGATCCATCGCCATGTGAACCCACACCTTTACCACCATATACCAACGGCTGTATATTGGGGTCACGCAAGGTCTCGTGCAGTTTTGGGGCACGCAAAGCCGGCGACATGGGGGCAATATATTTGTCGAACTTCTCCTCAGCTTCCGTCATCAGTTGTCCCAACGCCTGCACATTACCCTCAGCCATATAGCGGACTGCACGTCCTATTATCTCATGGTTCCACTCACCCAAGGCCTTATGCAGGTTTTGCTCGGCTTCTGTGGTGGCAAAGGGGTACGACTTGTTCAGGTCGGACAGGATGCGGATAGTGTCCTTCGAAGCACACAGGTCGGCAAAGACCCAGTAGAGTGTCTTCTTCACGTTCAGTGCCTTCACCTCAATCTCATCACCGTCAAAGGTCATCAGATTGGGTTTCACACCAAAGGCACAGGCCTGGTCCAGACGACCACAACGGCTAGACGTACGCAACTCGCCCAAATAGGCGATGTTCATCTCACCCAGTGTATTGAGATTCAGCTTATATAGTTTATTGAACGCGCGCGCTACGAGGACACAGATGGCAGCACTTGATGACAGACCGCTCTTCATAGGGAGCGTCATGGCTGTGATGCGGATACGCACACCACCCACCTTATACCATTCCAGCATATAACTGGCTACTCCTGCACAATAGCTGAAAAACGTCCCTGACTTGGCGACCCCCTTCAACTCCGCCTCGTTCATCTTACACGAGAAATCATTCCACACCTCGGCAATCTCAGGAGCATCACTGTACATCTCGAAGATAGGCGACTTCTCCACCTCGGCATAGATACCCTGTTCGATACCTGTCACGATAGAGGCTCCTGGCAGAATATCTGCATTCATGGTACGATAGTGACCGGCCCAGTCTGTATGTTCACCGAAAAGGCAGAGTCGGCCTGGCACAAACAACTTTATCATATCTTTTTAGTAGTATATTTAGTAAATCTTTGCACAAAGGTACGCTTTTTTCGTTAAAAAGGGCATTTTTTTCATGAAAAATTTTGCGAGAATGATATTTTTGCTTACTTTTGCAGCGATAAAACATAAAAATTAGTTAATAACTTAAACATTTCTGCCTATCGAAAAAGCTCTACTTCATAACTAACAAAAAAGAAATATGAAGAATTATGCAAGTTGTACCGACGAAGCGTTGGCACTACTTTACATAGATGGAGACAACAAGGCATTTGATGAGTTATTAGCTCGCAATCAGCAAAAACTCTTCTCGTATATCATGTTCGTGGTTCGTGACCCCGACTTGGCTAACGACGTATTCCAAGAAACGTTTGTCAAGGTAATCACGAAACTGCAGGAAGGTAAGTACACCGATTCCGGTAAGTTTGCCTTCTGGCTGACGCGTATTGCCCATAACATCATCATGGACACCTATCGTCAACAGCGCTCGGCCCATATCATTGAACCGTCGGAAGACAACGACCTGAACAAGTTGAGTGGCAATCAGGTGATGGACCTGAACCGTGAGAACGAATATGTCAACACACAGGTGATGGACGACGTACGCCACCTGATGGACGCCCTACCCGCCCCTCAGCGCGAGGTTGTCTATATGCGTTACTATCAAGACCTGTCGTTCAAGGAGATTGCCGAGATGACGGGGGTGAGCATCAACACCTCACTGGGACGCATGCGCTACGCGCTTATCAACATGCGCCGCATGGCTAAGCATCACCATATCCAACTGAGCATGGAACTATAGCGCATTCGCTAAATGATAATTGATAAATGATAAATTGCTACCGCAGTCCGTAATTATCCATTATCATTTATCAATTATCATTTATCATTTAGGGCGTAGCCCGTAAAGCACGAAGTGCACTAATGGTAGCCTCCGGCTTAGGGCTATGGAACACATAGCTACCGGCAACCAATACATCGGCACCCGCCTCAACGAGACGTGGTGCTGTTTCTTGCTGTACCCCACCATCAATCTCTATCAGTGCTTTTGAGCCACGTTCAGCAATCAACTGACGGAGCTGGCGCACCTTCTTGATAGTATTCTCAATGAACGTCTGACCACCAAAGCCAGGATTGACACTCATCAGCAACACCATGTCAACATCGCAGATGATATCCTCCAGGACACAGACGGGTGTGGCGGGATTGAGCGTCACAGCAGCCTTCATGCCTGCCTGATGAATCTCCTGAACAGTACGGTGCAGATGGGTGCACGCCTCGTAGTGTACGTTCATCATCATCGCCCCAAGCTTCGCCGTCTGCTGGATGTAGTGCTCCGGGTGCACTATCATGTAGTGCACGTCCAGCGGTTTCTTACACTTCTTGGCAACAGCCTCCAGAACAGGGAAGCCAAACGAGATGTTGGGAACAAACACACCATCCATCACATCCAGATGAAGCCAGTCGGCCTCACTGCGATTAATCATGTCTATCTCCTGGTCGAGATGTAGGAAGTCAGCTGCAAGCAGCGACGGCGAAACCATTGTAGCCATTTCTCTGAGTGTTCTTGGTGTTACACATTCTCGCAAACTGTTTGATAAACAGAATGGTGGATGGATGTGGTTGGAATTCGTTTTGAGTAAAATGTTGCATAGGCATCCTGTATTTGAGTTTCTATTAGAGAAACGCACAGCAATACCCATTTATTATCTCAACGTACAAAAAAATTTTCAATCTTTGTACCGTTCAGGAAATCACGGGCTGTCATGCGCTTCTTCCCAGCCATCTGAAGCTCTACAATCTCCAGCCATTCGTCACCAGCAGCAATCTGCAGCATCTTCTGTTCTACACGGAGGGTACCTGGTTTCTGGTCGGTAGCGCATCCGGTCTTGTGGGTCTTGTAAATCTTCAGGACGCTCTCCTTGTCATTGCCTACGAGCATAGTCCACGCACCAGGATAAGGACTCAGGCCACGCACAAAGTCATAGACCTGTTTGGCGGTCTTTGTCCAGTCTATCTGACAGGTTTCCTTGAAAATCTTAGGGGCAGATTTTAATTGAGAATTGAGAATTGAGAATTGAGAATCATCCTGTGGGATGCTATCGGGGTGGCCGTCAGCAGCAACGATAGCTTCGAGGGTCTCCAGACAGAGCTGGGCACCAAGGTGCATCAGACCGTCATAGACATACTCTACATCGGCATCGTCGGGAATAGGGAAAGGCTTCTTCAGGATGATACGGCCTGTATCGATATCATGGTCGAGGAAGAAAGTGGTCACACCCGTCTCTGTCTCACCATTGATAACCGCCCAGTTGATGGGGGCCGCACCACGATACTGGGGCAACAGCGCCGCATGGACGTTAAAGGTGCCGAACTCCGGCATTGCCCATACCACCTCAGGTAACATGCGGAAGGCCACCACCACCTGCAGGTTGGCATTGTACGAACGGAGCTGTTCTACAAACTCCGGGTCTTTCATCTTCTCGGGTTGCAGCACGGGTAATCCATGTGCCACCGCATACTGCTTCACTGCCGAGGGCTGCATCTCTGTCTGGTGTCGTCCCACGGGTTTATCGGGCTGTGTCACCACGGCCACCACGTTATATTCATTCTCCACCAATGCCTGCAGCGTCTCTACCGCAAACTCCGGGGTTCCCATAAAAACTATTCTTAAATCTGACTTACGCATTCGCTAAATGATAATTGATAAATGATAAATGATAAATTGCTACCGCTATTACGCATTCGCTAAATGATAATTGATAAATGATAAATTGCTACCGCTATTACGCATTCGCTAAATGATAAATGATAAATGATAAATTGCTACCGCTATTGGATACTCGATCATACCATATTTTTCTTCGTAGTCTTTATGGAGGCTACTAATATACGTATTATTTCATCAACATCTGCTTTTAATGACAGATATAATTTTTCGTCTAAAAAATCGGCTCTATTTAAGACAACCAACCAATACGATGTTTCGCTAGCTTCTTTCAAAGCTATACTTAACTTGCTGACAAAATCCGCCTTACTCTGAGCTTGTATTCCTTCATGAATATTTGCCCCGATACTTGTACCGCTTCGAAACATCTGTTTAGACATAATGTATTCATTTTTCTCCTCCGTCAAATATTTATAACAGTTTGTCATTCTTATGGCAAACTCAATACTTTTCTCTGTCAATAAATTATCTTGGGTCATCTGCTATCTTATATATTGTAGAGTCATCTGTTTTGTTATCAATATGTTGTCGTTATCAATATGCTTTTTTTATATTGGCCTAAATAGGCGGTAGCAATTTATCAATTATCATTTATCAATTAGGGCAAAGCCCGCCTTGCCCGCCTTGCCCGCCTTGCCCGCTTTGCCCGCCTACTCTTGACTAAAGTCACGGACTATCTTACGATACATCGTGTACATACGCTTGCGCGAGATATAACCCTTTAGATGGTTTTCTATGTCGAGCACGGGCAACCAGTCGGCCTGTGTACGCTCAAAGGTCTTCATCACCTCCGTCATCGGTGTACCATCGCTCAGCACCGCAGCAGGCTCCACCATCAGCTGTTGCGCCTTGAAGTGGTTGTACAGCTCTGTGCGGAACACCACATGACGTATCTTCCGGATGTCTATCTCCCCCAACAACGTTCCTGCCGCATCGGTCACCGGCAATACGTCGGTATGCGAACGACTGATCTTATGAACCATCTGTCCCAGTTCCATATCAGGGTCCACCCCTTGGTAGTCGCGGTCAATGACAGAGTCCAGACTCATCAGTGTCAGCACCGCATGGTCGGTATGGTGGGTCACCAGTCGTCCCTGCTTGGCCAGACGCATGCCATAGATGCTGTGAGGCTCAAAGATATTGATGGTCAGATAGGCCGACACCGAGACAATCATCAGCGGCATGAAGAGATCGTAGCCACTGGTAATCTCGGCAATGAGGAAGATACCCGTCAGCGGGGCATGCATCACACCCGACATCACGCCCGCCATACCCATCAGGGCAAAGTTCTTCTCCGGCACGTAGACACCTATCTGGTTCATATTCCACAGACGTGAGAACAGGAAGCCCGTAAAGCAGCCGATGAATAGCGAGGGCGCGAAGGTACCACCACAGCCGCCGCCACCATTCGTTGCCGAGGTGGCAAAGACCTTCGTAAAGAGTACCAGTGCCAGATAGAGGATGATATACTCGCTATGTCCATAGAACAGTGAGCCGTCGAGTATCTGGTTCCAGTCGGCCTCTGTCTTTCCGTTGAGCAGCAGGTTGATAGAATGGTAGCCCTCACCATAGAGCGATGGGAAGAGGAAGATGAGCGTACTCAGCGTAGCACCGCCGATAAGCAACTTGATATAAGGTTTGTTCTTGAAACGTGCAAAGAGGTCCTCGCAAACGGTCATCGTACGGATGAAGTAGAGCGATACGAAGCCACAGGTGATGCCCAGCAGGATGCAGGCCGGAACGCGCTCTACGGTCCAATCAGAATCCAGATGGAACGAGAACAGCACAGCATTGCCACTAAACAAGTAAGTGAAACACGTTGCTGTCACGCACGATACGAGGATAGGCAACAGTGCCGACATCGTCATGTCAATCATCAGCACCTCCAACGTGAACACCAGTCCTGCTATCGGGGCCTTGAAGATGCCCGCAATAGCACCTGCTGCACCACAGCCCACCAGCGTCATCAGCGTCTTATTATCCAGCCGGAACAACTGTCCGAGGTTAGAGCCAATGGCCGAACCTGTCAGTACGATAGGTGCCTCGGCACCCACCGAACCACCAAAGCCGATGGTAATAGCAGAAGCGATGACTGAAGACCACGTATTATGTCCCTTCAGTCGGGAACGGTTCGAGGAGATGGCATAGAGGATGCGTGTGATACCATGCGAGATATTGTCTCTGACCACATAACGCACAAACAGTGATGTCAGCCAGATACCCACCACCGGATATACCAGATAGAGCCAGTTGTAGGTGTCCGCATGGAAACTACCTGTCAACAGCGCCACGATGGTGTTGATGAGTCCGTGCAGCACAAAGGCGGCCACAGCAGACAGTACACCCACCAAGAATGCCAGAATGAGCAAGAACGTCTTGTCACTGACATTCGCCACGCGCCAGTCGTGCAGTTTCACCAGCCATTCAGGGCGTTTCAACTCTTTGGACGTATTCTCCATTATTCCTTTTTATATATTCTGTCCTTTGTAATGTATCGCTAACAGCGTGAGGTCGTCACTCTGGTCGGCACCATTCACAAATGCTCTCACATGCTCCGCCATCGTAGTCACAAACTCTCGAGGCAGCAGCGATGCCGTGCGCGCCACTTCTACGATGCGCTCCTCGCCAAACTGTGCATGGTCTATGTTCTCTGCCTCCGTCAATCCGTCCGTATAGAGGAAGATGGTGGTATCGACAGGTATCACGGTCTCCTGTAGCGAGAATGTCCAGTCGGTCATTACGCCTACGGGCAGGTTTGGATCTGCTGGCAGGAAGTCGGGCGCATCCGTCTGTCTCACCAGCAAGGGGGCGTCGTGTCCTGCATTGCAATAGGTCATTCGTCCAGTAGCGATATCCAGCACACCCACAAACAGGGTGACAAACATATTCGAGTCGTTACCGTCGGCCATAGCGTTGTTCAGCATGCTGACGATGACGTCGGGGCTCGATACCTGGGCAGATACCGTGCGGAACAGTGTTCTCGTCACCGCCATCACCAAAGAGGCAGGAACGCCCTTGCCCGATACGTCGCCTATGCAGAAGAAGAACTGCTCGTCGCGGATGTAGAAGTCGAAGAGGTCGCCACCCACCGCCTTGGCAGGCGTCAGCTCACCATATACGTCAAAGTCCTTGCGGTCGGGATATGGCGGGAATATCTTGGGCAGCATAGAGCGCTGTATGTCGCTAGCCACCTTCAGCTCGCTCTCCATCATGGCCTTCGACGCTGTCGTTATCTTCAGTTCCTCAATATAGTTTGCCAGCGAGTGCTGCATCTGCTCAAACGAGTCGCGCAGGTTTCTCACCTCGTCGTGCGTCGTAATCACGGGCAGCTCCACATCAAACGTACCGCGAGCCAGCTCCTCCGTAGATTCTGCCAACTGCTTGAGGGGCTTCAGCTGTCGTCTGATGACGAAGTAGAGCACTGCCGATACTGCCATCAGCAACACCAGCAGGATGCCAATCATATTGTTGAGCAACAGGTTGGGCTCCCTCATGATGCGGTCCTTAGGAATCTTGAAGCCTACCTTCCACAACACACGGTCTACCTTGCCCTCCAGGAGATAACCCTCGAAGACGGAGTCCTGTCGGCAGATATATTGTCCGTCACGACTCATCACGCTCGTGGTGGCAAAGTCGTAGGGCTTGGCACCTTCCACAATCTGGCGCACCCACTGAAGGTCTACATCGGCACACAACACGGCATAAATCTTGTTATTCGCGTCGTGCAGCGGCACACTATAGGTCACCAGCGGACGATTCGTTGACATCGAGTCCACATAAGGCAGACACCAGTAGCCTTTGTCCAGCTTGTTGGTATATATCCAGTTGCTGTCGGTCTCCAGATAGCAGAAGTCATTCTCCGGCCCCCCTATCTCGTCTTTCACCAGCAAGCCCTCCGCAGTACCTCTGGAGATGGTCGGTGCGAAATAGCGTCCGTGCTCAGGGAAAAAGTTTTCCTTATAGAGCAGCGTCACTGCGGTGATATCCTCGTCAGCATCTATCAGGCGTTGCAACAGCGAGTAAGCCTGTCCTTCGTCAGTAGCCAGCATATCGGCATAGGCTGCTGCCGTACCCACTGACGCTTCTACGGTAGCCATGCGGTTGTCTATCACCTTGACGGCTGCCGACATCGCATGGTCGGCATTATGTTGCATCTGCTCCTCGGTGGAATGGTGCAACAGTCTTATCTGCCAGATGCCAGCCACCAAGATGACCACCGTCACCATGCTCACCATGAAGACGGTAGTGCGTTGAGCTACAGAACCTTCTAATATTCGCGACAGTTTCATGGGGCTAATTCTTGTTTCTTAGGTTAGCATATCCTTCTCCCATCAGTATGTGGTCGCCATGATGCAGGATGTCTACCTCTACGCCACGCTGGAACAGCAGCACGATGTCTGAGCCGCCAAACATGAAGTAGCCCATCTCGTCGCCACGATGCAACTCCTGACCAACGTGCAGCTCGGGAATCCAGTTCACGGAACATATCTGCGACATGCCCACAGGCATCATTGCCACCAGTCCGTACTCTGCTGTCTCGATGATGGCACAGGCGCGTGTCTCTACCATCTGGAAGCCCAGGTCGTTGACGTAGTAGTACAGCTTAGAGTCATTATCCCAGAGAGTATATCCGCCACCTGCCGAGACACCAGGAATGGTGCGCAACTCGCGCAGCACGCCGTCTACGGGCGCATGATAGCGGTGATAGTCGTTGACGTCGAGGAAGGTATGTGTCAGCGTTCCACCGGCAAAGGCGTCCTTATACTGTGAGTCCTTACCAATGAGCTGTGCGATGTCCGATATCTTTGCCGTCTTAATCTGCAGGTCGGCAGCATATACCAGCTGGTTCTGGTCGTCGATATGCCACGTCATCTTGGGCCATGAGTCTACGGGTGCCACCACCTCTGCATCTGCTATGGGGCGCATGTCGGGCGATGCCAGTTTGCGGGCAAAGAACTCGTTATAGGTGCGCCACAGGTTGCCCGTGCCATACCAGCCCCTGTCCAGTCCCCAGTCGGGATCGTCTCTCACCATCTGGTAGTAGGTATCGTTCCAGCTCTCCTCAGTCGACAGCCAATCGCCCCACGACTGACTATAGGTAGAGAGCCACGAGGCAAAGGGCTCCACGAATTCCACGGTGGGATAGAAGAAGCCACGGTCGCGCAACTCGTCGAGGGGCTGGTCTACGACGAACCAGAAGTAGCCTATTCCTTGATCGGTACGTCCGTAGAGCGAGCTACCATATTCACCAGGTGCCTGATGCAGCATCACGTCCCAGGGCAGACAGCGCACGTTCCAGTCTACGAAGTCGTAGAACTCCTCCAGCGACTGTGCGGGGTTATATCGTCTGTCGGGATTGATGGAGGCGGCCTGTCGGATGGCATGCTCCAGCAGTTGTCTTACTTCCTGATTCGTGTCACAGATGCCTTTCAGAGCCGTTACGGCCTCCGTATGCTGTCGCTGCGGTTCGGGCGCTGTATTATCATCGTCGTCTTTCTGACAGGCAGTCAGCACGTTGACGGCCAGCACTGCTACAAACCATAGCCAAAGAGCGTTCTTCTTCATCATATCAATCTGCTGAAATCGTTATACCAAAGACAAAATAGGCATTCCCATGACAGGGATTGGCCACCACTTGAGCAAAGACAGGCAGCGAGAAGCTATCGGTAACCTTTACTGCTTTCGAGGCTTGCAGAGTCACATTGGTCACTGCAAAGCCAGTTGTTTCATAGAAGGTAGTAGCATAAGGCACGACTCCCACGGTAGCCTCCCAGTCGCACGATGCCAGACGGAAGGGCGCCTGCAGCTCTGCATACGACGAGTAGGCACGCTTGCCCTGATTGTTTTTACCGTCGTTACCGGCAAAGATGGTCTGCCATGAGAGGCTTAGCGGTCCGAAGTCGTAACCCACAAAGCCCTCAAAGGCGTGTCCGGTGCCGTGTGTCTGATAGTAGAGATAGCGCTTGTCGGCTGTGTCGTTCCAATAGTCTACGACGCCCAGCGTCAGTCCGCCCGTGGTATATTGCAGTGTGAGGTCAAGCTCCTTCATGTCTTCTGCACGAGCTATACCCACCGAGCCCCATGCCGACAGGCTCAGCCCTTTCCATGCTATGCCCAGCGTAGGTTGCAGACTGGCATTGCCAAGGTCCATACCGCGCCACACATAAGTACTCACCACATCGGCATTCAGCGTTGTCTCCAACTTCTCCTGAGCCGTGGCCATGCCCACTGCCATGCTGCACGCAATGGTTAGCAGCCCCTTTCTAATCAGTCCTTTCATTATTTGATTTTTTAATTATTTAATTTGTCAACTATCATTTAGCGAATGCGCCGCTAATTTCTAATAATCGTCACTTCACCGTCAGCCTTCAGTCGGATGATGCTGCTGGGTGTATGGGGCTTATGCTCCTGACGACGGCTCCAGCAGACGTAGTCCACCTGTTCGATGATGCGAGGGTCTATATCGCAGTAGTTCTGGGCAGCAGGCTCGCCGCTGATATTGGCCGACGTGCTCACCAGCGCCTTCTGAAAACGGTAGCACAGTTCCTTGGAGAAAGGCTCGTTAGTAATACGGATACCCAGACTGCCGTCCTCAGCAATCAGGTTCGGTGCGAGGTTGATGGCTCCATCAAGGATGATGGTGGTGGGCTTGCCAGCCACCACTCCCGACGGTTCTCCGTCGGATCCTTTCAGGCTATCTATCAACTGCCAGGCAACATCAGGAACGTTTCGGAAATATCTTTGCATACGGGCATCGCTGTCCACCAGACATATCAGTGCTTTCGAGTCGTCGCGCTGCTTAATCTCATACACGCGCTTCACAGCCTCCACATTCGTCGCATCACAGCCAATGCCCCACACCGTGTCTGTCGGATAGAGTATCACCCCACCCTTTCGCAGCACTTCCACCGCCTTCTTAATATCCTCTTCTCTTGTCATTCTCAATTTTCAATTTTCAATTCTCAATTAGAATTAAAATTCACTGGTAAAGTGAAATTTAATTCGCCCAAAGTCTTGCTGCGCCATACTGAGCACATAGCCGGAGTCAGCCAAGAAGACGTCCCTACCCTCCTTGTCTTTCGCCATATACTGGTACTTGCGCTTCTTGAAGTTGTCCAATTCTTTCTCGTCGTCACTTTCTATCCAGCACGCCTTATACAGGTGTACAGGTTCCCAGCGACACTTGGCATTGTACTCGTTCTCCAAGCGATACTGGATGACTTCAAACTGCAACTGACCCACCGTACCGATAATCTTGCGGTTGTTGAACTGGTTGACGAACAACTGAGCCACACCCTCATCCATCAACTGGTCGATACCCTTCTGCAACTGCTTCGACTTCATGGGGTCGTCGTTCTCGATATACTTAAACAGTTCGGGCGAGAATGAAGGCAGTCCACGGAAGTGGAGCTGTTCCCCCTCGGTGATGGTATCACCAATCTTGAACATGCCGCCAGTATCGGGCAGACCCACAATGTCTCCTGGCCATGCCTCGTCAATGGTACTCTTGCGCTGTGCCATAAACTGTGTAGGCGACGAGAAGCGCAGTGTCTTACCCTGACGCACATGCAGGTACGGCTGGTTGCGCTGGAACTTTCCTGAGCACACCTTGCAGAAAGCAATACACGAGCGGTGGTTGGGGTCAATATTAGCGGTAATCTTAAAGATGAAACCCGTGAATTTCTGTTCTTCGGGCTGCACCATGCGCTCCTCAGCCTTTGTAGGCTTGGGACTGGGTGCTATCTCTACGAAGCAGTTCAACAGCTCCTGCACACCGAAGTTGTTCAGTGCCGAACCGAAGAATACGGGGGCCACCTCTGCCGAACGGTAGGTTTCTACCTCGAACTCAGGATATACGCCATCCACCAGTTCCAAGTCCTCGCGGAGCTTGTTCGCGTCACTCTCTCCGACAAAATCGTCGAGCACACTACTGTTGATATCCACACTGACCTTTTCTGTCACGCGCTGCTTGTCGGGCGTGAACAGGTCAAGCTTGTTCTCGTAGATGTTATACACACCCTTGAACTTCGCACCCTGGTTGATGGGCCACGACAGCGGGCGCACCTTGATTTCCAGTTCCTGTTCCAACTCGTCCAGCAGGTCGAAGGGGTCACGACCCTCACGGTCCATCTTGTTGATGAAGATGATGACGGGCGTATTCCTCATGCGGCATACGTTCATCAGCTTACGTGTCTGTGTTTCTACACCCTTGGCACCGTCTACCACGATGATGGCAGAGTCCACAGCCGTCAATGTGCGGTACGTATCCTCGGCAAAGTCCTGGTGACCTGGGGTATCCAGAATGTTCACCTTATATTCGACGGCGGGAGAACCGTCGTCCACGGGGGGCGTATAGTCGAACTCCATCACAGAGGTCGATACAGAAATACCACGCTGCTTCTCAATGTCCATCCAGTCGGAAGTAGCGGTCTTCTTAATCTTGTTGTTCTTCACAGCACCTGCCACCTGGATTTGACCACCAAACAGCAGGAACTTCTCTGTCAGTGTGGTCTTACCAGCGTCCGGGTGCGATATAATGGCGAATGTTCGCCTGCGTTCTATTTCCTGATTCACCTTATTATATTTATTTGAGCCTGCAAAGATAGTGCAAACCGAGCAAAATGCAAAATAAATTTGCATTTATTTTCATTTTCGAGGTGCAGCCAACTTTGACCAAGGGTCAAAGGTAAGAAAAAAATACCTGTGCCAATCCGTTGTAAACAAAATATAGCCTTCACCTTTCACGCATTTCTGAAAGTGCTTGTATATAAGCGGTTTGCGTGTGCTTCGCGGGTGGAAGGGGCCTCCGGACGTTTCACATTGCTTTCACAGACATTTCACACCGTATCTCGTTCACGAGACAGCTGTTGTTGAACATGGGACAGTCATACTCGTACCGATATATAGGTGTGATGGCGTTGTGAAAGCAATGTGAAACGTCAGATTGCTGCAATCCCTCTCTACAGAGCCTACTGAAAAAGTGCCTTTTTTTGAGCCAGGGTTACATATATTAACACTCTAATCAGGCCTTGATACCGAAAAATATCTGGCAAAATTGAGTT
>CADCGD010000018.1 GCA_902800925.1 uncultured Bacteroidales bacterium | reverse complement strand
CAAGTACGTGATGGCTCTGATGAACGGTGCCCGTCTGGGTATCGCCGCACAGAGTGTAGGTGTTGAGCAGGAGGCTTACAACGAGGGTCTGGCTTACGCCAAGGAGCGTCAGCAGTTTAACGATAAAATCATCAACTTCCCTGCCGTATACGACATGCTAAGTCGTATGAAGGCTAAGCTTGATGCTGGTCGTTCTCTCTTGTATGAAACTGCATGTTATGTAGACATTTATAAATGTTTGGAAGACATTGAAAGAGATCGCAAGCTCACACCTGAGGAGAAGCAGGAACTGAAGAAGTACCAGCGCCTGGCTGATGCCTTTACCCCACTGGCTAAGGGTATGAACTCAGAGTACGCCAACCAGAACGCTTACGATGCTATCAGCATCCACGGTGGTTCAGGTTTCATCATGGAGTACAAGAGCCAGCGTCTGTTCCGCGACGCTCGTATCTTCTCTATCTACGAGGGTACCACACAGTTGCAGGTTGTAGCTGCTATCCGCTACATCACCAACGGCACTATGCTCAACAATATCAAGGATATGCTGGCAGGTCTCGAGGTTAGCGATAGCCTGAAGAACCTGAAGGCACGCGTTGAGAAGCTCGTTCCTGTTTACGAGGAGGCTCTGAACAATGTGAAGGCTTTGGAGAATCAGGACGCTCAGGATTTCCTTGCTCGTCGTCTGTACGACATGACAGCCGAGCTGGTAATGAGCCTGCTCATCCTGCGCGACGCCACCAAGGCTCCAGAGCTCTTCGAGAAGAGCGCCAACGTATACGTTCGCATGGCCGAGGAGGATGTTCTCGGTAAGAGCGCATACATCAAGGCCTTCCAGGTAGAGGATCTGGCAAGCTTTAAGGCTGTATCTGAATAAAGATTCGTTCTATAGCGTTATTTCGCCACTGCCGTAACAACGGTGGTGGCGATTGTCGTAAATAACGCAGAACTGACCAGGGGCTACGCCGTGGATGGGCTGGGCGGCATGAACTAGATAACGTCCGTCGCCTTGTGGCTCTAAGGTTGCTGGCAGGAATTCCGGGGTATGGCGAATCTTCAGTGTGATGTCTGTTGGCGGCAATTGCCTGTTAATGCTGTGGAACGCCATGATGGGGAAGTTCTGCTTGTATGCCGTCTCTGGGTCGTAGCCGTGGGAGACGTAGATGATGTTCTGTAGGATGTCTTTCTTGACAACAAACCAGGGACCGCCGCCCAGTCCCATGCCCTTGCGCTGTCCAATGGTGTGGAACCAGTGGCCCTTGTGGTGGCCTATAATCTTGCCTGTCTCCAACTCTACAACGTCGCCAGGCAACTCACCCAGGTAGCGACGCAGATAGTCATTGTAGTTGATTTTACCCAGGAAACAGATGCCCTGTGAGTCTTTGCGCTTGGCATTGACCAAGTGTTCGCGCTCGGCAATCTCGCGCACCTCTTCCTTCATCATGTGACCAATAGGGAAGAGTGCTTTCTCCAGTTGCCAGTCGTAGATCTGTGCCAAGAAGTCGGTCTGGTCCTTCACGGGGTCTGGGCTGGTACAGAGCCACTTCAGACTGTCAGCGGGTAAACCTCCGACCACAGGCTCCTCTTCTGTAGTCGCATAGTGGCCAGTGGCTATGAGGTCGTAGTTGTGGCCTCGCTTCTCGTGGAAGGCGCCGAACTTGATGAGACGGTTGCACATGACGTCAGGATTGGGCGTCAGTCCTGCACGTACCTTATCCATCGTGTATTGCGTCACTTGGTCCCAATACTCATGATGACAGTCGATTACTTGCAACTTGCAGCCATACTTGTGGCTGACTGCTGTAGCCATCTCCAAGTCTTCCTCAGAAGAGCAGTCCCACTCCTCTTCTTCCTCTGGACCAATCTTGATATAGAAACAGTCGGGTTGCAGACCCTGGCGAACCAGTTCGTAGAGCACTACGCTGGAATCGACGCCGCCTGAGAGCAGCACGGCGATACGCTTGTTTCCCAATTCTTTGATGTTCATGACTGCAAAGGTACGAATAAAATGGAAATAAATTTGGTTTTTCGCGCGATTTTTTGTAATTTTGCAGACGTGAAACTGTATTCAGACCAAGCATTAGCAAAGATACTCGATAAGGAGATGTTCCATCTCATTGGCGACGTGGCCGACAAGATGGGTGTGGAGTGTTATGTAGTTGGTGGTTTTGTGCGAGATATTTTCCTCGAAAGGCCGTCAAACGATATTGATGTGATTGTCGTGGGCAGTGGCATCGAGGTCGCTAAGGCCCTGAAAGACCGTTTGGGCAAGAAAGCACACCTCTCTGTGTTCAAGAATTTTGGTACGGCGCAAGTGAAAATGGGTGATGAAGAGATAGAATTCGTGGGGGCCCGTAGGGAGAGCTACAGCCACGACTCGCGCAAGCCCATTGTCGAGGACGGTACGTTGGAGGACGACCAGAATCGGCGCGACTTCACCATCAATGCAATGGCTATCTGTCTGAATAAGAAGCGTTTCGGTGAACTGGTGGACCCCTTCAACGGCATTGCTGATTTGGAGGATGGCATCATTGCCACACCCCTTGACCCTGAGGTGACCTTCTCGGACGACCCGTTGCGCATGATGCGCTGCATCCGCTTTGCCACTCAACTGAATTTCCAGATAGAGGACGAGACGTTCGACGCCCTCAGCCGTATGGCCGACCGCATCAAGATAGTCAGTGGCGAACGCATAGAGGTGGAACTGAACAAAATCATCATGGCGCCACATCCCTCGATAGGTTTTGAATACTTGCAACGCTCTGGCTTGCTGCAGATTATACTGCCCGAGCTGGCTGCCCTGGATATCGTGGAGAAACGTGATGGCCGTGCCCATAAGAACAACTTCTACCATACCCTGGAGGTGCTGGAAAATGTGGCTAAAAGCCAACAGCCAATTGCCAACAGCCAATTATGGCTCCGCTGGGCAGCCCTGTTGCACGACATCGGTAAGACCAAGTCGAAACGCTGGGAACCAGGCATTGGCTGGACATTCCATAACCATAACATGATAGGTGCCAGACAGGTGCCCGCCATCTTCCGCCGATTGAAGTTGCCGATGGGTGCCGAGATGAAGTATGTGCAGAAGATGGTCGACCTGCACATGCGCCCTCAGGTCATTGCCGACAGTGAGGTAACCGACTCTGCCGTGCGCCGTCTGCTCAACGATGCCGGCGACGACATCGACGACCTGATGACGCTCTGTGAGGCTGATATCACCAGCAAGAACGAGGTCAAGAAGAAGATGTTCCTGGAGAACTTCCGAATGGTTCGCGAAAAGCTTGCCGACCTGCAGGTGAAGGACTACAAACGACTGTTGCAGCCCGTCATCGACGGTAACGAGATTATGGAACTGTTTCATCTGCAGCCGTCCCGCGAGGTGGGCGTGCTGAAACAGTACCTCAAGGATGCTGTCTTGGACAACAAGGTGGAGAACGAGCGTGAGCCGTTAATGCAGCTGTTGTTGGAAAAGGCTGCACAGATGGGACTGAAAACAAACTAAACTTTGTTAAAATTGGTGTAATATCCTATATCATTGATATAGAATAGGATTATTTTTGCTACTTTTGCACGATGAAAACTCAAACACTGTGTGCGAGTTTTCTATAAAAAGCATTATTCGAATAAATAAATAGTATGAAAATGAAGAAAATTGTTATGATTGCAGCCGTTGCTGCAACACTTGTCTCGTGTGGTGGTGGCGGTGGCCGCCCGACATTTGGCGACAATGAATTTCCCGTGACTACTGCTGGTGAGTCGAATGCAGACATGCAGAGCACCTATCCTGCCTCTATTAAGGGTGTTCAGGACGTGGAGATTCGTCCGAAGGCTCAGGGATTCCTGACTCAGATTAATGTGAAAGAAGGACAGACCGTTAGTGCCGGTCAGGTACTTTTTGTTATTGATAACGAGACCTATCAGGCTCAGGTGCGTCAGGCTCAGGCAGCTGTCAACGCTGCCCAGCAGCAGTGTAATACTGCCAAGCTGACCTATGAGAACAGCCAGCAGTTGCATGAGAAGAAGGTCATTGGTGACTACGAGTTGAAGACTTCTCAGAACACCTTCGAGTCTGCCCAGGCCCAGTTGTCCCAGGCCCAGGCTGCACTGGCTTCTGCAAAGGAGGCGCTGAGCTACTGCTATGTGAAGTCGCCCGCCGCAGGTGTCGTAGGTACGCTGCCTTTCAAGAAAGGTGCACTGGTTAGCGCTTCTAACGTCTTGACGACCGTTTCAAACATCTCGTCTATGGAGGCTTATTTCTCTGTAACGGAGAAAGAGGCTATGGTCATCTCTCAGAAGGGTCTGGCTTCGCTGCCTTCCGTTAAGTTGCAGTTGGCCGATGGTAGCATCTATGGCAGCGAGGGTACCATCAGTAAAATGAGCGGTGTTATCGATGCCGCTACGGGTTCTGTACAACTGATTGCCTCTTTCGCTAATCCTGAGAAGATACTCAAGAGCGGTGCTACAGGAACCATTATCATCCCGCGCGTCAGCTCTAACGTCATCATTGTTCCGCTGAGCTGCGTCTCTGAGGTGCAGAACAAGAAGTTCGTCTACACGCTTACTAAAGATAATAAGGTGAAGTACACCGAAATCCAGGTCGACCCGCACAACGACGGCAACAACTATGTCGTTACTGGTGGTCTGAAGGCTGGTGACAAGTATGTGACCAATGGTATCACCAAGTTGAACGACGGCATGGAGATTGTACCCATCACCCCTGAGCGCTATCAGCAGAAGATCTCCGAGCAGGCAAAGGCTATGTCTGCTGGTGACATCGTAGGTGCAATGAAGAAATAAATTGTAAATTGTCAAATAGTAAATTAATATGACTTTTACGAATTTTATCAAACGCCCGGTATTGTCAACGGTGATTTCTATCCTCATCGTCCTGCTGGGTTTCATCGGCCTGGTATCGCTGCCTATTGAGCAGTACCCTAACATCGCACCACCTACGGTAGCGGTGTGGACCAGCTATCCTGGTGCCGATGCAGAGACCGTAAAGAACTCGGTCATCACACCGTTGGAGGAGAGTATCAATGGTGTGGAAGGTATGGATTATATCTCGTCTACCGCTGGTGCCGGTTCTGCACAGATCAGTGTGCTGTTCCGCCAGGGTATGAACCCCGATATGTGTGCCGTTAACGTACAGAACCGCGTACAGCAGGCTCAGGCTCTGTTGCCTGCCGAGGTAACGCGTATTGGTGTGACGGTGCAGAAGCGTCAGACTTCTCAGGTCATCATGTTCACGCTGACCTCTGACGGTCGCTACGATGACGAGTTCCTGACGAACTATAACAACATTAACATCATCCCAGCCATCAAGCGTATCCAAGGTGTCGGTGACGTGCAGTCGCCAGGTCTGAAGACCTACTCTATGCGTATCTGGCTGAAGCCGGACGTGATGAAGCAGTACAACCTGATGCCAAGTGACATCAGTGCTGTGCTGGCTGAGCAGAACATCGAGGCCGCTCCTGGTTCTTTCGGCGAACAGTCTAATGTGGCTTACGAGTATTCTATGCGCTATACCGGTCGACTGAAGACTGCCGAAGAGTTTGGCAATATCATCATCTCCAGCGATGCCAGCGGACAGACGCTGAAGCTAAAGGATGTGGCCAAGATTGAACTCGGTGGTCAGCAGTACTCGGTATCGATGAAGAACAACAACCTGCCTTCTGTGCTGGGTATGGTACAGCAGATTGCTGGTTCTAACGCTAACGATATTGCCAAGCAGGTGAAGGCCGAACTGGAAGAGCAGGCTAAGCTCTTCCCGCCGGGCATGATTTATAAGATTAACTATGACGTGACAGAGTTCCTGTACGCCTCTATCGAGGAGGTTGTCTTCACGCTGGTGTTCACCCTTATCCTAGTGTTCATCGTAATTTACGTGTTCCTGCAGGACTGGCGCTCTACGCTCATCCCGCTGATTGCGGTGCCTGTGTCGCTGATTGGTACCTTCTTCTTCCTCAGCGTGATGGGCTTCTCTATCAACCTGCTGACGCTGTCCGCTCTGCTGCTGGCTATTGCCATTGTGGTGGACGACGCCGTCGTGGTTGTTGAGGCTGTCCATGCAAAACTGGACCAGGGCTATAAGTCGGCACTGACGGCATCTATCGACGCCATGAACGAGATTTCCGGTGCAATCATCTCTATTACGCTGGTGATGGCTTCAGTGTTCGTTCCTGTGTCGTTCATCGGTGGTACGACGGGTTCGTTCTATCGTGAGTTCGGTGTGACGATGGCTGTCAGCATCTTCATCTCGGCACTGAACGCCTTGACACTGTCGCCTGCTCTGTGTGCTATCTTCCTGAAGCCGCACGATGCCGAGGGACATGCCAAGAAGATGTCGCTCGTTGACCGCTTCCATACGTCCTTCAATACTTCCTACGAGAAACTTTTAGGTAGTTATAAAGGTAGGGTGGAGAAACTGGTGCATAAGCCCCTCGCTGTGCTTGGCACCGTCATTCTCGGTGTTGTGGCAATGGTCGTACTGATGTTTACCACCAAGACAGGTCTGGTACCTGACGAGGATACAGGAACACTATTCTGTACCATCTCTATGCCACCAGCTACCTCTGTAGAACGTACCAAGCAGGTGGTCAGTCAGGTGGATAGTATCCTGGCTGCTGACCCGGCCATCCAGAACCGTGAGCAGATTCAGGGTTATAACTTCATTGCCGGTTCTGGTTCAGACCAGGCTACGTTCATCATTAAGTTGAAGCCTTTCTCTGAGCGCCAGCATGGATTCTTCTGGAAACTCAGCGGACTGTGGCAGGGCGATGGTATCTACCGCTTCTTCCTCGACCCGCAGAGCGCAACGGGTGTCGTTGCTCAGATATTTATCAAGACAGCCCATATCAAGGATGCACAGATCCTGGCCTTCGCACCGCCTATGATTCCTGGATTCTCTGCCAACAGTGGTGTATCGCTGGTGATGCAGGACCGTACGGGTGGTTCGCTGGACAAGTTCTTTGGCATCGTCAAGGACTATCTGGCTGAGTTGAACAAGCGTCCTGAGTTCCAGACAGCCCAGACCTCTTACAACCCGAACTATCCGCAGTACATGCTGTACATGGATGTAGCCAAGTGTAAGCAGGCAGGTGTGTCACCCTCTACGGTTCTCTCAACCTTGCAGGGATACTATGGTGGTATGTATGCTTCAAACTTCAACGCCTACGGTAAACTGTACCGTGTCATGATACAGGGCTTGCCAGAGACCCGCATGACACCAGAGTCGTTGAACAGTATCTATGTGCGTACTCCGGGAGGCATGTCACCCGTTCAGGAGTTCTGCCGTATGGAGCGTGTCTATGGTCCCAACAACATCAACCGTTTCAATCTGTTTACGTCTATCAACGTGACGGCAACAGTGGCCAACGGCTATTCTACTGGTGAGGCTATCAAGGCCGCCCAGGAAGTTGCTGCCGAGATGCTGCCGCAGGGTTACACCTACGACTATCAGGGTCTGACACGTGAGGAGGCTAAGGCTACCAACTCTACGGCGCTCATCTTCTTGCTGTGCTTCATCTTCATCTACCTGATTCTGTCAGCACAGTATGAGTCATACATCCTGCCGTTGTCAGTAGTGCTCTCTGTACCTTTCGGTCTGGCAGGCTGTTTCCTCTTCACGATACTCTTTGGCCACGCCAACGATATCTATATGCAGATATCACTGATTATGCTGATTGGTCTGTTGGCTAAGAACGCCATCCTTATCGTACAGTTCGCCTTGGAGCGCCGTCGTCTGGGTATGGCCATCTCATGGGCTGCCGTGCTGGGTGCCGCTGCCCGTCTGCGTCCTATCTTGATGACCTCTCTGGCTATGGTTGTCGGTCTGTTGCCTATGATGTTCGCCTCTGGCGTCGGCAAGAATGGTAACCAGACGCTGGGTGCTGCTGCCGTTGGTGGTATGTTGATAGGTACCTTGTTGCAGGTGCTGGTAGTGCCCGGTCTCTTCGTTATCTTCCAGAGCTTGCAGGAGAAGTTCTCTCCGATGAAGTTCGAAGATGAGGAGGGTGTCGACGTAGCCAGTGAGATTTCGCAGTATGCACACCATCCTGTGGATTACGAATTAGAGAAATAAGAGACTATGAAGAAGTTAATGATATTCTTTTCCGCTACCCTGCTCATGAGCAGTTGCGGACTATACAATAAGTACGAGCGCCCTGATAACGTACAGACTCAGGGGCTTGTACGTGATGTGGTGAGCGACGGTGATACTTTGGCTGTGGCTCCACAAGATACGGCTTCGTTTGGCAATCTGCCGTGGCGTAGCGTATTTACTGACCCACAGTTGCAGGCGCTTATCGAACAGGGTCTGCAGAAGAATGCCAACCTACAGAATGCCGTGCTGACGGTGCAGATGTACGAATCTATGCTGAAAGCCTCGAAACTGGCCTTCCTGCCTGCTATCCAGATTGGCTCTTCCAGTCCGATGGGTTCTATCTCTACGCTCTATACTGATCCGTCAGTAACGACAAAAGCATACTCTATTCCAGTATCAGCCAGTTGGACACTTGATCTCTTTGGCAATATTTTGTCGCAGAAGCGTTCAACACAGATGAAGCTACTGGGCATGAAGGACTACCAGATGGCTGTTCGCGCACAGATTATCAGCGGTATAGCTAACGCATACTATACACTGCTGATGCTCGACAAGCAGCTGGCTATCGTCACCGAGATGGGTGATATGTCTAAGGAGACATGGGAAATGATGCAGCAGCAGTTTACTCTCGGTCGTGTACGCTCTACCAGCGTGCAGAGTGCTGAGGCTGCCTATCTGTCTACTCAGGCACAGGCTAACGACTTCCGTCGTCAGATTCGCTCTACAGAGAATGCCCTCTGCCTGCTTATCGGACAGGCTGGTCAGCAGATTTCTCGCTCTACGCTGGAGGCTCAGTCACTGCCGACCGAGTTCTCTACGGGTGTTGGTGTAGCTCTGTTGCAGAACCGTCCTGACGTGCACAATGCTGAGATGCAGTTGGCTGCTTGTTTCCACGATGTACAGACAGCTCGTTCACAGTTCTATCCTAACATCACTGTTGGCGCATCTGCAGCATTTACTAACAGTAATGGTGCGTTGACGCCTGGAAAGTGGCTCACTACCTTGTTTGGTAATCTCACTCAGCCTATTTTCATGCGTGGTGCACTGACTGCTAACTTGAAAGTATCGAAGATTAAGTACGAGCAGGCCTTCAATACTTGGCAGAACAGCATTCTGCAGGCAGGCAATGAGGTGTCTAATGCACTGACAGGATATAAGTACTATGACGATAACTCCAAGTTGGAGAGTCAGCGTGTAGAGATACTTACCAAGAATGTGGAGGATACTCGTGCTCTTTATGAGAGCAAGGGCTCCAGCTATCTGGAGGTACTCACCGCTCAGACCCAGTTGCTCTCTGCCCAGCTCTCTAAGGTCACCGACGACTTCTACAAGATGCAGTCAGTCGTAAGTCTCTATACGGCACTTGGTGGAGGTGGGAAGTAATATTCAATGCTAAATGCATAATGCTTAATCGGCTGCGCATTGTGCATGAGGCAATGAATAATTATGAATTATGCATTAAGAATTAAGAATTAAGATTTATGGCAAGTGAAATAAGCCCTAAAGCTGAGGTATCGCCTAAGGCGAAAATCGGCGATAACGTAAAGATATTCCCCTTTGCATATATCGAAGACGATGTTGAGATTGGTGATGGCTGTATCATCTTCCCCTTTGTCAGCATCTGTTCTGGCACGCGCATGGGTAAGAGAAACAAGGTACATCAGGGTGCTGTTATCGGTGCCCTGCCACAGGACTTCGAGTTCCGTGGCGAGAAGTCGGAATGTATCATCGGCGACGGCAATGTCATCCGTGAGAATGTAGTCATCAACCGTGCCACCCATACTGGTGGACAGACAGTGATTGGTAATGAGAACGTGCTGATGGAGGGTGCTCACATCTCGCATGATACCAAGGTGGGCAACTGCTGTGTCTTCGGCTACGGTACAAAGATTGCCGGTGACTGCATCATCGAGGACTATGTCATCTTCTCTTCCAGCGTCATCGAGAATGCCAAGACGCGAGTGGGAGAGGGTTCCATGATTCAGGCTGGTACTACCTTCTCTGAGGATATCCCACCTTATATTATTGCTACCAAGAAAGGACAATATGGTGGTGTGAACTTCGCTGTTGGTCGCCAGCACGGTGTTGACGAGAAGGTGCTCAAGCACATTGCCAACGCCTATCGTCTGGTATTCAATGGCAGTAGCTCTCTCTTTGATACCATCCTGCAGATTGAGGAACAGGTGCCCTCAGGTCCACAGATTGACCATATCGTGGAATTCCTGAAGACCACGGAGATTGGTATCCTATCGAAGACGATTCACTAAGAAAGCTTAGTAACTGGCCGTGCAAGGTATGCCGGCTGCTATCACACGGTCGCGAATGGCATCCAGCTGTTCGCGACTGGCTTTTTCTAACCCTTTTGCAGGTGTCTCGCGGTCAATGGTATATACCATCACCTGTTGGGGCTTGATGCTTTTAACGACTTCCAACCAGGGAGCAACGAATTCTTCGCCTGTATTATCCACACTTTCGCCATTGTAGCTTCCCCTCATGAACATGGTCTGGATAATAATATGTCCATTGAAGGCTTTCATGCGCTCGATAATCTGGCTGACATCGTAATGTCCAGTGGGGCGGTCTACCTTATTAATATAGGTGGGGTCTACCGTGTCGAGCTTCAGGATGTTGTCATCAACACGCAGCAGGGCATCGTGTACCTCTGGACGGTGAATCATGGTGGAGTTGCTGAGCACACAGACCTTCGCATGAGGACAATACTGGTTGCGCAGACGGATGGTGTCATCGATGATTTCTGCAAAGTGAGGATGAGCGGTGGGCTCGCCATTGCCGGCAAAGGTCAGCACGTCAGGCAGCTGTCCTTCCGCCACCATCTTCTGCAGTTGCTCCTCTAACTTCTGAGCCACCAGCTGACGCGATGGTCTGGGAAGGGTAGGGCGGCGGTCTTTGTTGAAACCACACTCGCAGTAGATGCAGTCGAAAGTGCACACCTTTCCATCGGCAGGTTGAAGGTTGATACCCAGCGAGATGCCTAACCGACGGCTATGTATGGGCCCGAAAATGGGCGAAGGATAAATAACTGTACTCATAATGGCTGCAAAATTACTGTGTTTTTGTCTTCTACATAAAAAAACTATCGTCTTTTAACTCCCTTTAACTTCTTTAACTACTTTAACTCCTTAAAAAGTCGTACCTTTGCACGAAATTAGGTGTATTACGTCTAAAAAGATATGGGCAAGAAACGGAAGAAGGCCCGCAGCCGTAGAGGTTTGCAGGTTGTTACTTTGTGTATAAGCACAACTATGGTGCTCCTTTTGTTGGGTATGGTAGTATTCTTCGTACTGTCGGCACGTAACCTGTCGGCGCACATGAAGGAGAATCTCACCATGACCATTATGTTGAAAGACTCGGTGACGGTGAATGATGCGCACTTGTTCTGTCGCGACTTGTACCATCGTCCCTATTCCCACGAGATTGACTATATCAGTAAGGAACAGGCACAGCTTGAGCAGGTCAAGGAACTGGGTAGTGACCCCTCGGAGTTTCTGGGTTTCAATCCCTTCCCTGCTACGTTGGAGATTCGTCTGAAGGCTGACTATGCCTGTCGCGACTCGTTGAAGTGGATTGTCAAGGAACTGAAGAAGGACGAGCGCGTCAGTGACCTGGCGTATATGGAGGACCTGATGGACAAGGTGAATGTTAACATCAGTCGCGTGAGCATTGTCTTGTTGGTATTGGCAATCTTGCTGACCTTTGTGTCGTTCTCGTTGATAAGCAATACGGTGCGCCTGAGCGTCTATGCGAATCGCTTTGTCATCCACACCATGAAACTGGTGGGTGCCTCGTGGGGCTTCATCCGTAAGCCGTTCCTCAAGCAGGCGGTCTTGGTGGGCATTATTGCTGCCATTTTGGCATGTAGCATACTGGGTGCTGGCGTGTATGGCCTTTATCTCACCCAACCGGGTGTTCCCGAGATTGTGACCTGGGAAGTGTTGGTACTGACAGGTGCCGCTGTACTGTTGTTTGGTATCATTATTACTGCCCTCTGTGCCTGGCTGGCTGTCAATAAGTTCCTACGCATGAAGGCTCAGGAGCTGTATAAGATATAGCGCTTCGCTAGTGAATAGTGAACAGTGAATAGATAATAGTAAAATAAATATATGGAAAAAAGAGATTTCGCTTTTGATAAAGTCAACTACATCTTGCTGGCTGTAGGAATGGCTGTCGTGGTCTTGGGTTTCCTGCTGATGAGCGGTAGTGGCTCTACGGAGACTGCCTACGACCCAGATATCTTCAGCGCACGTCGCATCAAGGTAGCACCACTGGTGTGCCTGGCAGGTTTTGTGTCTATGATTTATGCGGTGGTACGCCGCCCGAAAGAATAAGCTATGGAGTGGTTTGAAGCATTGATACTGGGTATCATCCAGGGACTGACAGAGTATCTGCCTGTCAGCAGTAGTGGTCATCTGGCTATTGGTCAGGCACTGTTTGGCATGGAGAATGGTGAGGAGAATCTGATGTTCACTGTTGCTGTGCATGTCGCTACAGTACTGTCGACGCTGGTTATTCTGTGGAGTGAGATAGACTGGATACTGAAGGGACTGTTTAAATGCGAGCTCAACGCTGAGACGAAATATGTGCTGAACATCATCGTATCGATGATTCCAGTAGGTATTGTAGGTGTATTCTTCAAAGACTATGTGGAGGATATCTTTGGTTCTGGCCTGCTGGTGGTAGGCTTTTGCCTGCTTATCACCGCTTCCCTGCTTATTTTCTCCTATTATGCCAAGCCGCGCCAGAAGGAGCATATCTCTATGAAGGATGCTTTCATTATTGGTTTGGCACAGGCTGTAGCTGTACTGCCGGGTGTGTCCCGTTCAGGAAGCACCATTGCCACGGGTCTGTTGTTGGGTAACAAGAAAGAGTCGCTGGCTCAGTTCTCGTTCCTGATGGTGATTCCTCCCATCCTTGGTGAGGCGCTACTTGACGTGCTGAAAATGACGAAGGGTGAGAACGTGATGGGCTCTATCGAAGCACTACCTTTAACAGTCGGTTTCATGGCTGCCTTCCTGTCTGGTTGCGTGGCTTGCAAATGGATGATTAACATCGTCAAGAAAGGTAAACTCATCTACTTCGGTATCTATTGTGCCATTGTGGGTGTGATTACAATCCTCTGCAACCTTCTGTAAATAGTCAAAGAGTATATTGTCAAATAGTCAAATTGTCAAGGTGAACTTCACAGCAGGCGAATATATCTACATCAACAAACCGTATCGCATGACATCATTCGGTGCGTTGGCTTACGTGCGCACGCGTATATCCAAAAAGGTGGGTGTCAAGCGTGTGAAGACTGGACACGCAGGTACCCTCGACCCACTGGCAACTGGTGTGTTGATACTTTGTACGGGTAAAAAGACCAAGGAGATAGAGAGTCTGCAGCTTCATGACAAAGAGTATACCGCCACACTGCAATTGGGAGCGACGACACCTAGCTATGATATGGAACACGAAGTGGACGCAACCTATCCTACTTCGCATATCACTCGTGAACTGATAGATAGCGTGCTTGCCAAATTTGTTGGTGATATCCAGCAGGTGCCACCTCAGTATTCGGCTTGTAAGATTGGCGGTGACCGTGCCTATGAGTTGATGCGTAAGGGTAAGGAGGTAGAGTTGGCTGCTAAGACTGTTCACATCGATTCCATCGATGTGATAGCTTTCAACCCTATGACCATGCAGCTGAGCATTCGCGTGGTGTGTGGCAAGGGAACCTATATTCGTTCGCTGGCTCGTGATATTGGACAGGCACTGAACAGCGGTGCTTATCTGACGTCACTCTGTCGTACTCGTCTGGGAAGTGTGCGCATCGAGGACTGCATCACCATTGATGGCTTTCCTGAGTGGCTGGATAATATAGAAATAGAAAAATAAATAGTAAATAGAAAATTACATAGATGAAACTATCACAATTTAGATTCAAACTTCCCGAAGATCGGATTGCTTTGGAGCCTCCTCACAAGGTATTTGAAAATGAAGACGGTACCGTGGAGAAAGTGTATCATCGCGACGAGTGCCGCCTGATGGTGGTACATCGTAAGAGTGAGAAGGTCGACATGTTTGAGAAAGATGCCGACGGGAATGATACTACCAACTTCCTGACCTTCAAGAATATCATTGATTACTTTGATGAGGGTGATGTCTTTGTGTTTAATGATACGAAAGTGTTTCCTGCCCGTCTTTTTGGTACGAAGGAGAAAACCGATGCAAAGATTGAGGTCTTCCTGTTGCGTGAACTCAACGAGGAATTGCGCTTGTGGGATGTGTTGGTAGAACCTGCCCGCAAGATACGTATTGGTAATAAGCTCTTCTTCGACGAGGAAGGTCCTATGGTTGCTGAGGTCATCGACAATACCACCAGCCGTGGTCGTACGTTGCGTTTCCTCTATGACTGTCCGCACGATGAGTTCAAGCAGGAACTCTTTGCGCTGGGGTCGGCACCGCTGCCACGCTATATAGTCGACAAGCGTCCTGCTACACCCGATGATATGGAGAACTTCCAGACCATCTATGCCAAGCATGAAGGTGCTGTTACAGCTCCTGCCTCTGGTCTGCATTTCAGTCGTGAGTTGATGAAGCGCTTGGAGATTCGTGGTATCAACTTCTCGTATGTCACAGTACACTGTGGACTGGGCTGCTTCGATCCTATTGAGGTGGAAGACCTCACCAAGCACAAGATGAGTTCAGAACAGATGATGGTGACAACAGAGGCATGTGAGGTGGTCAATAAAGCCAAGGCTGATGGTCGTCATGTCTGTGCCGTAGGCATCAGCACCATGCGTGCTACGGAAACTGCTGTAGGTACCGACGGTATGCTGAAGGAGTTTAATGGTTGGACGAACAAGTTCATCTTCCCGCCCTATGACTTCGGACTGGCAGATGCGATGATTACCAACTTCTATCACTCTGAGTCGACGATGGTGATGGCTACTGCTGCCTTCGGTGGCTATGATTTGGTGATGAAAGCCTACGATATGGCTGTGGAAAACGGCTACCGGTTTGGCTGCTATGGTGACGCAATGTTAATCGTTGATGATTAATCATCAGGTATATCTTGGCTTGGGCTCCAACCTTGGCGACAAGGTGTGGAACCTGAGCGAGGCTATCCGACTGATTGCTGAACGGGTAGGGCAGGTGGTCCGCCAGTCATCATTCATCGAGACAGAGCCGTGGGGCTTCCGGTCGGATAACACCTTTCTCAATGCCGTCATCCTCTGTGAGACGGATAAGACACCACGCGAGGTGCTTCTGCTCACCCAGCAGATAGAACGTGATATGGGTCGTCGACAGAAAAGTGTGTCTGTCGGTTATATCGACAGAACAATAGACATCGACATCCTGCTCTACGATGACCTCACCGTTGACGAGCCAGATTTGAAGATACCGCATCCGCTGATGCACCAACGCAACTTCGTGATGCGCCCCTTAAAAGAAATTTACTAATCTATAAAAACAAACGAATATGAGAAAACTAATCGTAACAATTATTATCGCTTTTGTGGCGGTCAGTGCTTTTGCCGCAGACAAGGCAGGCAATCCCTATGCCAAGTACACAGAGAAATTACCTTTCCCGATGCCGGATGTAACAGCTCCCGTCATTCCTGACAATCAGGTTAACATCAAAGACTTCGGAGGTGTGGGCGATGGCATTACCCTCAATACTGATGCCTTTGCCAAGGCCATTGACGCCCTGTCACAGAAGGGTGGTGGCAAGCTCGTTGTTCCTCAGGGTGTATGGCATACAGGTCCCATCGTGCTGAAGAGTCATATCAACCTGCACCTCAATGCAGGTGCAGTTATCCTCTTTGCTGCCGACGAAACGCTGTATCCTTTTATTAATACCTCCTTCGAGGGTCTGGACACCCGTCGTTGCCAGTCACCGCTGAGCGCCAATGGTGCTACAGATATCGCTATTACTGGCAAGGGTGTAATTGATGGTAATGGTCAGTACTGGCGTCCTGTAAAGAAAGCTAAGGTGACGGAGGCTCATTGGAAATCATTGCTCGCTATCCCTGGCAGTCAGGAGATGAAGCCAGGCTATTGGGTACCTTCGGCAGGCTATGCTAAGGGTGAACAGGGTGCTAATATGAATGTGCCCAATGCTAAGACGGAAGCAGAGTGGAACGCCATCAAGCGTTTCGTGCGTCCAGTAATGGTGTCGCTGGTGAAATGTAAGAATGTTCATTTGAAGGGTGTTATCTTCCAGAATTCTCCTGCATGGAACCTTCATCCGCTGATGTGTGAGAATGTGATCATCGAAGATGTGCTGGTGCGCAACCCTAGCTATGCACAGAATGGTGATGCACTCGACTTAGAGTCTTGCAAGAATGCGCTGATTATTAACTCCCGTTTTGATGCTGGCGATGATGGCATCTGTATCAAGAGTGGTAAGGATGCTGATGGTCGTCGTCGTGGCATCCCCTGTGAGAATGTGGTTGTAAAAGGTTGCACGGTCTTTGCCGGACATGGTGGTTTCGTGGTAGGCTCAGAGATGAGTGGTGGTGTGAAGAACATCCTTGTTGACCAGTGTCAGTTCCTGGGAACGGATGTCGGTTTGCGCTTCAAGTCGACGCGTGGCCGTGGTGGTATCGTAGAGAAAATCTATATCAAGAATATCTCTATGACGGATATCAAGACGGATGCTATTACCTTCAATATGTATTATGGTGGAAAGTCAGTGGCAGAAATGCTGGCGGATGGTGATAATCCTGACAACGTAACAAAGGTGCCTGTTACTGAGGAGACACCTATCTTCCGTCATATCGATATCAAGAATATTATTTGTAATGGTGCTGGACGTGCTATGGAATTCAATGGTCTGCCGGAGATGCCTATTGACGACATCTCGCTGAATGACATTACCATCCTCGCCAAAAAGGATGCTGTCTTCACCAACTGCAAGAACATCAAGAAGAAAAACGTGAATATCACAATACAGCAGTAAAACAATAAAGCCTCGCCAAACGGCGAGGCTTTATAATTGCTACAACTGTTCGATTACTTACGCAGACCGAGAGCCTTGATAAGTGCACGATAGCGGTTGATGTCCTTGTTGTAGAGGTACTTCAGCAACTTACGACGACGACCTACGAGCTTGGTCAGTGAACGAGCGGTACCGAAGTCCTTGTGGTTCTTCTTCAGGTGCTCGGTGAGGTGCTGAATACGATAGGTGAACAGGGCTACCTGGCTCTCTACAGAACCGGTGTCCTTAGCGTCCTTGCCATACTGACCGAAGATCTCGGCCTTCTTAGCTTGATCTAAATACATTGTTTTGTTTGTGATTAAATGGAAATTACGTAGTTTTATTATGCAGGATATCAGAAATATTGCGATTATCGCACATGTAGACCACGGCAAGACGACGCTCGTGGACAAGATGATGCTGGCCGGTAACCTGTTCCGTGAGGGACAGAACCTGTCGAGTCAGGTGTTGGATGCTAACGACCTGGAGCGCGAACGAGGCATCACGATTCTTTCAAAGAATGTTAGTATCAACTGGAAAGGAACAAAGATTAATATCATCGATACTCCGGGACACTCCGACTTCGGTGGCGAGGTGGAGCGTGTGCTCAACATGGCTGATGGCTGTCTGCTATTGGTCGATGCTTTTGAGGGTCCGATGCCTCAGACACGCTTTGTGCTTCAGAAAGCTTTGCAAATCGGCCTCAAGCCTATTGTAGTGGTCAACAAGGTCGACAAGCCTAACTGCCGTCCGGAAGAGGTCTATGAGATGGTCTTCGACCTGATGTTCTCACTGAATGCTACTGAGGATCAGTTGGACTTCCCTGTAGTTTATGGTTCTGCCAAGAATGGCTGGATGGGTGAGGACTACAACAAACCCACTGATAACATCACTTACCTGTTGGATAAGATTATCGAAGTTATCCCTGCTCCCAAGCAGATTGAGGGTACGCCTCAGATGCTGATTACCTCGTTGGACTACAGCTCCTATACGGGCCGTATCGCCGTGGGCCGTGTTCATCGTGGCCAGTTGAAAGATGGCATGCAGGTGACTATTGCCCATCGTGATGGTTCTATGGAGAAAACGAAAATCAAGGAGCTGCATACCTTCGATGGCATGGGCCATAGCCGTATTGATCAGGTTGATTGCGGTGATATCTGTGCTGTTATTGGTCTGGAGAAGTTTGAGATTGGTGATACCATCTGCGACTTGGAGAATCCGGAGCCCCTGCCACCTATTGCCATCGACGAACCTACCATGTCGATGCTCTTCCAGATTAACGACTCTCCTTTCTTTGGCAAGGAAGGTAAGTTTGTGACTTCTCGTCATATCAACGACCGTTTGGAGAAGGAGTTGGAGAAGAATCTTGCCCTGCATGTTGAGCAGTTTGAAGACTCTACCGATAAGTGGATTGTCTCTGGTCGTGGTGTGCTCCACCTCTCTGTGCTTATTGAGACCATGCGTCGCGAGGGCTATGAGTTACAGGTTGGTCAGCCCCAGGTTATCTATAAGGAGATTAACGGTCAGAAATGTGAGCCTATCGAAGAACTCACCATCAACGTTCCTGAGGAGTTTGCCTCAAAGATGATTGATATGGTGACACGTCGTAAGGGTGAAATGACGTCGATGGAGAGTCAGGGCGACCGCACGAATATTGAGTTCGACATTCCATCACGTGGTATTATCGGTCTGCGTACCAATGTGCTGACGGCTTCTCAGGGTGAGGCTATCATGGCTCACCGTTTCAAGGAGTACCAGCCGTATAAGGGTGAGATAGAACGTCGTGTTAACGGTTCGATGATTGCCCTCGAAACAGGTAATGCCTTTGCCTATGCTATCGACAAACTGCAGGACCGTGGTAAGTTCTTCATCGATCCAGGTGAGGACGTCTATATGGGTCAGGTCGTCGGCGAACACGTCCATGACAACGACCTCGTCATCAATGTCTGCAAAGCCAAGCAGCTCACCAACGTCCGTGCATCTGGTACTGACGACAAGGCACGCATCATTCCGAAGGTGGTGATGTCATTGGAGGAATGTCTGGAGTACATCAAGGAAGACGAACTCGTTGAGGTTACGCCGAAGTCTATGCGCATGCGCAAGATTATCCTTGATCACGACCAACGAAAGAAGGCCAACAAGAATTAAATAGTAATCCCTCGTCAAATGGCGAGGGATTTTTGTTAGGCATCAGCGAATATTCTACCATCTCCAAGCGTAATCTGGAGTTTGGTATACTCGCTGTGAAAGTCGTTCTGTAAACGGTCGAGATAGCGGGCGCTCTCCCATTTGCACATTGGCAGATCATGAAGTAGGTAGTTGCCGCAGGCCTCAGGCTCTGTGGCGGGCACCTTGTCCTGTGTGAGAATCCACTGCAGACACTCCATGGTCAGACGGCGCATGTCCTGGACACTGTATGTTCCAGTCATGACGATATACATGCCAGTGAGACAGCCCATAGGACCGACATAGACCACATCCTCCTTTGCCTCGCTGTTGCGGAACCAAGTGGCCATGAGGTGTTCCAGACTATGCATGGCGGCAGGAGCCACTGCAGGTTCCTTGTTGGGTTCAGTGATACGCAGGTCGAAAGTGGTAAAGCCCTTGTCTTCGCGTGAGACATAGATACCAGGCTTCAAATGGGTGTGGTCGATGGTAAAGCTTTGTATGACTTCCATGTTCTTAATGGGTTAAAGGGATTCTACAAAAGTCTTGGTAATCTGGAAGGAGTGCTCAGCAATGGTTTCCCAGAAGTTATGATATTGCGAGGCATCTGTGTCGCGCAGGGGGATATCACTAATCACACGGAACGAGATAAATGGTACCTTGTTGATATAACACGTCTGGGCAATGGCACATGACTCCATATCCACTGCCTTAGCCTCAGGGAATTTCTCAATGATACTACGCATCTTCTCCTTGGAGTCCACGAACCAGTCGCCCGTAACAATCAGGCCTTGGTGAAGGCTAATGTCTGATGTCTGAAGATGGAGGGCTTTCTCCAACATGTTCGCGTCGGCTTTGAAACGTGCGGGCATGCCTTGTACCTGTCCATAGACGGTAGTGTCGTCAATGGCTTTGCCACAGTAAACGTCGTGGTAGCACAACTCGCTGCTGACCACTACATCCTGGACGTTGATGTCGTCGCCGTTGCCACCAGCACACCCGCTGCTGATAATGCAGTCGGGGTGGAACTCATTAATCATTCGCTGGGCACCTAAGGCTGCATTGACTTTACCTATGCCACACTTCTGTACCAACACGTTACCGTCATTGAACAACTGCTGCAACTGGTGCAGTTCCTTGTCCATGGCTACAATAATACCTATTTTCATATGTTTTATTTGCTATTTGTGTGCAAAGTTACAAACTTTTTTGTAACTTTGCACGCAAAATAAGAGAAAACATGAAAAATTGGAAGCTGTGGCTACCCGATGTGGTGGTCGTCTTGTTATTTGTAGTGATATCTTTTGCTTACTTCTTCCCTGCCGATATTGAGGGACGTGTGCTCTATCGCCATGACTCCTCTGCAGGTCGTGGAGCAGGACAGGAGGCTGTGGAATACCAACAGCGCACAGGTGAGCGTACCCGCTGGACGAACGCTTTGTTCGGGGGCATGCCAACCTATCAGATGTCACCATCGTATCACAGCACGTCGCTATTGTCAAAGGTGGAAACCGTCTATCATCTGGGACTCCCTGAGAACGTATGGTATGTCTTCGTCTATCTGCTAGGCTTCTATATCCTCTTGCGTGCCTTCGACTTCCGCGTCTATCTGGCCGCTTTGGGAGCTGTCATCTGGGCGTTCAGCAGCTATTTCTTTATTATCATTGCTGCCGGACATATCTGGAAGGTGATGGCGCTGGCCTACCTGCCGCCAATGATTGCAGGTGTTGTGTTGGCCTATCGGGGTAAATACCTGTGGGGCATGCTGGTGACGGCGCTTTTTGCAGCTTTGGAGGTGTTGGCGAACCATGTGCAGATGACATATTATTACCTGTTTATCGTGCTGGCTATGGTCATTGCCTTCTGCATCGAAGGACTCATCAAGAAACAGTATCAGCACCTTATGAAGGCGACTGCCGCCTGTCTGGTAGGTGCCGCTATTGGTGTCTGCATCAACATCTCGAATCTCTACCATACATGGGAGTATGGCCAGGAGTCCATGCGTGGTAAGAGTGAACTGGTGAAGCAGAACAGTGCCAATCAGACCAGTAGTGGTTTGGATCGTGACTATATCACACAGTGGAGTTATGGTATTGATGAGACATGGACATTGCTGGTGCCTAATGCCAAGGGTGGTGCCAGCGTACCGCTGTCGCAGAGTAAGACGGCCATGAAGTATGCTGACGAATACTATACGGGCATCTACCAGCAGTTAGGCCAGTATTGGGGTAACCAACCCATGACTGCCGGTCCCGTGTATGTCGGTGCCTTTGTGCTCATGCTGTTTGTGTTGGGTCTGTTCATTGTGAAAGGTCCAATGAAATGGATGTTGTTGGCTGTAACTATTTTGTCAATTCTCCTCTCCTGGGGTCGTAACTTCATGCCGTTTACGGACTTCTTCCTGGACTATATCCCGATGTATGCGAAATTCCGCACGGTGGCCTCCATCCTTGTCATTGCAGAATTCACAATTCCTTTGCTGGCTATGCTGGCACTGAAGCGAATTGTCGATGAACCGGAATTGTTGAAAGTCAAAGCAAAATGGCTATATACGTCCTTTGCCCTCACGGGAGGTGTCTGTTTGTTGTTCGCCCTGATGCCTCAGACCTTCTTCCCCGACTTCATCAGCTATAACGAGATGCAGGCGATGAAGCAGATTCCTGCCGACCAGCTGACACCACTAGTGAACAACCTCACAGAGATGCGTGTGGCGGTATTCACCGCTGACTGCTGGCGCTCGTTCTGGATTATTGTCATTGGTATGGCGTGTCTGTTGCTTTATCGCTATCGTAAGATGAAGGCTCAGTGGATGATAGCTGCGCTTACCGTGCTTTGTCTTATCGACATGTGGCAGGTCAACAAGCGTTATCTCAACGATGAGATGTTTGTGTCGAAGACCGTTCGTGAGGAACCAATGCCGAAATCTACGGCCATTGACCATATCCTTCAAGACAAGTCGCTTGACTACCGTGTGCTCAATCTGGCTACATCGACATTCAACGAGAATGAAACGAGTTATTACTTGAAGAGCATTGGTGGTTATCATGCTGCTAAGCTCCGTCGCTATCAGGAACTCATCGATGCCCACATTTCACCAGAGATGAACCGTGTTTTCAAGGCCGTCAGTGAGGCTGCAGGCGATATGACACAAATCAATGGCGACAGCATCTATCCTGTTTTGAACATGCTCAATACCAAATACTTCATTCTTCCGTTGCAGGGTGGACAGACGGTGCCTCTTGCCAATCCATATACCTATGGTAATGCGTGGTTTGTTGACCGTATCCACTATGTCGACAATGCCAATGATGAACTGGATATGACTGGTCGTCTGCCATTGCGCCATGAGGCTGTGGCTGACAAGAAATTCGAAGAACAGTTGGGACAGGCTGTCTTGCAGGATACACTGAGTCGTGTGACGATAACCGCCTATGAACCCAACCAGCTGACCTATGAGGTGAACTCTGGAAAGGGTGGAGTAGTGGTGTTCTCAGAGATATACTATCCTGGTTGGACGGCTACCATTGATGGTGAAGAACAGCCTTTAGGCCGTGTCAACTATGTGTTGCGTGCCTTGCAGGTGAAGCCCGGCAAACACGAGGTGGTGCTCAGTTTCTTCCCCAAGAGCATTGACCGTACGGAGACGATTGCTTATACAGCTTATGGTTTGTTGCTGCTTATTCTATTGGCACTGGCATGGACAACATATCGTCATCGTCGTCGTCAGCAGACTCCTCAGGATTAAGACGGAAACGAACGTAGGCCTGATGGCCATACCATGTCACAACGCCAAAGCAGCATAGTACCAGCAGGAACGATACGTTGATGCTGGGTACACCCAACAGGGTGATGCCGCTGTTGATAATACCCATTTGGAGCAGTGGAAAAACCGAACCGCCCAAGATGGCCATAATCAGACCGGCACTGCCTACTTTTACGTGGTCACCTAATCCCTGCATGGATATACCGAAGATGGTGGGGAACATTAGTGACATACAACCACTGACAATTACCAGACAATACAAGCCGTTGCGGTCGGTAAAGAGTATAGTTCCAATGATGGCTACCATTGCGATAACACCTGCAAAGGCAAGCATTCTGCTGGCACTGAACCAGCGCATCAGCCATGTGGAACAAATACGTCCTATGGCAAAGAATAGTAGCGACAGGAAGGTAAACTTCTGTACCTCCTGAATGCAGACCTGTTCTGTCATACCTTCAGCTGTAAAGATTCGGGTGGCGTATTGGATAATAAACGTCCAGCACATCAATTCGGCACCGACATAGCAGAACTCGGCAATGACTCCATTCCTGTAGTTCTTGTTGGCGACTAATAAGCTGATGCGGTCGCGCAGTTTTCGAGAGACACGGATGCCAGCGGGCTCAGGAATTTTGACAATCATGATCAAGGCAAGCAGTGCTATCACGATAATACCCATCACGATGTAAGGCTGTATGATCACCCCTAGGTCATGGTCTTTGATGGCATTGAACTGTTGCATGGACATGGTCATGCGATGTTGGGCATCGATAGGACTCATTTTTGAGAAAACCTCACTGGCCAGCAGCCATCCACCTAAGTTGCCCAAGGCATTGAAGGTCTGAGAAGCGTTAATGCGGAGAATGCCATGCCGTTTGTCTCCCAGGCAATAGACATAGGGATTACAGCAGGTTTGCAGGAATGATAGTCCGCAAGTCATGATAAAATAAGCCGACAGGAAAGGATAGTAGCTGCCAATCCACCGAGAGGGTACAAAGGCTATCGTACCGAAGGCGAAAAATATCAGACCAGCCACGATGCCCCATTTGTAACTGTATTTCTGGATGAGCAGTGCTGCAGGGATGGCTACGCAGAAGTAGCCCAGATGGTAGAATACGGAAACTAACGAGGCTTCACCTGTAGTGATGCGGAATACTTTGGAGAATGAACCCATCAATGGTGTTGTTACACTACTGGCTACCCCCCACAGGGCAAAGCAGATAGTAATAAGCCACCAGGCCGTCAACTGATTCTTGTCGTCAATATGTAAAAAACTGTGCTCTCGTGTCGTTGTTTCCATAGTCTTGGTCTTTTGTTCGGCAAAGATACAAAATAATATTTGTTTTTCAATAATCTGTTGCCTTCTTTTTTGTATAGTTGATATAAAATATGTATCTTTGCAGCGTGGTTATGCCGTTTTTACAAGTAAAGTGATGGAGTTCCGTACACAAGTAACTATTGGGAAACCGACTTTTTTCATCGAACCCTGTGAAGAGATGCTCTTCGTGGGGTCCTGCTTTGCTGACGCTATCGGACAGCGCTTCCGACAAGAGACCTTCCCTGCCACTGTCAATCCTTTTGGCGTGATGTATAACCCCGCCAGCATTCTCCACACCGTCCAGCGCTTGGCCGGCGATACTTCTGCCGCTTCTCCGACGGCTCCTTGTGTTGCCTTTCTTACCCTTGGCACCAACCACGTCTACCGTCTTAAGGAGACTGGAGAAATCGTTGACAACTGCGAGAAACGGCCGCAAACTCTTTTTCAGGAAGAAGAACTCTCTGTTGACCAGTGTGCCGACTACCTTCGCCAGTCGATTGCTCTTCTCCGTGAAATGAACCCTGCTGTTCAGGTAGTCCTCACCGTTAGCCCCATCCGATACCGCAAATACGGCTACCACGAGAACCAGCTGTCCAAGGCCACGCTTCTCCTCGCCGTGCAAGAAATTGTTTCTCATTCTTCACTCTTCACTCTTCACTCTTCACTTTCTTACTTCCCTGCCTATGAAATAGTGATGGACGAGCTCCGCGACTATCGCTTCTATGCTGCCGACATGCTTCACCCTTCCGACCAGGCAGTGGAGTATATCTGGGAGCGCCTCGTTGATACTTACTTTTCGCAGACGGCAAAGGATTTCCTTGTTGAGTGGCGCCCACTCAAACAGGCGCTGGCCCACAAACCCTTCAATGCCGACTCCGCAGAATATCGCGCCTTCCATGAACAGACTCTGGCGAAGGTTGCTGAACTAAAAAAGAAATATCCTCATTTAGCATTATGAATTACACCATAGAAAAGATTACTACGCTCATTGGAGCGCGACGCATCGGCACTGCCGACGCCACTATAGGCTGGCTGCTTACTGACAGCCGTTCACTTTGTTTTCCTGAAGAAACACTGTTTTTTGCTTTGAAAACCACCCGCAACGATGGTCACCGCTATATCGACGACCTCTATCGCCGTGGTGTCCGCAACTTCGTCGTTTCCGCAGATGCCGCCCCCCTTTGGGGGAGGTTGGAGGGGGCCAACTTCCTCGTGGTTCCTTCTCCCCTTGCTGCTCTCCAGCGCTTGGCGGAGCGTCACCGCGACGAGTTCGACATCCCTATCGTGGGTATTACGGGGTCAAATGGTAAGACAATGGTCAAGGAGTGGCTTAACCAATTGCTTTCTCCTTCTATGACCGTGACCCGTTCACCGAAGAGCTATAACTCCCAGATAGGTGTCCCGCTCTCTGTCTGGCTGCTCAATGAACAGACACAGGTGGGACTCTTCGAGGCAGGCATCAGTCAGCCTGACGAGATGGAAGCACTTGCAGATATTATCCAGCCCACCATTGGCATCCTAACCTCTTTAGGCCCTGCCCATCAGGAGAACTTCCGCTCTTTGGAGGAAAAATGCATGGAGAAAATGCAGCTGTTCCGTAATGCCAAGGTGATGGCGTATAATAGCGACGACGATGTTGTCAGTCGCTGCATTCGCCGTTCGGAATTCAAGGGCGAGAAGATTGGATGGAGTCGCGAGAACCCCTCTGCTCCGCTCTATATAGAAAAAGTGTCTCTCACCTCTAACCCCTCACCCCTCACCACTGTCTCTTATATATATAAAGGTACGCGAGCTTCTTATTGTCTTCCTTTCTTCGATGAGGCCTCTCTGCAGTGTTCTTTCGCCTGTGCAGCGGTGGCTCTTTATCTGGGCCTTACTCCCGATGAATTGTCAGAGCGCATGGCTCGTCTCGAACCTGTTGCCATGCGTCTGGAGGTGAAAGAGGGACAGCATGGTTGTATTCTCATTAACGACTCGTATAATAGCGACATCAACTCCTTGGATATTGCCCTCGACTTCATGGCGCGCAGAACGCAGTCCAAGGGTGGTGTACTCATTCTCTCTGACATCTTCCAGAGTGGGTTGTCCGACTACGAACTCTACTGCAAGGTCAACAGCCTCTGCATGGAGCGTGGCATCAGTCACTTGCTGGCAGTAGGCTCACACATTAGTGGTCAGAAAGGTGTCTTCACGCTTCCTGCCCAGCACTTTTTCGCTACCACCGACCAGTTGCTTGCCAGCGATGTGTTCCGCTCGCTGCACGACGAGGTTATCCTCATCAAGGGTGCCCGTCCTTTCGGCTTCGACCGCATCACGGAACTGTTGGAGCAGAAGGTTCACGAGACCATCCTCGAGGTTAACCTCAACGCTGTGGTCGACAACCTCAACTACTACCGCTCCTTCCTGAAACCCGAGACCAAGCTGGTCTGCATGGTGAAGGCCGATGCCTATGGTGCTGGTGCTGTAGAGGTTGCCAAGACCCTTCAGGACCATCGCGTCGACTATCTCGCTGTTGCTGTTGCTGACGAGGGCGTCACCCTTCGCCATCATGGCATCACGCAGAACATCATGATTATGAATCCGGAGATGACGGCCTTCAAGACCATGTTCGACTACGACCTGGAGCCTGAGGTCTACTCTTTCCGCTTGATGGATGCCCTCATCCATGCTGCTGAACAGCAAGGAATTACGGGTTGGCCTGTGCATATCAAGCTCGATACAGGTATGCATCGCTTGGGCTTTGACCCAGAGAAGGATATCGACGAGGTTATCTGTCGTCTCAAGGCTCAGAATGCCATCATTCCACGTTCCGTCTTCTCCCACTTCGTTGGGTCTGACAGCGACGACTTCGACAACTTCTCTGCCATGCAGTTCGAGAAGTTCGACAAGGCCAGCCGTCAGTTGCAGGCCGCTTTCAGTCACAAGATTCTCCGTCACATGGACAACAGCGCAGCCATCGAGCATTTCCCTGAGCGTCAGATGGATATGTGTCGCCTTGGTCTTGGCCTCTATGGCGTTGATCCTCGCGACAATCGCATGCTGCATACCGTCTCGACGCTTAAGACCACCATCCTCCAGTTGCGCCACGTTCCTAAGGAGGAGACAGTAGGTTATAGTCGCAAGGGTGTCCTGACGCGCGACAGCTTGATAGCCGCCATCCCTATTGGCTATGCCGATGGTCTGAACCGTCACCTCGGTCGTGGTGCCGGCTACTGTCTGGTCAATGGTCAGAAGGCGCCATATGTGGGTAACATCTGCATGGATGTGGCCATGATTGATGTGACGGATATTCCTGATGTGCATGAGGGCGACATGGTGGAAATCTTTGGTGAACACCTGCCAATTACTGTGCTTTCCGATGTGCTCGACACCATTCCCTATGAGGTAATGACCAGTGTCAGCAATCGCGTCAAGAAGGTCTATTTCCAGGACTAGCTAAAGGCGATTTGTTTCCTCTGAAAACGTTTTAGTAAGAAAAAACAACGAAAGATACACGTCTTTCGCTGTTTTTTTATTATCTTTGCACTCGAATAGGCTAAAACAAAACAAAATTATCGATAATTATTGATTCATGGAACAAGTATTCAGCTATATTATTAGCTTAGGAGCCAGTGTTATGATGCCGATTCTCTTCACAATTATCGGCCTGTGCATTGGCATGAAATTTGGTAAGTCCCTCAAGTCCGGCCTCTATGTCGGTGTGGGTTTCGTAGGTTTGGGCATCGTTACGGCCCTGCTCACCAACAACTTCGGTTCTCCGCTGTCGGAGATTTCGCGACTCTATGACCTCCAGCTTGGCGTCTTCGACATGGGATGGCCTGCTGCCGCTGCTGTGGCCTATAACACGGCTGTCGGAGCGCTAATCATTCCTATCTGTCTGGGTGTCAACTTCTTGCTGCTCGTCACGGGTTGCACGCGCACAGTAAACATCGACCTCTGGAACTACTGGCACTTCGCCTTCATCGGTGCTGTGGCCTACTTTGTCATGGACCAGTCGTTGGCATGGGGTTACTTCGCCGCCATTGTGTGTTACATCATTACGCTTGTCATGGCCGACCTCACTGCCGACCGCTTCCAGATCTACTACGACGATATGGACGGCATTTCTATTCCACAGCCGTTCTGTCAGAGCTTCACACCCTTCGCCATCGTCATCAACTGGCTCTTGGACAAGATTCCTGGTTTCTCCAAGCTCGACATCGATGCTGATGGTCTGAAGCGCAAGTTCGGTGTTCTGGGTGAACCCATCGTTCTGGGTGTCATTGTGGGTGCTTTGATAGGTGCCGTTGCCCAACTCGACATCAAGAAGGTACTCTTCCTGGGTGTCACCATGGGTGCCGTCATGGAGCTTATCCCCCGCATCACCAAGCTCTTCATCGATGGTTTGAAACCCATCGCTGAGAAGACGCAGGAGGTGGTGAAGCGCAAGTTCAATGGCAAGAAGGTGTATATCGGCATGTCGCCAGCCTTGGTCATTGGTCATCCTACCACCCTCGTAGCCTCGCTCATCCTCATACCCGTGGCCTTGCTGCTGGCCGTTGTCCTGCCAGGCAACGAGTTCCTGCCACTGGCCTCTCTGGCAGGTATGTTCTATATCTATGTCATGATTCTGCCCTATACCAAGGGTAACGTGGTGAAGACGCTCATCATCGGACTCGTCGCCGTAGGCATTGGCCTGTGGTTTGTTACCGACATGGCTCCTGCCTTTACGCAGGCAGCCCAGACGGTCTATGCCCAGACCAGCGACCCTGCCGCCAAGATTCCCGAAGGTTTCCAGGCTGGTGCCCTCGACTTCGCCTCGTCGCTCTTCGGCTGGGTCATCTACAAGTGCGTGGCCTATCTGCAGTGGATTGGTGCCGGTGTCCTGACACTAATCACGGTGGCAATGGTGGTCTATAACCGCCTCCGCATCGCCAAGGAGAATAAGGCCCAATAATCTCGAAACATCGAAACATCGAAACATCGAAATATCGAAATATCGAAACATCGAAACAAATTAAAATATGAAAAAAACATTTCTTTTGCTACTGCTTATGAGCAATTTACTTTCCGTCTCCGCTCAGGAGGCCGACCGCACCGTTGGTGACCAGCACATTAGTTTCCAGACCGCCTGCCATCCCCAGGATGTGAAAGGTTACGACACGAAGACCCTTCGTGAGCGTTTCGTCATGGAGAAGGTCATGGAGGCCGACAAGATTAACCTCACCTACAGCCACTACGACCGCTTCATCTTCGGTGGCGCTATGCCGGTGAACAAGACCCTGAAACTGGAGAACTTCTGGGAGCTGGGACTCGATGTCGATAAGAGCATCAAGGAGAAGTACTTCCTCTACAACCGTGAGATTGGTATTGTCAACTGTGGTCTTGGCGAAGGCGTTGTCATCGTCGACGGCAAGGAGTATCCCCTCCAGCCCAAGGAGGCCCTCTACGTTGGCCGTGGCCATCTGGGCAAGGACAAGAAGGGCAACTCCCTCGACTGCAACAAAGAGGTGCTCTTCCGCTCTAAGGATGCCAGCAACCCCGCCAAGTTCTACCTCAACAGCGCTACTGCCCACCAGCATTTCAAGACCCAGTGGATTACCCTCGATGGTCGCAAGGGTTCGCTGAAGGCTGCCGTCTGGGGCCCTGTTGGTTCGCTGGAGGAGTGCAACAACCGCACCGTCTATAAGCTCATCGTCAACGACGTCCTCGAGGAAGGTCCCTGCCAGTTGCAGCTTGGTCTCACCCAGCTCAACCCAGGCGCTGCGTGGAATACCATGCCTCCTCACACCCACGGCCGTCGCATCGAGGCTTACTATTATTTCAACCTCCCTCAGGAGCAGACCATTGCCCACATCATGGGTGAGCCCCAGGAGTCGCGCGTCGTCTGGCTCCACAACGAACAGGCCATCATGTCGCCCGAGTGGTCCATGCACGCTGCTGCCGGCACCTACTACTATACCTTCATCTGGGGTATGGCTGGTGAGAACCTGTACTACAATGACAAAGACAACATTCCCGTTATCGACATCAAATAACTAGCATATTATGACACCGATTTCAACTACTAAAATGTCCAACTTCCGTTGGGTCATCTGTGCGTTGCTCTTCCTGGCAACCACCGTTAACTACATGGACCGTCAGGTCCTGTCTCTCACCTGGAAGGACTTCATTGCCGTCGACTTCCACTGGACCGATGCCCACTACGGCTACATCACCGGTCTCTTCTCGGCTTTCTATGCCATTGCCAACATCTTCGCTGGTAAGTTCATCGACTGGATGGGCACCAAGAAGGGTTACCTCATCGCCATCTTCGTATGGTCCACCGGTGCCGTGCTTCATGCAGGCTGTGGCTGGGCAACCATGCAGATTGAGGGTTACGAGAATATCGAGGCCCTGCGACTGGTACAGGCTGGCAGCGATGCTGCTGTGGCCATTGCCACCATCTCTGTATGGCTGTTCCTCTCGTGCCGTATGATTCTCGCCGTTGGTGAGGCTGGTAACTTCCCCTCAGCTATCAAGGCCACTGCCGAGTATTTCCCTGCCAAGGACCGTGCCTTCGCCACCTCTATCTTCAATAGTGGTGCCTCTGTGGGTGCGCTCGCTGCTCCTGCCACTATTCCCCTGCTGGCTCGTGCCTGGGGTTGGGAGATGGCATTCGTCGTCATTGGTGTGCTGGGCTATGTATGGATGGCCCTGTGGATTTGGGCTTACGACAAGCCCCGCAAGAACAAGCATGTCAACCGGGCTGAGCTGAACTATATCGAGCAGGACAACGACCTGGCTGACGTTCAGAACCGTGAGGACCAGAAGGAAGAGGCTGCAATCCCCTTCTTCAAGTGTCTTACTTATAAGCAGACCTGGTCGTTCATCGTTGGTAAGTTCATGACCGATGGTGTCTGGTGGTTCTTCCTGTTCTGGGCTCCCGCCTATTTCTCCGACCAGTATGGCTACACTTCCGACTCTGCTATGGGTATCGCCCTCATCTTTACCCTCTACGCCATCGTCACCGTGCTCTCTATCGGTGGTGGCTATCTGCCTAAGATCTTTGTCGAGAAGCTGGGCATGAATCCCTATCTCGGTCGCATGCGCGCCATGCTCATCTTCGCCTGCTTCCCCGTGCTGGGTCTTTTGGCACAGCCTCTTGGTGCCTATAGCGCTTGGTGGCCCGCCATCCTCATCGGTCTCCTCGGTGCTGGTCACCAGGCATGGTCTGCCAACCTCTTCTCTACCGTTGGCGACATGTTCCCCAAGTCCACCATCGGTACCCTCGTAGGTCTGGGCACTGCTGTCGGTGGTCTCGGTTCTATGGCCATCAACTTCGGCTCTGGTGTCTTCTTCACCTGGGCAGAAGGGCAGGGTGGTGCCTTCTCTGTCATGGGCTTCGAGGGCAAGCCTGCTGCCTACATGGTTGTCTTCTCCTTCTGCGCTGTTGCCTATCTCATCGGCTGGTGCATCATGAAGGCCCTTGTACCCAAGTACAAGCCCGTCGTTGCTGAAGATTAAGCGAACAACAAAATAGTAAACTTAAAAGGCAAGACCAAAAATCTTGCCTTTTTCTGTGTTGTTTCGGGAATAATCTTTATTTTTGCAGACCTGAAAATTTTGCGATAAAGACTGACAGACTGACAAAACCCCGATGTACAGGGCGTTTGCGGTCTTTTGGGAGACTGTCAAGACTGACAGGAGACTGACAGCATTCATCCCCAATATTAGTTTTGTATTGGCGTGTATTAGCTATAGAAACAATAAATTCTCTAGAGAATTTTAGTCGTATACAGCTGATAATCGCAAAGTTCTCTAGAGAATTTTCGGAATTTTCTAGATAATGCGCAAAGCATTGACTATTAACGACTTATTATTGTGATGATACAGATATAATACAGAGAGGACTGTCAGTCTTGTCAGTCTCTAAACAGACTGTAACAGACTGCGAGCCCTTTGTAGATAGGGGTTTTGTCAGTCTGTCAGTCTTCAGCACGTTTTTTACCACCTTTGTGACATAGAAGATGTCATAAAGAAGAGAGGAAACCCTGGCGGCGCAAAGCCTCCAGAAGGCCTGCCGACATGGCTTCGTTGTCTTTCTTCGTGTAGCGGAGGTCGGTGAATATCTGAGCGAGAGTCTCCTTGTTGTTGATGTCACAGAAGTGGCGGTTCTCAGGGAGATTCTCCTTATAGGTATAATAGGTGTCGATGTCGGCGGGAGTGTAGTCGCGGTAGGTCTCGCTGTGGACAAAGCTCTCCAGGGGCAGGCGGTCGCTGAGCGAACCCTCTTCGGCAGGCCAGCCAACGGTCAGCGTGGCAACGGGCATGACGAGACGTGGCAGCTGGAGGATGTCGATGATTTGCTGGGGCTGATAGACGGTGGTGCCCAGATAGCAGTAGCCTAGACCCTCCTCGTCCATGAGGTTGCAGAGTGTCTGCGTGTAGAGCAGGGCGTCGATGGCCGCATTCTGGAACGAGAGGAAATTGTCGTAGCCGGGCTGGGCCTTGCGCTCCTCGCACCAGCGGGTGGTGCGGTGGAAGTCGGCACAGATGGTGAGTACCACGGGAGCCTGCGTCACCATGGGTTGGCTGAAGTGGGCAAGCGACAGGCGCTGCTTCATCTGGTCATCGCGGGTGACGACGACGCTGTAGAGCTGCAGGTTGCCCATGGTTTGTGTGCGACTGGCCTCTGTGAGGAGGCGGTTGAGGAGCGTTTCGTTCACTTCGCGCTCGCTATATTGGCGAATGCTACGCCGTGTCAGCAAGTTTTTCATGCTGCAAAAGTACAAAAAATTACTGAAATGGGAAACAATTTGGTAAATTTAATGCTGAAAGTTGTCTGAAAGTGGAAACTTCTTTGTACCTTTGCACGCGATAAACGTTTATTTTATAATATGACAGACATGAAAGTGACGCTGGTGGAGCGTCTGGCCCATCGTATGGCCGCCGCCAGCCAGCACACAGAGACCCCGTTGACAGACGGGCAGGTTCAGTTGTTGCTGGACAAGATGTTTGCTGCACTGACACCCGACGAAGAAGAGTTGGTGACGATGGTGGCCGACGCTGCCGTCAAGGAGGTGGTGCAGAATCAGCGCCCGGAAGTGACGGAGGTGCGCCCCAAGGAGCTGGAGTGCGACGTGGTGCGTTTCCAGAACAACAAGGACAAGTGGGTGGCCCTGGTGGGTCTGCTCAACGGCTATCCCTACGAGATTTTCACGGGTCTGCAAGACGACGAGGAGGGCATTCTGCTGCCGAAGTCGGTGACCAAGGGAAAGATTATCAAGCAGGTTAATGCTGACGGTACGAAGCGCTACGACTTCCAGTTTGAGAACACCCGCGGCTACAAGATTACCGTGGAGGGCCTGTCGGAGAAGTTCAATCCGGAGTACTGGAACTATGCCAAGCTGATTAGTGGCGTGTTGCGCTACCGCATGCCCATAGAGCACGTCATCAAGCTGGTGTCCTCGCTGCAGCTGCAGTCGGAGAGCATCAATACGTGGAAGAACGGCGTGGAGCGTGCCCTGAAGAAATATCTGGGCGACGGAGCCGAGGTGACAGACAATGAAGATAACGCAGGGCAGCATCCTACTGCATGACATGCGCTTCTACGCCTACCACGGCGTGATGGAGCAGGAGCGGCGCGTGGGTGGTGAATACCTGGTGTCGCTGCAGGTGGAGGCCGACCTCAGCGGTGCTGTGATGAGCGATGCGGTGGCCGATACCGTCAACTATGCGGAGCTCTACGACGTGGTAAGACAGGAGATGGCCCAGCCCTCGCAGCTGCTGGAACACGTGGCGGGTAGGATAGGGCAGCGCGTGCTGGACGAATTCCCGCAGGTGACGGCGCTGACAGTCCGCGTAACGAAATGTAATCCACCGATGGGTGCTGACTGTAAGGGAGCGAGTGTGGAAATATGCGCGCTGCGCGCTAGTGAATAGAGAAGAGTGAATAGAGAAGAGTGAAAAGATTATACGTATATATATTAATGATGTGTGTGGCAGTGACCGTCGGTGCTGCCAACAAACGTTTTACGCTGGTCATCGATGCCGGACATGGCGGACACGACGCTGGTGCTGTGGGTAAGATTACCAAGGAGAAGACCATCAACCTGAACGTGGCGCTGGCCTTCGGCAGACTGGTGGAGCAGAACTGTCCGGACGTGAAGGTGGTGTACACCCGCAAGACCGACGTCTTCATTCCCCTGCACAGCCGTGCCGACATTGCCAACAGGAACAAGGCCGACCTGTTTATCTCTATCCATACCAATGCGCTGCCCAAGGGTCATATCTCCAGGGGCTTGGAGACCTATACACTGGGTATGCACCGTGCTGCCGACAACCTCGCCGTCGCTAAGCGTGAGAACGAGGTAATCCTCTATGAGAAAGACTATAAGCAGCGCTACCAGGGCTTCGACCCCAACTCGTCGGAGAGCTATATCATGTTTGAGTTCATGCAGGACCACAACATGGCGCAGAGCGTGGAGCTGGCCAAGTTCGTGCAGCGTCGCACCTGTGCTGCTGCCAATCGTCAGAACAAGGGTGTGAAGCAGGCTGGATTCCTGGTGCTGAGAGAGACGTCGATGCCCAGTTGTCTGATAGAGCTGGGATTCATCTCTACGCCCGATGAGGAGCGATTCCTGAGTTCTAGTAGTGGCGTCAGCCAGTTGGGTTATGGCATCTATCAGGCCTTTGTGGACTATAAGCGCAAGTACGATACCAATGTCAGCGTACCTTATAAGGCAGAACCCCAACCGAAGGAAGAGGTGCAGATACCTGCCGTTGTTCCTGAACCCGCGAAGCAGGAAGTGAAGCAGGAGACGAAGAAGGAAAGCAGGAAGGAGAGGAAACGCAGGCTGGAAGAGGAAGCTAAGAAGGCTGAGGCAGAAAAGAAAGCTGAAGAAGAAGCTAAAAAGAAGGCAGAGGAAAAGGTGGAAACCGTTGCTGTGGAGAAGCCTGCTGTTGTGGAACAGCCAGTAGCTGTGCCTGAACAGAAGCCTGTCGAGAAGCCTGTCGAGAAGCCTGCTGTTGCTGCACCTTCGGCCCCCGTCTTCAAAGTGCAGATTCTGGCCAGCGGTTCGAAGTTGGCGCCCTCGTCGCCCCAGTTCAAGGGACTGACGGGTGTAGACAGCTACGAGGAAGGTGGCCTGTATAAGTTTACGGTTGGTGCCTCTACCGACTACAATGAGATATACCAGTTGCGCAAGTCGCTGCTGGAGAAGTTCCCACAAGCCTTTATCATTGCCTTCAAGGACGGCCAGAAGACGGATGTCCGTCAGGCAATAGAGGAGTTCAAGAAAAGGAAGAAGTAAGAAAGTAAATAACGACAGATATGAAATTTACAAAGGAAATCAAGATAGCACTGGTGTCGATATTCGGTATCGTCGTGCTGTTTTTCGGACTGCAGTTCCTGAAAGGACTGAGTGTCTTCTCAAGCGACAATGCCATGTATGTGGCCTTCTCGGATGCTACGGGTCTGGCGGTGTCGTCGCCCGTCTATGCCAACGGCTATCGTGTGGGTGTGGTGAAGTCGTTGGACTACGACTACGATCCTCATGGAAAGATTGTTGCTGAGATTGGTCTGAACAAGGAGATGCGCGTGCCTGTTGGCTCGCGTGCTGAACTGGCCAGCGACCTGTTGGGTAACATCAAGATTAACCTGGTGCTCTCTGACGACCCGATACACATGATTGGCGTTGGCGACACCATCAGCGGAGATATGGAACAGGGCATCATGAGTAAGGTGGGCGAGATGATGCCCGTCATCATGGATATTGCACCCAAGCTGGACAGCATTATGAACAGCCTGAACCAGCTGCTGGCTGACCCTGCCCTGCGCAACACGCTGCACAACGTGGAGGGTATGACGGACAACCTGAATGCGACCAGTCGGGAACTGAAGACACTATCGGCTTCGCTGAACCGCGAGGTGCCCACCATGATGACCAAAGCTAACGGCGTGCTGGACAATACCCAGCAGCTGACGCATAACCTGTCACAAATCGATGTGGCTGCGATGAATGCCAAGGTGAACCAGACGCTGGCAAACGTGGAGCAGATGACGCAGAAACTGAACAGCAACGAGGGTACACTGGGACTGCTGATGCGCGACGCGACACTCTATAACAACCTGACAGCCACCACTGCCAGTGCCGACTCGCTGCTGACAGATTTGAAGGCTCATCCGAAGCGCTATGTGCACTTCTCGATTTTTGGGAAGAAGGACAAGTAAAAGGTTTGCAATTTTTAATTCGTCTAAATAGTAAAGGCGTTGTGAGATTTTCAATTCCATCGTCGGAAGTGCTTGATATTTCAATCGTTTAGTGTTCCCTGTAGACAATGCGTGCACATTATTTGGTTAATGTGCATGCGTGCATTAAAACGCTGAAAAACAGAGGGATGCATTTATGCAAGTCCATTGGTAGATAAAAAAGTCTTAAAAAGCACTTAACGGTCGAAATATGAGCAATTTACAGATATTGTTCTCGCGCGATAAAAAAAGCATGCATTTGGAGGATTGAAAAAATTTGGGACAACTGCCTTAGTCTGATTAAGGACAACGTCACGGAGCAGCAATACAAGACATGGTTCGCGCCCATCGTGTTCGAGAAATACGATGAGGAACGCCAGTCTGTGCTCGTACAGGTACCTAGTATGTACGTGTATGAGTATTTGGAGCAGTACTATGTGAACTTGCTGAGCAAGGTCCTGACGCGTTGCTTCGGACAGAAGGTCCAGCTGAACTATCGTGTCGTCACCGACAAGCAGCACCGCATCAATACGGTGGTGGAGGGTGAGGAGCCTACCAGCGTAGAACCCGCTCCCGCTACAAACCGTGGCAACAAGGCACCCACGACGCTGGACGTTGTGGAGCGCGACCTGAACCCGCAGTTGGATATCCACAAGACCTTCCATAACTATATTGAGGGCGACAGCAACAAACTACCACGCACCGTGGGACTGTCTATTGCTGAGCATCCGGGAAAGACGACGTTCAATCCTTTCTTTGTCTATGGTCCGTCAGGCTGTGGTAAGACCCATCTGATCAATGCCATTGGTGTGCGTTGCAAGGAGATGTATCACCATAAGCGCGTGCTGTATGTGTCGGCCCGCCTCTTCCAGGTGCAGTTTACCGATGCCAGCCGGAAGAATACCGTCAACGATTTCATCAACTTCTACCAGAGCATTGATGTGCTGATAGTTGACGATGTGCAGGAGTGGGCAACAGCCGAGAAGACGGTGGCTACGTTCTTCCACATCTTCGATCACCTGTCGCGTCTGGGCAAGCAGATTATCCTGGCCAGTGATCGTCCACCAGTAGACCTGGGATGGTTGCCAGAGCGCATGCTGACGCGTTTCTCGTCTGGTCTGATAGCTGAATTGGAGAAGCCCAATGTGCAGTTGTGCATTGACATCCTCAACGCAAAGTGTCGTCGTGATGGTCTGAAGATTCCTGCCGACGTCATCCAGTTTATTGCTGAAACGGCCAATGGTTCTGTTCGTGACTTGGAGGGCGTCATCAACTCGCTGTTGACTTATTCGATTGTCTATAACACGAATGTGGACATGCGACTGGCAGAGCGTGTGGTGAAGCGTGCTGTGAAGATTGACAACAAGCCGCTGACCGTTGACGATATCCTGGAGAAGGTATGTAACCACTATCATGTGCAGCAGCAGAGCGTGTTCAGCAAGAGCCGCAAGCGCGACTTCGTCATGGTGCGTCAGGTATCGATGTACCTGGCTCAGAAGTACACCAAGATGCCGGCATCGCGCATTGGTCAGCTCATCGGTGGTCGTGACCACTCGACGGTGATTCATAGCTGTTCGACGGTGGAACAGCGCCTGAAGGTAGACAAGGAATTTTCTGCCGAACTCACCAGCATCGAAAACTCTTTTAAACTGAAGAAATAAAAAAAGTAAGGAAGCGATTCCTTACTTTTTTGTTTCGATATTTCGATATTTCGATATTCCGATATTTCGATATTTCGAAATCTCGATGTTTCGATGTCTCGAAGTTTCGAAGTTTCGAAAAATCGAGGTTTCGAAGTTCTGTCTTACAGGTTGTTCTTCTCGATATCCTTGAAGTACTTGTAGGTAGCAACCTTCAGCTCGTCAGTAGCGGGCTCGTCAGCAACGATAATGCCATGCTGATGCATCTGCAGAGCTGAGATAGTCCACTCATGGGTAACAGCACCCTCAACGGCAGCCTTCAAAGCGCGAGCCTTGTGATGGCCGTTGACGAGAATCATCACTTCCTTGGCATCCATCACAGTACCTACACCAACGGTGAGGGCCAGCTTGGGAACCTTGTTGACGTCGTTGTCGAAGAAACGGCTGTTGGCAATAATCGTATCGGTGGTCAGCGTCTTCACGCGGGTGCGGCTGGTCAGTGAGCTGTAAGGCTCGTTGAAGGCGATGTGTCCGTCAGGACCGATACCGCCAATGAACAGGTCGATACCACCAGCTTCCTTGATCATCTCTTCGTAGTGTGCGCATTCTGCAGCCAGGTCCTTGGCATTGCCGTTGAGGATGTGGATGTTCTCCTTCGGGCAGTCAATGTGGTTGAACAGATTGCGGGCCATGAAAGAGTGGTAGCTCTCAGGGTGCTCCTCAGGCAGACCTACATATTCGTCCATGTTGAACGTCAACACGTTCTTGAACGATACGCGTCCTTCCTTGTTGGCTTTCACCAGGCAAGCATACATGCCTTCGGGTGAAGAACCTGTGGGAAGACCCAATACAAACGGTTTCTCTTTGGTGGGCTGGAAGGCATTGATACGCTCAATGACATGTTCTGCAGCCCATTGCGACATCTTCTGATAGTCGGGTTCAATAATTAGTCTCATAAGTGTGAAAAATATAAAGTTTTTGTCTTATCGGTTGCAAAGGTAAGAAATAATTCATAATTATTAATGAATAATTCATATTTTTTTTTTAACTTTGCACCGATTATGAAGGAATTTGTTATATCTGAAGCTAAAGCCGAGACTGCTGTACTTGTCGGATTGATAACACAGCAGCAGGATGAGGCGAAGACAAAAGAATATCTGGACGAGCTGGAGTTTCTGGCCGACACCGCTGGAGCTGTCACTGTGAAGCGTTTCACGCAGAAGGTGCAGGGCCCCAGTCAGGTGACTTATGTGGGCAAGGGTAAGCTCGAAGAGATTCGCCAATATATCAAGCAAAAGGAAGATGCTTACTACGATTGGTTAGATGCAGGATCACCAGAACCTGAAGACGGTCAGGAGGTTCCGCAGCCTGTCGGTATGGTCATCTTCGACGATGAGTTGTCTGCCAAGCAGATTCGAAATATCGAGAATGAACTGAAGGTGAAAATCCTTGATCGTACTTCGCTGATTCTCGACATCTTTGCCATGCGTGCCCAGACTGCTGAGGCCAAGACACAGGTGGAGCTGGCACAGTACCGTTATATGCTGCCCCGTCTGCAACGCTTGTGGACCCACCTGGAACGCCAGGGCGGTGGTTCTGGTAGCGGTGGCGGAAAGGGCTCCGTGGGTCTTCGTGGTCCTGGTGAAACGCAGTTGGAGATGGACCAGCGTATTATCCGTCAGCGCATCTCGCTGTTGAAAGAGCGACTGGTGGAGATTGACAAACAGAAGACCACCCAGCGTAAGAACCGTGGTCGACTGATTCGTGTGGCACTGGTGGGTTATACCAATGTCGGCAAGTCCACGATGATGAACCTGCTGGCAAAGAGTGATGTGTTTGCAGAGAACAAACTTTTTGCGACGCTGGATACCACGGTGAGAAAGATGACCATCGACAATCTGCCCTTCTTGTTGGCAGATACGGTAGGATTCATTCGTAAGCTGCCCTCCGACCTGGTGGAGTCGTTCAAGTCAACGCTCGATGAGGTGCGCGAGGCCGACCTGTTGGTGCATGTGGTGGATATCTCGCACCCCGATTTTGAGGAACAGATCCGCGTGGTGGAGGAGACGTTGAAGGAACTGGGCTGTGCCGAGAAACCCGCCATGCTGGTGTTCAACAAGATTGATGCCTACTCATGGGTCGAGAAAGAGGCCGATGACCTGACACCGATTACCAAGGAGAACCTGACGCTCGATGACCTGAAGCAGACCTGGATGGCACGTACTGGTGAGAACCAGCACTATTTGGAGTGCCTGTTCATCTCTGCCAAGCAGAAAGAGAATATCGACATGTTGCGCGAGATTCTCTACAAGCGTGTCCGCGAGCTGCATGTGCAGAAATATCCGTATAACGACTTCCTGTATCAGATAGAAGAATAATGAACCAAACACAATAAGATTATGAGAGACTACAGATTTTTGACAGACGATGAGATTCACGTACTGGAAAACAATAGCTGTTGGGCTGAGGACTGGCAGCGTGTTAAGGTTGCGGAGGAGTTTTCTCCCTATAATTTCCATCGTGTTATCTTCTACGGTGACATCCGACTGGGTGTCTTCGAGAAGCAGGTGGAAGTATCGAAGGGCTTTGTAAAACATTCCGGAATCAACGATGCAACTCTGCGCAACGTCACCGTTGGCGACAACTGTCTCATCGAGAAGATTGGCAACTACATCAACAACTATACTATTGGCAACGACTGCTATATCTCAAACATCTCCACGATGGAGACCACTGAGGGCGCTTCTTTTGGCGAGGGCCATCTTATCAGTGTACTCAACGAGATGGGCGATGGTAATGTGGTGCTTTTCCACGACCTGAATTCACAGCTGGCCGCCTTTATGGTGAAGTATTTCAAGGACAAACAGCTGAAAGACAGTCTGTCACGTCTGATTAATGAGGAGATTCGCTTCACACAACCTGAGCGCGGAACCATCGGCAACGGCGTGAAAATCATCAACTCCAAGGAAATTACCAATACTGTTATCAAGGAAGACTGTGAGATCAATGGTGCTGCCCGTTTGAGCGACTGTACCATCCTCTCGTCGAAAGATGACTCCGTATTTATCGGTACGGGTGTTATCTGCGAGAACAGCATTATCTCGAACGGTTGTTCCATCACCAACTCCGTGAAGATGCAGGACTGCTTTGTTGGTGAGGCCTGTCAGATTACCAATGGTTTCACTGCTGAGGCCAGCGTGTTCTTCGCCAACAGCTATATGGCCAATGGTGAGGCCTGTGCTGCCTTCTGCGGACCGTTCTCTGCCTCGCACCACAAGAGCTCGTTGCTGATTGGTGGTGAGTTCTCATTCTACAATGCTGGTTCGAACACTAACTTCTCGAACCATGCCTACAAGATGGGTCCCATGCACTATGGTGTGCTGGAGCGTGGCTCCAAGACTGCTTCTGGCGCCTATGTGCTGATGCCTGCAAAGATTGGCGCTTTCTCTGTCTGCTTCGGTAAGTTGATGAACCATCCTGACATGCGCTGTCTGCCATTTGCCTATCTGATGGCTTATGGTGAGACGATGTATATCGTGCCTGGTCGTAACATTACAACGGTGGGACTCTATCGTGACATTAAGAAATGGCCGAAGCGTGACAAGCGTGCTGCTTCGAGCCGTAAGAGCATCATCAACTTCGACTGGTTGTCGCCATTTACTGTCGGTGAGATTGTAGAGGGTAAGAAGATTCTGGAGAACCTGCGTCAGGCCGGTGGCAACAATGTGTCATCGTACAACTTCCAGGAGTATATCATCAATGCCTCGTCGCTGAAGAAGGGTATTAAATACTACGACATTGCCCTCCGCATCTATATGGGTGCTGTGCTGAAGCGTGCCGTCAAGGAACAATGGCTGGGCAAGCCCGCTACTGAAATTGGCCTGGGTCAGTGGAACGATCTCTCTGGTCTCTTGCTGCCTGCCAGCGAGGAGGAGCGTTTGCTCAACGACATCAAGAACGGTACCATCGAGAGCATCCGCGAGGTGTTGGAACGTTTCAACGAAATCAACGAGCACTATCGCGAATACCAGTGGACATGGACCTACCAGCTGATTCTTGACTACTACGGTCTCGACGAAATTAACGATGCTGCCATCCAGCGTATCCGTGAGGATTATGTCAAGGCTCGTCGTGCATGGATTGCCGAGATCCGCAAGGACGCTGAGAAGGAGTTCTCTATGGGTGATGTCGAGCAGGATGTCTTCGATGACTTTATCTCAAAATTGGATCACGAAATAGATTATGAAGATTAAAAAGAATTGTCTGTTGGCTATCGGCTGTTGTCTGTTGGCCATCGGCGTACAGGCTAAGGATTACAAGTATGTAACGGTGTCTGGAGATATGATGCAGACACGTATTTATACACTCGACAATGGGTTGAGGGTTTATTTGAGCGTAAATACGGAAAAACCTCGTATTCAGACATATATCGCTGTGCGTACAGGTTCAAAGAATGACCCCGCAGAGACGACTGGACTAGCTCACTATCTGGAGCACCTGATGTTTAAGGGTACTAAGCAGTTTGGTACTAACAATCCCACTGCTGAGGCTCCGTTGCTCGACCAGATTGAACAGCGTTACGAGGCTTATCGCAAGCTGACCGATCCTGCCGCTCGTAAGCAAGCCTATCATGAGATTGACTCTGTATCTCAGGTGGCTGCCAAGTATTTCATCCCCAATGAGTACGACAAGCTGATGGCTGCCATTGGTGCTGAGGGTACTAATGCTTATACATCGAACGATGTGACTTGCTATACAGAGGATATACCATCGAACGAGATTGATAACTGGGCTAAGATTCAGGCCGACCGTTTCCAGAATATGGTGATACGTGGTTTCCACACAGAGCTTGAGGCTGTATATGAGGAGTATAACATCGGACTGACCAGCGACAGTCGCAAGTTGTTTGCTGCGCTGTGTAAGATGCTGTGGCCTAACCATCCTTATGGCACACAGACCACCATCGGTACTCAGGAGCACCTGAAGAATCCTTCGATAACAAACATCAAGAACTACTTCAACAAGTGGTATCGCCCAAACAACGTGGCCATCTGTATGGCTGGTGACCTGGATCCTGACAAGACCATCGCTATCATCGACAAGTATTTCAGCAGTTGGAAGCCTGGTGCTGATGTGAAACAACCTACTTTTGCACCACTCCCCGCATTAACTGCTCCTAAGGATACCACAGTTATCGGACAGGAGGCTGAGCAAGTATGGATGGCTTGGCGTGCTAAGCAGGCGAACAGTCTGCAGGCTGACACTCTGAATTTGTTGTCGAGCGTGCTGAGCAATGGACGTGCAGGATTGTTCGACCTTGACCTGAACCAGACCATGAAGGTACAAAGAGCGGGAGCCGGTGCTGAGCTGATGCGTGATCATGGTGGTTTCTTGTTGATTGGTGCACCCAAGCAGGGCCAGAGCCTGGAAGAGGTTCGTAGCCTAATGTTGGCCGAAATAGATAAACTGAAAAAGGGCGACTTCCCTGACAACTTGCTGCCTAGCATCATTAACAACTACAAACGCAATCGCTATCAGACGCTGGAGAGCAACGAGGGACGAGCCGATATGTTTGTAGACGCCTTTATCAATGAGGTGGACTGGAAACAGGAGGTTGAGAGCATCGACCGTGTGTCGAAGATTACCAAGCAGGATATTGTGACATTTGCCAACAAGTTCTTTACCAATGGTTATGTAACAGTATTCAAGAAGCAGGGTGTGGACTCTCTGCAGAAGAAGATAGACAAGCCTGCTATTACGCCCATCCCCACCAACCGCGACATGATGAGTCAGTTTGTGAAGGATATCCAGAATGCGAAGGTGGAGCCTATCCAGCCTAAGTTTGTAGACTTTAAGAAGGATATGACAATGGCTAAGACCAAGAAGGGACTGCCACTGAAATATGTAAAGAACACAGAGAACGGTCTGTTCCAACTGAACCTGCATTATGAGTTTGGTCGCAAGGCTGACAACCGCTACGACGTGGCAACAGACTATATCGACTATCTGGGCACTGACAAGTATACTGCTGCAGAGTTGAAGCAGAAGTTCTATGAGCTGGGCTGCGACTTCTATGTGGGCGAGGGTAGCGATGAAATCAACGTTCGCCTGATGGGTCTGAGCGAGAACATGCAGGCTGCCCTGGCACTGGGCGAGGAACTGCTGCAGAATGCCAAGGTGGACAAGGAGGCCTACAACGAAATGGTGGGTCAGATTCTGAAGCGTCGTGATGATGCCAAGAAAAATCAGCGTGGCTACTTCAACTGGCTGTATAACTATGGTGTGTTTGGCAAGCGCAACTTCAGTAGAGACATCATGACTGAGGAGCAGCTGAAGAACACCAACCCACAGGTGTTTGTTGACCTGCTGAAGAATCTGAGCAGCTATGAGCACAGCGTGGAGTATTATGGACCTATGACCGTGAAGGAGGTTTCTGACATTGTGACCAAGACGCATAAGATGCCAAAGAAGCTGCTGCCTGTGCCACAGAACAAGGAGTATGAGCGCCAGCAGACACCTACCAACGAGGTATGGATTGCACCATTCGACGCTAAGAATATCTATATGCGAATGTATCACGACGAGCATCGCAACTGGAATATCGATGAGGCTGCTGTAGTAGGCGTGTTCAACGAGTACTTCGGTGGCGGTATGAACGGAATTGTATTCCAGGAAATGCGCGAGGCTCGTGGTCTGGCTTATAATGCCGCCGCCTACTATGGACGTCCTGACAAGAAGAGTGGCAAGGAAAACTATATGACTCATATCATCACTCAGAACGATAAGATGATGGATTGTATCAATCACTTCCATAAGATTCTGAACGAGATGCCTGCCAGCGAGACTGCATTTAAGATAGCCAAGGAGGGATTGACCAAGCAGTTGGCCAGCCTGCGCACCACCAAGATGAGCATCATCAACAAGTGGAACGCTATGAAAAAGCTGGGTCTGGACTACGATTTGAACCAGAAAATCTATGAGGATTTGGGCAAGGTGACGTTGCAGGATATGGTGAACTTCGAGAAGAAGCAGATGGCTAACAAGACCTATCGCTACATCATATTGGGCGATGAGAAGGAACTCGACATGGAATCACTTGGTAAGATTGGTCCCATCCGTCGCTTGACGACAGAAGAAATTTTTGGATATTAATAACTAACAAATACAGACAACTAATATGGCAAATCCAGTAGCATTCAAGTATGCCCCGATGTTTCAGGTGGGCGAGGACAAGACGGAGTACCGCTTGTTGAGTAAGGAAGGCGTGACAACGTCAGAGTTTGAAGGTAAGCAAATCGTAAAGGTCTCTAAAGAGGCCCTGACGCTCTTGGCTCAGCAGGCTTTCCACGATGTGGAGTTCATGCTGCGTCGTGAGCATAACCTGCAGGTGGCTAAGATTCTCAACGACCCGGAGGCATCTGAGAATGACAAGTATGTCGCTTTGCAGTTCCTGCGCAATGCCGAGGTGGCAGCACGTGGCATCCTGCCGTTTTGTCAGGATACGGGTACAGCTATTATTCATGGTGAGAAGGGTCAGCAGATCTGGACTGGTTTCGAGGACGAAGAGGCGCTGAGCCTTGGTGTGTTCAATACCTTTACTCAGGATAACCTGCGCTACTCGCAGAACGCTCCTCTGAACATGTATGACGAGGTGAACACTCGTTGCAACCTGCCTGCACAGATTGATATCGAGGCAACAGAGGGTGCTGAGTATAAGTTTGTGATGGTAGCTAAGGGTGGTGGCTCTGCTAACAAGACCTACTTCTACCCAATGACCAAGGCTACTATCCAGAACGAGGGAACACTCATCCCATTCTTGGTAGAGAAGATGAAGAGTCTGGGTACTGCTGCTTGTCCTCCATACCACATCGCCTTTGTGATTGGTGGAACCTCTGCCGAGAAGAACCTGCTCACCGTGAAACTCGCTTCTATCAAGTTCTACGATGGTCTGCCTACTACGGGCGACGAGACAGGTCGCGCTTTCCGCGATGTTGACCTCGAGGAGAAACTGCTGAAGGAGGCTCATAAGATTGGCTTGGGAGCTCAGTTTGGTGGTAAGTACCTGGCTCACGATATCCGCGTGATTCGTTTGCCTCGTCATGGCGCTTCTTGCCCGATTGGTATGGGCGTCAGCTGCTCTGCAGATAGAAATATCAAGGCAAAGATCAATGCCGACGGTATCTGGCTGGAGAAGATGGACTCGAATCCTTCAGAGCTCATTCCTGCCGAGTATGCTAAGGCTGGCGAGGGTGCTAACACCATCACCATCGACCTGAATGAGGGTATCGATGCTGTTCGTAAGGAACTCAGTAAGTATCCTGTCTCTACCCGTGTCAATCTGAAGGGCACTATTATTGTGGCCCGTGACATCGCTCACGCTAAGCTCAAGGCTCGTCTCGATGCTGGTGAGGGATTGCCCGATTATTTCAAGAAGTACCCTGTACTCTATGCCGGTCCTGCTAAGACCCCAGAGGGCTATCCCTGTGGTTCGATGGGCCCAACGACAGCAAACCGTATGGATCCCTATGTGGATGAGTTCCAGTCGCAGGGGGCCTCACTCGTGATGATTGCCAAAGGTAACCGTTCAGATGTCGTTACCGAGGCTTGTAAGAAGCATGGCGGTTTCTATCTGGGTTCTATTGGCGGTGTCGCTGCCGTTCTCTCTCAGAGTTCTATCAAGAGCATTGAGTGCGTAGAATATCCAGAGCTCGGTATGGAGGCTGTCTGGAAGATTGATGTTGAGAACTTCCCTGCCTTTATCCTGGTTGATGATAAGGGTAACGACTTCTTCAAGACTCTGAAGCCTTGGACACCATGTGCAAAATAATCATCATACTATTGACAGCCCTGTTCCCCCTGTGCATGAACGCACAGGAGGAACTGAAGGTTGTTCGTGGCGACTGCTTGCCTGACAGTCCTGACGCTACGGCTGTGGGCCATCGGGCAGCGCAGAGGAGACTACCTGCTGTTCAGAATGATTGGGATCCAGAACGAACCTATCGACAACTGGTGATTCTGATAGAGTTTGCAGATACCGAATTCAGCTATACGAACGATGCACATACTTTCTATGAGAAGGTTTTCAACGAGTCTGGTTTCAACGACGATAAGGGTCTGGGCTGCGTGGCCGACTACTATCGCGACCAGTCGCAGGGACTGTGTAATCTGCAGTTTGACATATATGGTCCCTACAAGACTAGTGGTAAGGCACAGCCGTACGATAATCCGACCGAAAACACTAGGAACTATGGTAGGAATGTCCTTATAGAGGCTACGAATAAGATGCTGACAGAGCATCCGGATATCGATCTCTCCGTGTATGATTGGGATGGCAATAAATCCATTGAGCAGGTTATCTATGTCTATGCCGGTGTAACAGGTAATATCAGTAGTAGTCAGAGTTATGGACATATCTGGCCCAATACGAGTTCATTTTCTACTATAACGACTGCTACAGGTTACAAAATATCGAACTATACTTGTAGTGGTGAACTTTTGCCTGCCAGCAAACCCCTTTCTTGTGGCATCGGTACCATCTGTCACGAGTTTACGCATAGCTTGGGCCTTCCAGACATCTATCCGGCCAATAATTCATATTTTTCTGCCTGTGACGAGTGGGACCTGATGGATGGAGGAAACTTTACTAACAATGGTTGGTGCCCGCCAAACTTCACAGCGATGGAGAAGATGCTGCTGGGCTGGTTGACACCCATCGACCTTACGGTGCCTACCTCCATTACCGATTTAAAACCCTCTGCAGAGGGCGGTGAGGTATATCGCATCATGCATTCCGACTCGGAATGGCTGTTGCTAGAGAATCGTCAGCAACGTGGTTGGGATCTGGGTGCACCAGGCAAGGGACTGGTCATCTATCATGTCAACTATGATGGGTCTGCATGGCGTGGCAACTCGGTGAATAATGACAAGACGAAACGTCGCTTCTACATTGTGCCAGCTGACAACATGGACTATGATGCATGGGATGCTTATATTGATGAGAAAGGTCTGAATACCTTTGCAAAAAGTCCTCGCATGAACAACCGCCATCTTAGCACGTCACCTTATCCGTATGTGGTGGATGGTGAGGTAATGAACAATCAACTGACCGATATGTCCACTCCGGCTGCTGCCATGTACTATCCGGACGGATCGCTGCTTGGCAAGCCCATCACTAACATCCGGATGTCAGAAGACGGATTGGTTTCCTTTGACTTCATGGGGGGCGATCCTACGGGAATCAAGGATATTAAGGTTGCTGGTTTCAAGATTCAGGAATGTTACGATCTGCAAGGTCGTCGCGTTGACAATCCTCAGCGGGGTAATCTCTATATCGTAAGAACACCGCAAGGAATACGTAAACAACTCTATCGATGAACACTTGTCGCCACATACTATGTCTCATACTGCTGCTGACCGTTAGTCTTTCGTCAGTGGCAGAAGACAGTATTCGTGTGCGCAGCTGTCGCAGGGGCACTCCGCGCCCTCTGAGTATGTCGCTGACTCGTGGCGCTTCTGGTGGTCAATCAAGACAGGCTGGTGGTGACTTTTATCATGGAGACAGGCGTCAACTGACGGTGCTGGTGGCATTTAACGACTGTGCGTTCAAAGGCGACGAGGCTGCCACTATTCAACAGTGGAACAAGATACTTAATGCAGAAAACTTGACGGAAACGCCTTTCAAGGGATCTGTCCATGATTACTTCTTAGCTCAGAGCTATGGGGATTTCAATGTGACCTTCGACCTGCAGTATGTCGTACTCGGCGATAGTTATATAAAGTACCGTAGCTGGGACAAGGGCTATGGGGATGCAGATGACGATGACGAGAACTCGCAGTATCTGGTTAAGGACATCATGGAGGTGCTTAAGACGCGTGACATTGATTGGAGCCTGTATGACTGGAACGGCGACGGCTTCGTCAACCAGTTGCTCATCGTCTATGCAGGAAAGGGCATGAACGATGGTGGCGGAAGTAATTCCATCTGGCCGCACCAGTGGTGGATGAGCGAACACTTAAAGGATCGCCAGCAGGGAGTCTATTGCGACCCCATTCCAGTCAATGTTGGCAGCAAGCAGTATCTCGTGGACTGCTATTGTGCTTTGGCGGAGCTGACTGGCAAAAACGACTATGGCTCCTTTGGCACCGTCTGCCATGAGTATAGCCACTGTTTCGGACTGCCCGATTTCTACTATGGTAGTACTAAAGTTGTTGGTGCTTGGGACCTGATGGACTATGGTAACTACAGTGGTGATGGCTATTGTCCTCCAGGTTATTCTGCCCATGAGCGCTGGCTTATGGGATGGTTGACACCCACTGAATTGACTGAGAGCGCCACTGTCACTAACATGCCGCAACTCAGCGAACAGCCAGTTGCTTATCTCGTCCGTAACGACGGATGGGAGAATGAGTACTACTTCATAGAGAACCGCCAACAGACAGGGTGGGACAGCAGTATTCCTGGCCATGGCGTTGTGGTGTTCCACATCGATTTCGATCCTTCTGTGTGGACAAGTACAACGGTTACGCCTAATAGTTTGTCTTATAAGCGGTATACTATATTCCCTGCTAATAACAAGACGAGTTTGTCTTACAAGACGGGTTGGACTTATCCTTATAATGGTAACAATCAGTTGACCAACGAGTCAACACCAGCTGCTACGCTGAATCATATCAATACAGACGACAGTAAACTGATGAACAAACCCGTGACGAATATTGCTGTCACCGCTGGTTTGGCCTCATTTGATTTTATGGGTGGAGCACTGTCGGGCATCTGCAATGTTCATTCAACTTCCAATAGCCAATCTCTATTGTTCTACACTCTCGACGGCCGTCGGGTAACGAACCCAACCAAAGGTATTTATGTGGTTAATGGTAAAAAGGTTGTGTTGAAGTAAGGTGGAAGATACGTTCTACATTTGAGGTGGTCTGGTGACAGATCACCTCTTCTGTTACCCCATAGGCCTCTGCCAGGCGGGTAATAATATGACGGATGAAGGCGGACTCGTTGCGTTGACCACGCTGGGGAACGGGAGCCATGTAAGGAGCATCGGTCTCTAAGACAATGCGGTCAAGGGGTACACAGGCGGGTAAGACCTCAGGAAGGTGAGATTTCTTGAAAGTCAGTACGCCACCGATACCCAAAACAAAGCGGTCGAACTCCAATAGTTGGTGCGCTTCCTGTCCGTTGCCGGTGAAGCAATGGAATACACCACCAGGCAGATCTTTCGCATATTTCTTTAATATAGCTACCAGTTCGTTCTGCGCCTTTCTACAATGAATCATCAGTGGCAACTGTAGTTCCACAGCCCATCGCACCTGTTCTTCAAAAGCCTCCAACTGTTCCTGCTCGAATTCACGACTCCAATAGTAGTCAAGACCGATTTCACCAATAGCGACGCATTCGCTAATTGATAGTTGATGGTTGATAATGGATAGTTGTTCGCGCCAGTCGGTTTTGACCTCCTCAGGATGCAAACCGAGCATGGGGAGGCAGTAACTAGGATACTGGGCACAGACATCGAGGACGGTTTTACAAGAGGCTGCATCTATAGCCGGCAGGAAAATCTGTGTACAGCCTGCCTCACGGGCACGCTGTACAACGGCATCGCGGTCCTGTGCAAATTCTTCGCCATCAAGGTGGCAGTGGGTATCGATGTAATTCATGTTTGGAACCTGATGGAGAACCTCGGGAGTCTAGGCTATTTATTGCGGTGAAGGAGCTCGTCCATGTAGGCACGGAGTTGGGCCTTGCGATCTTCGGGAACGTTGACCTCGTTGAGCGTCTGACTGGCCTGCTCGAAGTAATAGTTGATTTTCTCTTCGCAGAGTTGGCGGATACCTATCTCATCGTAGAGACGGGTCACCTCAGCCACCTTTACCTCACGATTGAAGGTCTTGGCATTGATCCAGCGTGTCAGTTCAGCGCGCTGCTTGTCGTTAGCACGATTGAAGGCATTGATGAGCATGTAGGTCTTCTTGTTCGACGCGATATCACCACCGATGGCCTTGCCGAAGACAGCGGGGTCGCCATAGACATCTAGTAGGTCATCCTGTAGCTGGAAAGCTAACCCCACCTGTTCGCCGACACGATAGAGACGCTCGGCATCTTCTTGAGGAGCATCGGCCAGCAGTGCTCCCATCTTCAATGCACAGGCTAATAATACACTTGTCTTCAGACGAATCATCTCGATGTATTCGTCCTCTGTTACATCGTTGCGCGTCTCGAACGACATGTCATACTCCTGACCCTCGCCAATCTCTAGAGCAGTTTCTGTGAAGAGGTTGAGCACGGCAGGTAACTTGTCGGCAGGCACCTGCTGCATGCGCTGATAGGCCAGTACGAGCATGGAGTCGCCAGAGAGAATGGCTTTGTTGGCGTCCCAACGACGGTGAACTGTCTCGTGACCGCGACGCATGTCGGCCTGATCCATCAAATCGTCGTGCAAAAGCGTGTAGTTATGATAAGTTTCCAGACCTACGGCAGGCATCAGAATACTTTCAGGATCCTCTTTCCAGAGGTTGTAACCCATCAACGCCAGCACGGGACGGATACGCTTGCCACCAATGGACAATACGTACTTTACGGGTTCATACAGCGACTTGGGTTTTCTCTCGTAGGGCAGCTGGCCCAAGTAGTCGTTTACCAACTTCAGAATGTCATTGCTTGTCTTCATCGTATATGTTTTTTACCTTTTGCCTTTTTAAAGTTTGAATACTATCGGTATCTGTACCTTCGTGCGACAAGGTTTGTCGTGGTAGATGCCTGGTTGCCAGTTGGGCATCATGCGCAGAACACGAAGCGCCTCGCGGTCACACTCTGGCGATAATGATTGGGTAATCTGGATGCCTGTGATGCTACCGTCCTTCTCGACGTAAAATACTGCCACCACTTTTCCTTGTTTCTTGTTGTTCTTTGCTACGGTGGGGTATCGCAGGTTACGCGTGAGCCATTTCAGAAACTCCACGGCACCACCTGGATATTGCGGCAAATCTTCTACGACGTGGAAGTTCAGTGGGTTCTGCGGGTCAACCTCCAATGGCGCCAGTGACTTGTCGTCCTGCTCCTGTTCCAACTCCTTTAGCAGTTGCTCGTCGTTGTTGGCAATCTCTTCTTCATTGGTCTCTACCTCTACATCGTCATCCACGATGTTTAGTTGCTCACCTTTCTCTGAGGGTTGTTTCTCTTCCAGTTGTGTGATAATTTCTTCGTTCGACATGGGAACTAGATCCGTCTCGTGTATCAGGTCGGTGAGGTCGATGGGGTCGATACCATCGTCTGTCCCTGCCGTCGCGTTCCACTCCAATGCCACATAGCATATGGCTAAAACGAGGATGAGCCCCAGGAGAAATCCCGTGGCTCTGCGCTGTTCCATATCGGCCTGTGGCGTTTTCTTGATTTCCATATCGAGTGCAAAGGTAGTGCAAACCAAGCGAAATACAAAACAAAATGCATTTTTTTGTTTCTATTCTCAACTGAATTTTGTACCTTTGCAACGAAATAACATAATTACTATGATAATGAGAAAGTTTTTAGCTTTGGGCTTTTGTCTTTTGTCTATTGGCTTTTTGACAGTCTCGGCACAGCCTCGACAGGAAGTGCTGCTCAGCGATGGGTGGCAGTTCTCGCGCGACAAACAGCAGTGGGAGACAGTGCGCATCCCACACGACTGGGCCATTGCAGGACCGTTCGACAAGAAGTGGGACCTGCAGAAGGTGGCCATCACCCAGAATGGTGAGACGGAACCTACGGAGAAAACAGGACGCTCGGGTGCTCTGCCCTGGATTGGCGAGGGCCACTACAAGCGCACGCTGACCATTCCCGCAGGGTTCACGGGACATGCTGAACTGCTGTTCGATGGTGCCATGTCGGAACCAACGGTTTTTGTCAATGGGCAGAAGGCGGGCTACTGGGCCTATGGCTACAACACGTTCCGTGTGGATGTAACCCCGTTTGTGAAGCCTGGCGACAACCTGTTGGAGGTGGACCTGCAGAACAAGGAGGAGAGCTCGCGCTGGTATCCTGGTGCTGGCATCTATCGTCCTGTAACGCTTATCCTCACGCCTGAGGAGACGCGCATCGACGACTGGGGCCTGACCACCACGACGATACTGAACTGGAAAGAGGTCAACGGCAAGAGTCTCAGCAGATTTACTGTCGAGGTGCCCGTCATCAATCCTAAGGGCAAGCCTATCGTCTCGATGAGACTCGTTGGTCCTGACGGCGAGCAGATAACCAGTAGTGCATTACCGTTAACAGGTAACAAGGCCATTGGCGCTTTCATGGCTCGTCAGTTCAAACTGTGGACGCCTGAGACACCTTATTTATATAAGCTGCATGTGACGCTCTTTGACGGCAAACCCGATAAGGACCGCAAGATTTACGATGACTTCGGTAAGGTCATTGACCAGAAGACCTTTACGGTAGGCATCCGCACTGTCCGCGTGTCGAAAGAGAAAGGCTTTGAGCTGAATGGCGTGTCACGCAAGATCAAGGGTGTCTGTCTGCACCACGACCTCGGTCCCCTCGGTGCTGCTGTCAACAAGGCCGCCCTCATCCGTCAAATCAAGATGATGAAAGCGATGGGGTGCGATGCTATCCGTACCTCGCATAATATGCCCAGTCAGATGCAGATGGACATCTGCGACTCGCTGGGAATGATGGTGATGGCGGAGTCGTTCGACATGTGGATATATCCTAAGTGCAAGAACGGCTATGCACGCTTCTTCGAGGAGTGGGCAGAGAAGGATATTACCAACCTCGTGAAGGCAAACCGCAACCACCCCAGCATCGTGATGTGGTCTATCGGTAACGAGATTCCTGAACAGTGGAGCGAGGAGGGCCGCTTGTGGACCATCCGTCTGCAGGCCCTCTGCAACACGCTAGACCCCACACGTCCTGTCACACAGGGCTTGGACAATCCTGATGGCGCCATCAATGGTGGCGTGGCACAGACCATGAACGTGCCAGGCTTTAACTACCGTCTGCACCGCTATGCCGACGGCATCAAGCGTCTGCCACAGGGTTTCCTGCTGGGTTCAGAGACTACGTCGACCGTATCGTCGCGTGGCGTCTATCACTTCCCTGCAGAGCCTAACAACAACGATGGCAAATTCTCTTATGCCGGCAGCTACGACCCCAAGGCTATTGAGGGTACTGACGGCCAGTGCTCTGGCTACGACCTCGACTACTGTCCGTGGTCGAATCTTCCTGACGATGACTGGTGCTGGCAAGAAGATTACAAGTGGGTCATTGGCGAGTTTGTATGGACGGGCTATGACTATCTGGGCGAGCCGTCACCGTATGATGAATACTGGCCTTCACGCTCTAGCTACTTCGGCATCTGCGACTTGGCTGGACTTCCTAAGGATCGCTATTTCCTATACCGTTCGCATTGGAACAAGAACGAACACACCATTCACCTGCTGCCCCACTGGACGTGGGACAAGAAAAGGGTAGGAGAGGTGACGCCCGTCTATTGCTATACCGACTATCCCACCGCCGAACTCTTTGTCAACGGCAAGAGCCAGGGCAAGATATCGAAGAACCCTGCTGAGCGACTGGATCGCTTCCGCCTGCGTTGGAACGAGGTGAAGTATGAGCCAGGAGAGGTGAAGGTGGTAGTCTATGACGCCAACGACAACAAGGTGGGTGAGAAGACCATGCGTACAGCAGGCAAACCCGCCCAGCTGAAACTCGACGTGTGGACACAGCACGACGAAGCCGTGCTTAACGCAGATCATGAAGACCTTGCCTTTGTCACCGTATCGCTGACTGATAAGCAGGGCACGCTGATTCCCGATGCTGACGATCAGCTGGACTTTGAGGTCACAGGTGCTGGCAGCTTTGAGGCTGTCTGCAATGGCGATGCTACTTCGTTGGAATCGTTTAAACAGCCCACAATGAAGCTGTTCCACGGACAACTCGTCGTAGTAGTGCGCAGCGCCCAACAGGCAGGAAACCTGACGCTCACCGTCAAGGACAAGCAGCGCAAGTTGAGCAAAAAGGTGACGTTAAACATTAAAGATTAAACATTAATACATTCAATAAAACATTATGAAACCAACATTATTTCTTTTAGCAGCAGGCATGGGTAGCCGTTATGGCGGTCTGAAGCAGCTCGACGGTCTGGGCCCCAACGGCGAGACCATCATGGACTACAGTATCTACGATGCCATCCAGGCAGGATTTGGCAAAATCGTATGGGTTATCCGCAAGGATTTCGAGGAGCAGTTCCGCACCCAGATTCTCTCTAAGTACGAGGGTAAGGTGCAGTGTGAGCTGTGCTTCCAGGCTCTCGACGCACTGCCCGAGGGCTTCAAGGTTCCTGAGGGTCGTGAGAAGCCTTGGGGTACTAACCATGCTGTGCTGATGGGTAAGGATGTGATTAAGGAACCCTTCTGTGTCATCAACTGCGACGACTTCTATGGTCGTGACTGCTTTATGCAGATTGGCAAGTTCCTGAGCAACCTGCCCGAAGGTGCCAAGAACCAGTATGCCATGGTAGGCTTCCGCGTCTGTAACACACTGAGTGAAAACGGTAGCGTGGCCCGTGGCGTCTGCACCTACAACGATAAGCGCCATCTGACGGATGTCGTAGAGCGTACGGAGATTCTGCGCAAGGATGGCGTCATCCAGTTCAAGGACGAGCAGGGCGAGTGGCAGAAACTCGAGGACAACACCCCTGTGTCTATGAATGTGTGGGGCTTCACCCCCGACTACTTCGAGTATTCTGAGGAGTATTTCAAGGAGTTCCTGAGCGACCCGAAGAATATGGAGAACCTGAAGGCTGAGTTCTTCATTCCGCTGATGGTTAACAAGCTGATTAACGACGGTACGGCTACCTGTGAGGTGCTCGATACCACCTCTAAGTGGTTTGGCGTGACCTACGCTGCCGACCGTGAGGCTACTGTTGAGCGCATCCAGAAGCTGGTTGACGAGGGCGTATATCCCAACAAACTTTTTTAATTGACAATTGATAATTAATAATTAATGCTCGATAACATTATGACAGAAGGGGAGTGCAGCACGCTGCGCTCCCTCCTTGACAATAGCAATATACCCGTGTTGTGTTGCCATCAGAATGCTGATGGCGATGCACTTGGTGCTGTGCTAGCCATGGGCGAGGTGTTCCGCCTGTTGGGCAAGGAACCGCTGATGGTGGTGCCTGATCAGTATCCTGACTATCTACAGTGGTTGCCTAATAGCGAGAAGATAGTGCGCTACGACAAGCGTCGCGACTATGTAGACACGGTGCTGAAACTGGCAGACTTGATTATCTGTCTCGACTTCAATACGTTGGCGCGTACTGACGAGATGGAATCGGCGCTTGGCAGTTCCCCTGCTAAGAAAGTTCTTATTGACCACCACCTCAACCCAGATGTTGATGCCGTTGTCAAAGTGTCACAATCTGGAGCGTCGTCAACATGTGAACTAGTATTCCGCGTGGTATGGCAGATGGGACTCTTCGACCAGTTGGGCAAACACTTTGCCATTCCCGTCTATTGTGGTATGATGACTGATACGGGGGGCTTCACGTATAACTCTACCGATTGCGACATCTACTACATCATTTCGCAGCTGCTAACCAAGCGTATCGACAAGGATAAGATTTACCGCAATGTCTACCATAACTACTCAGAGCATCGTCTTCGTATGGTGGGACACGTGTTGTGCAACTGCCTGGTGGTCGACGAAGAACGTCATGCAGCGTTCTATACCTTGAACCGCGAAGACCAGAAGCGCTTTTGTTTCGTCAAGGGCGATGCCGAGGGCTTGGTTAACATGCCGTTGCAGATTAAGGGTTTGAAGTTGAGCATTTCCCTGCGTGAAGACACCGAGAAGCAGATGATATGGGTGTCGCTGCGCTCTGTCGACGATTTCCCCTGCAACGAGGTCGCTGCTCGTTTTTTCAATGGTGGCGGACACCTCAATGCTTCTGGCGGCAAGTTGCAGTGCACCCTACCTGAGGCTGTCGACATCGTCAAGCAGGCCTTTATCGCTTTTGAGGACCGTTTGAAATAAATATAAAGTGGTAAAAAGTGTTATTTGTTTGGTATTTTGCTTGCTTATTCGTACCTTTGCACGGAAATTTGTAAATGTGAACAAAAGATGAAGATATATTCCTATATCATAGCTCTGCTGATGGCCGTTGTAGTACTCGCCAGTTGCGAGAATTATGAAACCTACTCGGACATGAAGAAGAAAGAGCAGGATGCCATTCAGCGTTTCATCAATGAACAGGGCATTCAGGTAATTGACCAGACGACTTTTGAGGCACAGGGCAATACGACCAATTTGGAAAGCAACCAGTTTGTAAGATTCACCCGCAACGGCGTCTACATGCAGATTGTGCGTGAAGGCTGCGGTGATGTGCTGGAGGAGGACAAGGCTGTGAATATCCTATGTCGTTTCATGGAACAGAATATCCAGACTGGCGATGTCGTTGCACGCAACGATGTGCATGCTTCCATGTCGTCATTGGGAACAGGTATCGACGTTTCACAATACCTTGACAAGATGAGTACGAGGCGTACAGGAACGACTATTACGGCTTCGTTCATTTCAGGTTTGATGTATCGTTACCATGGTACTGCATCGGTTCCTGGTGGTTGGCTCGTACCGTTGACCTACGTAAAGATTGGTCGTCCGGAGAATCCTGGTGAGGAGACTGCCAAAGTACGTCTGATAGTTCCTCATTCACAGGGTACTGCTGATGCTTCATCGAGCGTGACGCCGTATTATTACGAAATTACTTATCAGAGAGAGAGATAAAAGAACCAATATGACACTGATTAAATCTATTTCCGGCATCCGCGGGACTATTGGCGGACGCACGGGTGACACACTGAATCCACTGGATATCGTTAAGTTTACAACGGCATACGCTACGTTCATCCCTCGCAAGACGGGTAGGATAGTAGTAGGTCGTGACGGACGCCTTTCTGGTCACATGGTACGCGATGTGGTCTGTGGTACCCTTGTAGGCATGGGCTTCGACGTATTGGATATTGGCTATGCTTCAACACCGACTACTGAGTTGGCTGTTCGTATGAGTGGTGCTGATGGTGGTATTATTATCACTGCCTCGCACAATCCTCGTCAGTGGAATGCCCTGAAGCTGCTGAATAGCGAGGGCGAGTTCTTGACAGCTGCCGATGGCGCTGAGGTGCTGGCTATTGCTGAGAAGGAAGACTTCCAATATGCTGAGGTTGACAACCTGGGACATGTTACCATTGACAACTCCTTCGATGACCGTCATGTGCAGGCCGTCCTCGACCTGAAGTTGGTGGATGTGGAGGCTATTAAGAAGGCTGGTTTCAAGGTATGTGTTGACAGCATCAACTCTGTTGGTGGACTTATCCTGCCGAAGCTGCTCGATAAGCTAGGTGTCAGCTATAAGTTCCTGAATGGTGAGGTGACAGGCGATTTTGCCCATAACCCAGAGCCTTTGGAGAAGAATCTTCAGGGCATTATGGACGAGATGAAGACAGGTAAGTATGACTTGGGTATTGTTGTTGACCCCGACGTAGACCGTCTAGCTTTCATCTGTGAGAATGGCAAGATGTTCGGTGAGGAATATACGCTGGTCAGTGTTGCTGATTACGTGTTGTCTCAGACCGTTGGAAATACCGTAAGCAACCTCTCTTCAACACGTGCCCTTCGCGACGTTACGGAGAAGCATGGTGGTACCTATGCTGCTGCTGCCGTTGGTGAGGTGAACGTTACCACTACGATGAAAGAGGTGAATGCCGTCATCGGTGGTGAAGGCAATGGTGGCGTTATCTATCCTGAGAGCCACTATGGTCGTGACGCTTTGGTAGGTATCGCCCTGTTCCTGACATCGTTGGCTAAGAAAGGCTGTTCGGTCAGTGAACTCCGCAAGACCTTCCCTGAGTACCAGATTGCTAAGAACCGCATCGACCTCACTCCCGAGACCGATGTCGACGCTATCCTCGTGAAGGTCAAGGAGATGTTTGCTCAGGACAATTCTGCACAGGTAAATGATATTGATGGTGTGAAGATTGACTTTGCAGACCGTTGGGTACACCTGCGCAAGTCAAACACCGAACCCATCATCCGCGTCTATAGCGAGGCCCAGACCATGGAGATGGCTGACGAGCTGGGCAAGAAGCTGATGCAGGTGGTCTATGACATGCAGAAATAATCGTTTGAAACATACATAAAAGAAATAGGTGAGAATTGCTCTCACCTATTTCTTTTTATCCGATTCTTTCAGATTTACTTCTCGCGGTTCTCGGCATCGATAGCCTTGATTTTTTCGCGCACCAGCTGTACCTCGTCCTTCAGTTTCTGCACCTTGCGGTTCATCTCGTCGATAAGGCTGTTGCCCTTTTTCGAAGAAGCATTGAGGAAACCAAGGTTGTTCTCGTAGGTCTGTACCTCCTGCTTCAGCTGTTCATACTGACGCATCAGACGGGCACGCTCATTGTCCAGGGCGTTCTCGCCACGCTCAGCTACCTGCTTGATGGTATCCTTGAACTTCGACAGCCGACGCTTGGCAACGCTGATATTCAACTCCTTATAGAGCTTGTCAAGCACGGCATGATACTCCTCGTATAGCTTGTCCTTCTCCTTGAAAGGTACGTGACCAACAGCCTGGTACTGCTCAACGAGCTGTTGTACCTTCTCCTGCAGACCATCGCCAGCCTCTTCAGCAGCAGCTTTCAGCTGTTCAATGATGCTGCGCTTCTTCTCCAGGTTCTCGCGCTCGTCACTACGGGTGTTGGCGCCAGCGGCATTGCGGGCCTCGAAGAACTTGTTGCAGGCACCGAGGAACTCTTCCCATAGCTGGTCGCCCAACTTCTTGGGAACCATACCGATGGTCTTCCACTCCTTCTGCAGGTTGATGAGCTTGTCGCCTGTCGACTTCCAGTCGGTAGAGTCTTGTAGGGCCTTGGCTTTCTCGATGAGTGCGCGCTTCTTGTCGGCATTCTCCTTGAAGGTGTCTTTCAGACTACGGAAGTGTTCAGCCTTACGACCGAAGAAGTCATCGCAGGCAGCACGGAAACGCTCGAAGATCTTCACATTCATCTTCTGTGGTGCAAAACCAATAGTCTTCCACTCGGCCTGCAACTCGATGATTTCCTTGGTATGACGCTCCCAGTCACCACTGCCCTTGTTCTCCTCGGCAGCAATGGCCTCGACCTTCTCGCAGAGGGCGGTCTTCTTGGCCAGATTCTCTTCCTCCTTGGCACGTAAGTCTTCGAAGTGCTGCTGGTGGCGCTTGTTGATGACTGTCGAGGCAGTCTTGAAGCGGTTCCATATCTCTTCACGTAACTCACGGGCTACAGGACCCGTCTCACGATATTCCTGATGCAGTTTCTGCAATTGGTGGAAGGCGCTGATGACATCCGTTTCGTCAGCCAACTTCTCAGCAGCCTCACAAAGCTTGGTCTTAGCCTCCAGATTTTTCTTGAAGTCATATTCGCGGGCCTCGCTGTTCAGTTTCAGCAGGTCGTAGAACTGCTCAACATACAACTGGTAGTTGCGCCACAGTTCGTTGGCTTTCTCAGCGGGAACGTTCTTAATCTCTTTCCACTCGTCCTGCAGGGCTTTGAAGTCCTTGTACGACTTGTTGGCCTCTTCAGGAGAGGTAATCATCGTCTTTATCTTCTCGATGATGGCTAGCTTCTTCTCTAGGTTGTCCTGCTTCTCTTGCTCCTGTTCACGGAACAGCTTTTGGCGCTTCTCCTTGATAACACCCATTTCTGCCTTGAAAGCCTCCTCGTCGGGGTCTGGCGTAATCTGGTATTGCTCAGGATCGCCGCCGCCATCAATATATTCCTTGAGGGCTGCTTCGCGCTCGGCAATGTGTAACTTGTAGAAAACGGTCTTTAGGTAGTCTACCTCGTCTTTCTGAGGAGCCTCTTCGCTATGAGCTATCTCGCGGACGCGCTCCAGAACTTCCTTCTTGGAGTCATACTGCTTCCGTTCAATAACCTCTGCTTCTTCAGCAACCTCTACACTTTCGGCAGCCTGTGCTTCTTCAGCAATCTCTGTGCTTTCTGCGTTTTCAGTGTTTTCTACTACGTTGGTTTCAACGTTTTGTTCTGCAACCTGCTCTTCTGTGAGAGCCTTTTCTTGAGAGTCCATCATCTAAAATACTTTTAGTTCATGTTTAGGATTAGTGCAAATATCACAATATTGGCTTCAAAATTAGTAAATAATTCTGAAACTACCTAATTTTTTATCAAAAAAGTTCGTTAAATGAGTCTTTTGCGCCTGAAAAGGAACCAGGAAGCCACCGAAATGAGTATGGAAATGAGTATGGCGATGATAAAACCGATGGGACTCGACTCCATGCCATTGACCAGATTCATACCGAAGAACGAGGCTACCAGCGTGGGCAACATGAGGATGATGGTCACACTTGTCAGTGTACGCATGATGGTGTTCATGTTGTTGTTGATAATCGACTGGTAGGTATCCATCGTCGACTCCAGAATGTTCGAATAGATGCTCGTTGTCTCACGGGCCTGCGTCATCTCGATGTTGACATCTTCGATGAGGTCGGCATCCAGTTCGTCAATCTGTAGCTTGAACTTCAACTTCGACAGCAGTACTTCGTTACCACGAATGGAGGTGTTGAAGTACGTCAGCGAGTCCTGCAGGCGCGACAGTCCTATCAGACTCTCGTTGTTTACCTCGCGGTCCAGGTTGCGCTTGGCCTTGTCGATGAGCATGCTAATCTGCTTCAGGCGCTTCAGGTACCATACGGCACTTGACAGGAACAGACGGAAAATCATGTCCACATGGTCGGTAAAGCCCACACCGCGCTTCTGTTGGTATGATACGAAGTCAATCATCATGTTCGTCTCATAGTAGCAGACGGTAATGGTGACGTCGCGTTTGTGGATGATACCCAGCGGCACTGTTGTATATGGCGTGCGTGAGCGTACCTCTTTAACATAAGGGATACGCAGAATGATGAGCATCCATCCGTCATCATATTCATAACGTGCACGCTCGTCAGTATCGCTGATGTCCGACATGAAGTAGTCGGGAATATTGAACTTCTCCTCCAGCATCTGCTGGTCTTCTTCTGTTGGACACGTCACCTGTATCCAACAATTAGACTGCCACTCCTTGAGTTGGCTGAGTCCACCTTGGGTGTTCCAATAGGTCTTCATTGTGCTAATCCTTCAATTAATTGACAATTGATAGTGACAATTGATAATTCTTGCGGCAAAGGGATTAGCGGCTTTGCCTGCTATCCCCCGCCTTACTTGTTACAAGTATCCGCCGGGTAATCGTCCATAATTTTTGTTGTTTTATTTGTTTGACGCTGCAAAGGTAAAAAAAAAATGCAGATTCACCAAAGCAAATCTGCATTTTTTGAATATTTTACTTCTCAGGCACGTCCTCGAGGGTCTTCTTCAGCAGCTCCCAGAAGGGTGCAACTGTCTCGATGAGTGCACGCTCAGTAGTGGTGTGGGGCGACTTCATCGTAGGACCGAGGCTGACAACATCCAGCCAAGGATACTTGCCCAAAATGACGGAGCACTCCAGTCCTGCATGGTCTACCTGGATGATGCCGTCCTTGCCAAACAGCTCCTTATACTCTTTTAATAAGAGGTGTAGGATCTCACTGTCGGGGTTGGGGTCCCAGCCGCCATAGCTTCCAGCGGTCTCTACCTTCATGCCTGCCATTGAGAAGCAGCTCTCCAGCATCGTCACCACGTAGTCCTTCATGTCCTCACGACTACTGCGTGCCAGAATCTTGATGCTGGCCTTGCCCTCACCGATGTTGATGATAGCGAGGTTCGATGAGGTCTCTACCACGCTGGGGTAGGCGGGGATGAAGCGGATGACGCCGTCGTGACAGGCGAAGATGGCATCCACCAGATTGTCCTGAATCTCTACGGGTACTTCCTTTGCAGGTGTTGTCACCTCTTCTACGAGCACTTCGATGCCCTGTGGTTCTATCAGCTTGTACTCGTCGTTGAAGGTTTCCTGCCAGTCAGCGGCAATCTCCTTCAGTGCAGTGATGTTCTCCTTGGGCAATGTCAGCACAGCCTCGGCCTTGAACGGAATGGCGTTGCGCATGTTGCCACCGTTCCAGCTGGCCAAGCGGGCCTCCGTCTCTGCGATGGCCTCGCGGACTACCTGTACCAACAGCTTGTTGGCATTGCCGCGACCCTCGTTGATTTCCAGTCCTGAGTGACCACCACGTAGGTTCTTCACCGTTACCTTCACGGCAGCATCCTCAGCGTCGGTGTCCACCTCCTGATAGTCCAGCGTAGCGGTAACATCGATACCACCGGCACTTCCAATCACGAACTTACCCCAGTGCTCAGAGTCCAGGTTCATCAGGATGTCACCCTGCAGCTCACCCTCTGGCAGTTCGTTGGCACCAAACATACCCGTTTCCTCGTCGCGTGTAACCAGCGCGTCGATGGGACCGTGCTTCAAGGTCTTGTCCTCCATGATGGCCATGATGGCAGCAACGCCCAGACCGTTGTCGGCCCCCAGCGTCGTACCCTTGGCCTTCACCCACTCGCCGTCAATCCACGGCTCTATGGGGTCTGTCTCGAAGTTATGTGTTGACTCTGGCGTCTTCTGCGGCACCATGTCCATGTGAGCCTGTAGGATGATGCCCTTTTTGTTCTCCATGCCTGGTGTGGCGGGCTTGCGGAAGTGGATGTTGCCTGCGGGGTCCTTCACGGCATATACGCCAGCCTGCTTACCGAAGTCGAGCAGGAACTGTTGGATTTTCTCTAAGTGTCCACTGGGGCGTGGCACCTGTGTCAGTGCGTAGAAGTTTTTCCAGATGCACTGTGGTTGTAGGTTCTGAATTTCGTTCATCTTGTCTTAGTTTAAGGAATTTGTGTACAAAGATACGAATAAGCGAGGAGAATACAAAATAAAAAGGAGATTTTTTAGTTTTATCAGCAAAACTGATAACAATTATGTGAAAAAGGCTATAACTTTGCAGCTGATACAAAAAAATGAATTAAAAACGATACAGTATGAAAACGATTTATGAATGTTCGCAAAGTAAAGTAATTAAGTGGTTCACGGCCATTTTCTTCCTGATTATCATCGGTTCTGTATTATTGGTGATTTATCAGGCTTCACGAGGCATGGATCCGACAGAGCCTATTCTCGTAACGGCTCTTCTGCTCATAGTTTCCGTCTCGTGTTTCTTCATTTTTCCATTGTATATCGTTGCCGACGATGAGGGTATCGGTGTTCGCATGCTACTCCGAACCATGCGAATCCCTTACGAGAATATAGACCATATAGAGCGGGTGGATGAGGATAATTCTTTGTTTTGTTTCACTAAGGCCATTCGCCTGTTTGGAGTCGGTGGCGTATTTGGATTAATAGGCTGGTTCCGTGCAAAGGGGGTCGGCACGTTCCTCTCGTTTGTCACCGACACCAAAAAGGTTTTCTTAATCTATCGCGTAAAAGGAAGGCCTATAGCCATCAGTGTCAGCGAGCCCGATGAGTTTATTCCCTATTATATGAAAGGAGGTTCGAAATGAATATCCTGTATGATTTCTCATCAGCCCTTCTGCAGGCACGACAGCGTAAGGGTGCGACGCAAGAGCAGATAGCCTTTGCATTGTCTATCTCTCAGGCCACATACAATGCATGGGAGTGTGGACATCGCATCTGTCCTTACAAGCACATCATCGCGCTTATCAATTACTTCAATGATGAGCAGTTCACCCGTCAGATACTCCGCATTCTGCTCTCACTACAGCACAATATGGCGGGATTGAACAAGAAATCGACCGCAGAACTGACGACTTATTACATGAAACTCATCGCTTTGCTGGCAGATGAATGTGCAGAATGGCTCAAAACCATTTGAAAAAACCAACAAAACATATGGAAATCAGTTGGACTGCATAGTTACCTTGACTTAACAGATGACAACCTTTCCTTATTGCAAAATAACGCTGCCTTATTGCGCAATAACCCAGCCTTCTCACTGAAGAAAGCTGGGTTAACCAAATCAAGTGTCAGTCCCTAATGTCAATGGTACCTGTAACTTCGTCATGCAAGGTAAATTGCCAGAAAAACATCAAAAATTCGTCAACTTTTAACCGTTTTCACGAAATAAGAGGTAGAAAAGAGACAAAAAGTTTAGTTATTTACCAACAAAAAGAAACATAAAACAAATACTTAAGTGTTTCGAAAATTATAGTTAAGCGTTTCTCAAACATCACTTAACTGTTTCGGAAGTTTTACTTAAATGTTCCAAAATGTGCTTGTCAGGATGCAGATTTTGGGTTGTAAAAACACACAGGGGCCTTGATTGTACGTCGTGCTGCTCTGTGCAAACATGCCGATGGCAACCATCATAAGAACTTTCCAAACGAGAAAGAGTCTTTTCATATCTATTACTTGATTACTTTTTTACCATTAATGATACGGATGGAATGGCCGCTGTTTGCACCGTTTGTCTGACGTCCCTGCAGGATTGTCGGCTACAGCCACTCCAATGCCTGGATAGACTTCTCCTTTGGTGGTAGCCGTCACATACCAATACCACTTGCCGTTACGTTCAATGCACTATGTTTCTGCTCTTTCGTGAAGTTGAGCGCCAGCCAGGCGTAGATGCCGAGAGCAACGACGAGCATGGTCTGGACGGTGTGGACGATGAGTACGAAGTAGAGGGCGTGCTCGTCCTGTACCCCATAGAGGATGAGCATGGTTTTTACGGCAAAGTGCCAGGGACCTGCACCGTTGGGAGTGGGCACGATGACGGCGATGGAGCCGACGATGAACGTGACCAGCGCACAGCCCAAGCCGAGGTCGGCGGTGAAGTCGAAGCAGAAGAAGGTGAGGTAGTAGTGCAGGAAGTAGCTGAGCCAGATGCCGAGGGTGAAGAAGGTGAAGAGAGGAATGTTCTTGACGTCCTTCAACGAGATGACACCTTGCCAGATGCCGCTGAGCGTTGCGCGTACCTTATCGTATATAGAGAGCTTGTGCAACAGGAAGTGGAGCAGGATGAGCATGGCAACGCCACAGATGGCAACGACGAGGTAACCTGCCCACGAGAATCCGTAGAGGATGTCGTGGAGGTTGGTGCCCGTCTTGCGGAAGAAGGTGCCAAAGGTACTCATCTCCAGCAGGATGACGATGGCGGTGATGCCCATGACGAGTAGGGAGTCGATGGCTCGCTCGGTAACGACGGTGCCCAAGGCCTTGGGAAACGATACGTCGTCGTAACGTTTAAGCACACCGCAGCGTGTGAATTCTCCCACACGGGGAATGACCAGCGAGGCGGCATAGCTGAGAAAGATGCTGTGGATGCTGGTGGAGAAGCGAGGACGCTCACCCACGGGCTCCAGCGTCTGACGCCAGCGCCAGCCTCGGAACATCTGTGCCAGTATGCCGAAGGGGAATGACAAGAGCATCCACGTCCAGTCCATCTCGTCGGTCATGACGTGGCGAATCTGTTGCCAGTCTTCGCCGCGATACATCCAGTAGAGTATCGCTGCACCCAGTACCAAGGGCATCAGAACCTTCATTATTACGCTGCTTATCTTCATTGCGCTTGCAAATTTACGAATAATTTTTGATATACGTCAATGAAAGCGGTAAATTGTTGACGGACGTCAAATAAAACGCTGTTTTTGTCAGAAAACGCTCATAAAGTGATACAACATTTGCAGAAAGTTCGTAACTTTGCATCGTCAAAAGGAAAATAATAGGTACCTCAGTGAGGTAAAAAAGAAAGTTTTTAGGATTAACAATTTAAAGATTAAGAAAGGGTAACGATTATGATGTTAACAATGATTTCACTGGCCGTTGAGGCCGCCGCAGCCCTCGAGGCTATGTACATTTGCAAACACGCAAATGTTTTAACAAAGTAAAAAAACGAAAATTTGAGAGAAATAATCAGAACCGCAGACGTGAGTCTGCGGTTTTTTTGTTATCTTTGAAACGATGTCTCGAACTTACTCTCGTTCGGAAAATAGCAAATTTATTTGCATTTTCGCTCACTTATTCGTAACTTTGCAGCCATGAAACAAGTACGTCCGAAGAAAAATCTGGGTCAGCACTTCCTGACTGACCTGTCGATAGCCAAGCGCATAGCTGACACGGTGGATGAACCCTACCAGGACCTGCCCGTTCTGGAGGTGGGCCCAGGAATGGGAGTGATGACGCAGTATCTGGTGGAGAAACCCCGTCCGCTGAAGGTGGTGGAGATAGACCGCGAGAGTGTGGCTTACCTGAATGAGCACTTTCCTAAACTGCGCGAAAACATTCTTGGCGCAGATTTCCTGAGGATGGATCTGAACGAAGTGTTTGGTGGTCAGCAGTTTGTGCTGACGGGCAATTATCCTTATGACATCTCGTCGCAGATTTTCTTCAAGATGCTCGACAACCGCGACCTCATACCTTGTTGTACGGGTATGATACAGCACGAGGTGGCTGTGCGAATGGTTGCTAAGCCTGGCAATAAGCAGTACGGCATTCTGTCGGTACTGATTCAGGCGTGGTACAATGTGGAGTATTTGTTTACTGTAGAGCCCAACGTGTTTAATCCGCCTCCCAAGGTGCAGAGTGCCGTCATCCGCATGACGCGCAATGAAGTAGAGCATTTGGGATGTGACGAACAGCTCTTCAAGCGTGTGGTGAAGACAGTGTTCAACCAGCGCCGCAAGATGTTACGTGTGTCGTTGAAGCAGTTGCTGACGGAGGAGGCTTTGGCTGTTATCGCCCAATCCCAGTTTGCAACCCTGCGCCCTGAACAGCTTTCGATAGCGCAGTTTGTGGAACTGACGAATATGATTGAGAAAGTCCTTTGAAGTTGTTGTGTGCGGACACAAATAATTGATTTTCGTCAAGAATATCCATATTTTTTGCAGAAAACGGATAGGAAATGCACCAACATTTCCAAAAACGTCGTAACTTTGCATCGTCAATCAAAGATGATGACAAGGTAAAAAGGATTTAGGATAACATCAATAGGTAAGAAGGTAAAAAAGATTCATAGGATAACAAAACGTTTTTGGTTAGTAGTAAATTAGGTAAGTAGTTCAAACTAAGGTGTTAGTTGCTAAGGTAAATTGATTTGGTAAAAAAAGAGAAAGCATAAGGTTTTAGTTATTAATAGGGAAAATGAACAAGTGCTGTCGGCGATGGATTCGTAGGCAGCACTCATTTTTTTGTTTCAAGTGTCAGGTTTCAAGTTTCAGGTTTTGTTGAACCTCGACAGTCGTACGAGGAAGATGATGCCGCGGAATGTTAACTCGATAGCCATTGCTATCCAGACACCTTGTAGTCCGTAGGTGCTGGCCAGTAGTGCTGCCAGCGTCAGACGCACGCCCCACATGGATGCCAGACTCATGATGGCAGGACGGAGTGTGTCGCCAGCACCCACGAAGATGCCGTTGCAGACGATGGATGCGGCAAACATGGGTTCGGCAAAGGCCTCGATGCGCAGACACGCTGTACCCAGCGTGATGATGTCCTCGACGGGTGTCATCAACGTCATCAGTTCTGGTGCAAAGACATACATCAGCACCCCCATCAGCGTCATAACGGTGATGCCTACACCTGTTGTCAACCACGCAAACGAACGGGTCAGCGCTTGTTTACCAGCACCGGTGCTCTGACCAATCAGCGTCGTGGCGGCCTCGGAAATACCGTAGCCAGGCATGTAGCAAAGACTCTCTACGGTGATGGCCAGCGAGTGGGCAGCAATAGCGATAGTACCCAGTGGCGCAACAATCATCGTGCTGACAATCTGTGCCCCGTTCATCAGCATGTGCTGCAGTCCCATGGGTGCGCCAATCTTGAAGGCTGTGCGCACGACATCGCCTGTGGGTTGGAACTTATACAGCTGATTATCAATTCCTTGCGCTTTCTTGCCAAACAACACCAGCAAGTCGGAGCGCCAGAAGAGGAACCACGCCATCAGCAGGGTAGTGATGAAGATGGCCACTGTGGTACCCATAGCTGCACCAGGTACTCCCATGTCTAAGATAAAGATAAACAGGTAGTTGAACGACACGTCGAGACAGCACATGAGGACGTTCAGGATGCTGGGCACCTTCATGTTGCCGGCACATTTCAGCATCGAGCCGCACAGGCTCTCCATCTGGAAGAGTGGGGCAGCACATGAGAAGATGAGAAAGTATAGCGAGGCATCGTGGATGATATCCGGACTTCCACCCAGCCAGATGGGCAAATGGTGGTGGATGCTGACGGCAATGACAACTATCAGGAGACTGAACACCAGACAACATGTCAGGGACTGTCGCAAGATGCGACGAGCGCGTTTGAAGTCGTTGGCTCCAATGGCATGAGCTACCTGTACGGAGAAACCCATTGAACAGGCTGACGTCAGGCCGGCAAAGAGCCACGAGGCAGACTCCACCAAACCAATGCTTGCTGCCTGGCGTGCCCCCAAGTGTCCCACCATTGCTGCATCGATGAAGAACATCAGGACGGTAGAGATCTGAGCCAATATGGAAGGTATACTCAACTGGATAATCAAGTTGAGTTTCTCGCCCTGCGTCATCTCGCGACCTTCGCGGATGTATGCCAGCAAGTCCTTACCGTTTTTGTTATTCGTTTCCGTTTTGGTTTTCGTTGGTTCCTGAACTTGTCGAAGGATCGCTCTCAATAAACATTGAGTCATCCATCTCGTCCAATGCCTTTTTTTTCTTGTTCTCACGGGCACCAGCCTTCAGCAGGTTCTTAGCAGCGGTTATGATGCTCGGACCGCTTTCGGCAGTGGTGATCTTCAACTTGCCCATCTTCTTCAGGGTGTCGTTCATGCTAGCCTCTACGTCCATGAAGCGCTGTCCGAAGTCCTGCACACGGTCTATGACGGTGTTGGCAGCATCGATCATGGCCTGCTGGTTCTTCAGTTGGCGCACCTGGGTCCACATCATCTCCAACACACGCAGATTCATATACATCGTCTGCGGACCGAGTACCATCACACCCTCGTCGTAGGCTTCGCGCCACAGTGTCTGGTCGTTGAGCAGTGCCAGGTTCAGTGCCCCCTCGATGGGTACATACATGATGGCAAAGTTCAGACGGTTGTAGCCCTCGGGCAGGTATTTGGTGTACTCCTTTCTGGCCAGTCGCTTCACTTGTGCCCTCACGCTGTCGATATGAGCTTTCAGGAAGGCACTCTTTTCAGGTGTACCGTCTTCGGCATTCATATAGCGCTCGTAGTCAGTCAGCGACATCTTCGAGTCGACGACTACGTGGCGGTTGTTGGGGAAATGCAGGATAAAGTCGGGAATTAAGCCTTTGCCGTCGTCCCCCTTTAGTCCTTTACCTCCCTTGTCTTTCAGCGTCTCCTGAGTGTCAAACTGTTCGCCCTCCTTCAGTTCCAGGTCTTCCAGCAACTGCTTCAGCTTCAGCTCGCCGAAGTTACCTTGTACCTTGACTTCTCCTGTCAGTGCACGCGTCAGACGATCGGCTGTCTCACCGATTTCCTGACTCTTCTGCATATTGATCTTGATAGTCTCGTCCAGTCGTGTCAGCGCCTCCGTCTGCTGTTCCTTGGTCTTGTCGAGGGCTTCCTGCATGTCTTTCAGACTCTTCTGCAAAGGGTCGATAATCTTCGATACCTGCTCTTTGTTCTGCACGCCCAGTTCCTCCTGTCGCATCTTCAGCACCTTCTCAGAAGTAGTCTGCATCTGCTCACGAATCAGGTCCAGCTGACTCTTCACCTGTTCTTCGTTCATCTGTTTCAGGGTGGCTATCTGGCGCTCATGGGCCTCCTTCGTCAACTGCAACTGCTTCTCAAACGAGTCCTTCAGAGCGTCAACCTGCTGGTCGTAGGCAACCTTCTGCATGTCCAGCTGCTTCTGTGCCTCCGTCTTCTGAGTGTCCAACTGGCGCAGATAGTTCTCGGCGTTGCTCTTCTGCACATCGCGCTCTGTCGTCAGTCTCATGATGTAATAGACCATGACGGCTACCACGATGATGGCTATGATAACAATGATGATAATCTCCATAGTTTTATGCTGTTGTCTAATCGTTTAGTATGCAAATAGTGCTATAATTCGCCGTCAAGTTCGGCATGCTGTCCTTGTGCGGATAAGGTCACGAGGAAACTGCCAGCAGAACGTCGTTGTATGTAGCTCTGTGAGAAGGCGGCAGGGGAGGAGAAACGCCGATGGTTGAAGACGTAGAAAGCATTCATGTTCAGCGTCTTGACAGATAATACGTCCTCGGGCAAATCGATACGTTCCATTCCTTCATGCTCGTGCCATCCAGTAAAGTTCTTGGCATCCTGATAGGCGAAATCGAAGCCGAAACGCTTACCGTAGCTGCGGAAGTTAAACTCATAGTCGTGATATTTTCCTGCCAACTTTGCAGGATTGAGTGACAGACTGACAGATAGTCCCACATAGCTTACCCCCACGCTGATGGTCGCTTTCCGTTCTGCCCGCATTTCAGAGTTAAAATACTTGCCGTTTTCTCGTCCCTCAGTCTCAATCTTCATGCCCGACACATTCGCCTTTGCTGTGATGGTCCATTTCGACGTAGGGCGCTGCAGGTATGCTGTGTCAATGCCGCCATTGCCGTAGTAACGGGCTGCCAACATGCTGTCCACTTGCATCATTCGCTGCTTGTCCCGACTCTGCGCACCAGCCTCGCTTGCAATGGCAAGAAGGATGGCGGCTATCACAACAGGTGCTGCCCAAGTGAATAATTTTGCATGACTTACGTGCTGCTTCCGTTTCATGACTGCAAATTTAAGCATTTTTCTCTAAAACGCAATGCTTTTACAAAAAAAAGAGACAGAGTTCATACGCTCTGCCTCTTTCTTATTGATGCTTATCGTTGTCTATTGAAGATTCTACTTCACCTCCTCGAAGTCGGCATCCTGGATGTTGTCATCCTTAGGAGCCTGCTGTGACTGCTGCTGACCACCGAAGGGGTTGTCCTGAGGACCAGCCTGTGCACCCTGAGCGCCCTGGTACATCTGCTGTGAAGCAGTCTGCCAAGCGGTGTTGAGGGCTGCGATAGCGGCGTCGATGGCAGCGATGTCGCCAGCCTTGTGGGCGTCCTTCAACTGCTGGAGGGCTTGCTCGATGGCGGGCTTGTGCTCTGCAGGAATCTTGTCGCCGATCTCCTTCAGCTGGTTCTCGGTCTGGAAGATCATAGAGTCTGCCTGATTGAGCTTGTCAACGCGCTCGCGCTCCTTCTTATCGTTCTCGGCATTCTGCTCAGCTTCGGCCTTCATGCGGTTGATCTCGTCCTGTGAAAGACCAGAAGAAGCCTCGATGCGGATGGCCTGCTCCTTACCAGTGGCCTTATCCTTGGCAGAAACCTTGAGGATACCGTTGGCATCGATGTCGAAGGTTACCTCGATCTGAGGAATACCACGACGTGCTGGAGCGATACCTGTGAGGTTGAACTGTCCGATGCTCTTGTTCTGAGCAGCCATTGGGCGCTCACCCTGCAGAACGTGGATAGTTACCTCGGTCTGGTTATCAGCTGCAGTAGAGAATGTCTCGCTCTTCTTGCAAGGGATAGTGGTGTTAGCCTCGATCAGCTTGGTCATTACGCCACCCATGGTCTCGATACCCAGTGTAAGAGGAGTAACGTCGAGCAGTACGATGTCGCCTACGCCACCTTCCTTGTTCAGGATAGCACCCTGAATTGAAGCACCTACGGCTACAACCTCGTCAGGATTTACACCCTTTGAAGGCTCCTTACCGAAGTAGTTCTTAACCAGAGTCTGAACAGCTGGGATACGGCTTGAACCACCTACCAGGATAACCTCGTCGATATCAGCTGTGTTCAGCTTAGCATCGGCCATAGCCTTCTGACATGGAGCCAGACAAGCCTGGATGAGGTCGTGAGCCAGCTGCTCGAACTTAGCACG
>CADCGD010000017.1 GCA_902800925.1 uncultured Bacteroidales bacterium | reverse complement strand
GTCTATACGCAAGATGACCGGCTTTTTCGACTTCCAGTTCCATACCGAGGGTGTTGTGACTGTCAGTTGCGACCGTTGTCTTGACGACATGGAGCAGCCAATAGTTGCAGATAACCATTTGGTCGTTAAGTTGGGCAACACATACAGCGATGACGATGATACCGTGACAATTGACGAGGACGAAGGAATCCTCGACCTGTCGTGGTTCATCTACGAGTTTACGATGCTGGCCATACCCATCAAGCACGTTCATGCACCTGGAAAATGCAATAGTGCGATGACGCAGAAACTCAATGAGTTGAGCGGCGCTGTCCGAAGCGGCGAAGAGGAGGCAGAGGCACCGATAGACCCACGCTGGGAAGCACTGAGTAAATTAAATATTAAAGATTAAACATTAAAAGTTAATAGAATTATGGCACATCCTAAAAGAAGACAATCAAACACTCGTACCGCAAAGCGTCGTACCCATGACAAGGCAGTAGCTCCCACATTGGCAGTATGCCCCAACTGTGGTGCTTACCACATCTACCACACTGTATGCCCCACTTGTGGCTACTATCGTGGCAAGATCGCTATTGTAATGGACGAAGCTGCTGAGTAATGAGTAGAATCAATGCGATAATCACCGGTATTGGTGGCTACGTGCCTGACTATGTCCTCAACAATGAGGAATTGTCGCGCATGGTAGACACCAATGACGAGTGGATTATGACGCGCGTAGGTATAAAGGAACGCCGCATCCTCGCTGAGGAGGGTCTTGGTACCAGCTATATGGCCCGTAAGGCTGCTAAGCAGTTGATGCAGAAGACCGGCGCTGATCCAGACACTATCGACGCTGTCATTGTTGCCACTTCGACGGCCGATTATAAGTTCCCCTCCACGGCCAGCATCGTGCTGGGCAAACTTGGACTGAAGAATGCTTTCGCATTCGACTTCTGGGGTGCTTGCTGTGGTTTCCTCTATGCCCTTGATGTTGCAGGAGCAATGGTTCAGAGTGGCCGTTACAAGAAAATTATCGTGATTGGTGCCGACAAGATGTCGTCAGTGACCGACTACAAAGACCGTGCCACCTGTCCATTGTTTGGTGACGGTGCTGCTGCAGTTTTGTTGGAGGCTACTGAAGAAGAGAATATCGGTGTGATGGACTCCTACTTCCGTGCAGACGGCAAGGGCTTGCCCTTCCTGCATCTGAAGGCCGGTGGTTCTGTCTGTCCTCCCAGCCACTTCACGGTAGACCACCGCTTGCACTACCTCTATCAAGAGGGTCGCACTGTGTTCCGCTATGCGGTGACCAACATGAGTGACGACTGTGCTCTGATAGCTGAGCGTAACAACCTGAACAAGGATAATATCGCATGGGTGGTACCCCATCAGGCGAATATGCGTATCATTGAGGCTGTTGCCAAGCGCTTGGAACTGCCGATGGAACAGGTAATGGTCAATATCGAGCATTTTGGAAATACCTCTGCCGCCACTATTCCCTTGGCACTCTGGGAAAACGAACATCTGCTGAAGAAAGGTGACAACATGATATTCACTGCTTTCGGTGCTGGTTTCGTTCATGGAGCATCCTACTATAAGTGGGCGTATGATGGCAATGCATAATTTACAATGCATAATTCATAATTCATGCATAAAGCAGGATTTGTAAATATCGTTGGAAATCCCAATGTAGGTAAAAGTACGCTCATGAACCAGTTGGTTGGTGAGCGTATTTCGATTGCAACGTTCAAGGCGCAGACGACGCGTCATCGTATCATGGGTATCGTCAATACCGACGATATGCAGATCGTGTTCTCCGACACACCTGGTGTGTTGAAGCCCAACTACAAGTTGCAGGAGTCGATGCTGGCTTTCTCTGAGTCGGCCCTTCAGGATGCTGATGTGTTGCTCTACGTCACGGATGTCGTAGAGACTCCCGAGAAGAATATGGACTTTCTGGAAAAGGTGCAGAAAATGACAATTCCTGTGCTTCTGCTCATCAATAAGATAGATAGCCTCACCCCCGCCCCCTCTCCAAAAGGCGAGGGGAGTAGCCAGGCAAAACTGGCTGGCATTGTTGAGAAGTGGCACACATTGCTGCCCAATGCAGAGATTCTGCCTATCTCGGCCAAGAATAAGTTTGGCATCGATATGTTGCTGAAGCGTATCAAAGAGTTGTTGCCAGACTCGCCGCCCTTCTTTGACAAGGACCAGTTGACAGACAAGCCAGCGCGTTTCTTTGTGTCGGAGATTATTCGCGAGAAGATACTGTTGTACTACGACAAGGAGATACCCTATTCGGTAGAGGTGCGTGTAGAGCGTTTTAAGGAGACCGAGAAGAATATCCATATCAATGCCATCATCTATGTGGAGCGCGACTCGCAGAAAGGTATCATTATCGGGCATCAGGGTGTTGCGCTGAAGAAAGTATCGACAGAAGCCCGCAAGGCACTGGAGAAATTCTTTGGAAAGCCCATCTTCTTGGAGACCTTTGTCAAGGTCGACAAGGACTGGCGCAGCAGTCAGCGCGAATTAGATAGCTTTGGATATAATCCAGAGTAATAATATCGAAACGTCGAAATATCGAGACTTCGAGACTTCGAAATAACGAGATATCGAGATAACGAAAAAAATAGAGAATATATGGGAAACTTAGTAGCAATAGTAGGACGCCCGAATGTAGGCAAGTCCACCTTGTTTAACCGACTGACCAACAGTCGTCGCGCCATTGTGAGCGACGAGGCAGGTACTACCCGTGACCGCCAATATGGCAAGTGCGAGTGGAATGGTCGCGAGTTCTCGGTAGTGGATACTGGTGGTTGGGTAGTCAACTCAGACGATATCTTCGAGGAGGAAATCCGTAAGCAGGTTATCGTGGCTACGGAGGAAGCCGACTTGGTACTCTTCTTGGTAGATATCAAGAACGGACTGACAGATCTCGATCAGGATGTTGCTCTCATATTGCGTCGTTCTAAGTTGCCTGTCGTGCTCGTTGCCAACAAAGCAGACGACGGTAAGGATCTCTATGGTCAGTACGAGTTCTATAAATTAGGACTGGGCGACCCGTTCTGTGTCAGCGCAGCTACTGGTTCTGGTACTGGTGACCTGCTGGATCATGTGTTGGCAAAGCTCCCTGTGGCTGACGCTTCTGACATCGACGACAATACCCCACGCTTTGCTGTGGTGGGTCGTCCGAATGCCGGTAAGTCAAGCATCATCAATGCCTTCATTGGTGAAGACCGCAACATCGTGACAGATATTGCCGGTACTACTCGTGATAGTATCTATACCAAATATGACAAGTTCGGCTTCGACTTCTATCTGGTCGACACCGCAGGTATCCGTCGTAAGAATAAGGTAACGGAAGACTTGGAGTTCTACAGTGTGATGCGCTCCATTCGTGCCATTGAGAATAGCGACGTGTGTATTCTGATGATTGACGCCACCCGTGGTATTGAGGCACAGGATATGAATATCTTCCAGCTGATACAGAAGAACAACAAGTCGCTGGTGGTTGTTGTCAACAAGTGGGACCTAGTAGAGGACAAGTCGCAGGAGGCTATCAAGACCTTCGAGAATGCCATCCGTCAGCGCATGGCTCCGTTTGTCGATTTCCCCATTATCTTCGCATCGGCAGTTACCAAACAGCGCATCTTCAAGGTGCTGGAGACTGCCAAGCAGGTGTATCTGAATCGTAAGATAAAGATTGGTACGTCGAAGCTCAACGAGGTGATGCTGCCCATCATCGAGCAGACACCGCCACCTAGCATTAAAGGAAAGTATATCAAGATTAAATATGTCTCGCAGGTGCCTGACACACAGATTCCTACCTTTGTGTTCTATGCCAACCTGCCGCAGTATGTCAAGGAGGCCTATCGCCGCTTCTTGGAGAATAAGATGCGCGACAACTGGACGTTGACAGGAACACCTATTAACGTATTTATCCGACAGAAATGAGTAAGAAAGGGGTAGTTATAGGGCTAATGGGGCTAATAGGTCTTATGGGTTGTCAGGAGGTTAGTCCTGAACAGCAGGCCGCTGAGGCTGCCCAAGGCTATTACCAGCGTCTGTTGGATGGTTACCCTGATGGTTTCTTGGCTGGAAAGGCCGCCTACGACGAGATGCCTTCCGACTATCGTGACCAGTTGGTGAAAGCTAATGAGCAGTATGTGAAGGATATGCAGCAGAAGCACAATGGTCTTCGCTCTGTCGCCATCTCACCTAATGTGGGACGCAGCGACTCTACGCTGAATGTGGTCTACACCTTCCTGTTACTGTCTTATGGCGACTCTACACAAGAGGAAGTCATAGTACCGATGGTACAGGTCAATGGAGATTGGAAGATGAGATAATAAATTGTCAAATAGTAAATAGTCAAATAGTAAATTGATATGATGACAGCTAACGAGATTCGTGACTCTTTCAAGAAATTCTTCGAGTCTAAGCAACACGCCATCGTGCCTTCAGCACCGATGGTTATCAAGGACGACCCCACGCTGATGTTCACCAACGCGGGTATGAACCAGTGGAAAGATATTATATTAGGTACGCGCGACCCAGAGCCACGCCGTCGTGCGGACACTCAGAAGTGTCTGCGCGTCAGCGGTAAGCACAACGACCTGGAGGAAGTAGGTCATGACACCTACCATCACACCATGTTCGAGATGCTCGGCAACTGGTCGTTTGGCGACTACTTCAAGGAGGGCGCCATCGACATGGCTTGGGAGTATCTCGTTGATGTGCTCAAGCTGAATCCTGCTGACCTCTATGTTACCGTCTTCGAGGGTTCTCCTGAGGAGAATATCCCCCGCGACGACGAGGCTGCTAAATATTGGGCTAAGCACGTGCCCGAAGACCACATCATCAATGGTAACAAGCACGACAACTTCTGGGAAATGGGCGATACGGGTCCCTGTGGTCCCTGCTCAGAGATTCACGTGGACAGCCGTACCCCAGAGCAGAAAGCCGCCTCAGGCAAGACGGGTCGTGAGCTCGTCAATCAGGACGATCCACAGGTCATCGAAATCTGGAACCTTGTGTTCATGCAGTTCAATCGCAAGGCTGACGGCAGTCTGGAGAAGCTGTCGATGAACGTCATCGACACCGGTATGGGCTTCGAGCGCTTGGTTCGCATGATGCAGGGCAAGCACTCCAACTACGATACCGATGTTTTCCAGCCTATCATCAAGGCCGAACAGGATATTACCGGTCTGAAGTACTTCACTTTTGAGGAAGAGACAGAGACTCCTATCAGCAAGGAACAGGATGACATTAACGTGGCTATGCGCGTCTGTGCCGACCACCTGCGTGCCGTATCGTTCTCTATTGCTGATGGTCAGCTGCCCAGCAATGCCAAGGCAGGTTATGTCATCCGTCGTATTCTTCGTCGTGCCGTACGTTATGCCTATACCTTCCTCGGACAGAAGGAGGAATTCCTCTACAAGCTCGTACCTACATTGGTTCATGAGATGGGCGACGCCTTCCCTGAGTTGAAGGCTCAGCAGCAGTTGATTACCAAGGTGATCAAGGAGGAGGAAGACAGCTTCCTGCGCACCCTTGATAAGGGTATCTCGATGCTCGACAAGGCGATGGAGGAACTGAAGGCTCAGGGCAAGAACCAGTTGGATGGTGTCCAGGCTTTCCGCCTGTTCGATACCTACGGCTTCCCCCTCGACCTCACGGAGCTCATCTGTCGTGAGAACGGCTTTACCGTTGACGAGGAGCAGTTCAATGTAGAGATGCAGAAACAGAAGGAGCGTGCCCGCAATGCCGCCGCTGTTGAGAACAGTGACTGGACAGAGTTGCAGCCTGGTGAGCAGCAGTTCGTGGGCTACGACTATACCGAATACAACTGTCACATCCTGCGCTACCGTAAGGTAACTCAGAAGAAGAACGAGTTCTATGAGTTGGTACTTGACGCTACACCTTTCTATGGTGAGATGGGTGGTCAGGTCGGTGATTGTGGTGTACTCGTCAACGAGGACGAGACCATCGACATCATCGATACCAAGCGCGAGAACAATCAGAGCGTACATATCGTCAAGCGGCTGCCTAAGAACCCTGCCGCAGAGTTCATGGCCTGCGTAGATACCGACAAGCGTAATGCCTCTGCTGCCAACCACACCGCTACCCACCTGCTCGACTATGCCCTGAAGCAGATTCTGGGTGACCACGTAGAGCAGAAGGGTTCGTTTGTCAGCCCCGACACGCTGCGCTTCGACTTCTCACACTTTGAGAAGGTCAGCGACGAGCAGCTGCGTGAGGTAGAGCGTATGGTCAACGACATGATTCGTCAGGACATCCATATCGACGAGCATCGTGATGTACCCTTCGACGAGGCCAAGAAGCTCGGCGCTATCGCCCTGTTTGGTGAGAAGTATGGCGACAAGGTTCGTGTGGTTCGCTTCGGCCCCAGCTGTGAGTTCTGTGGTGGTATCCACGCCAGCTCAACCGGTCGCATCGGCTTCTTCAAGATTCTCTCTGAGAGCAGTGTCGCCGCTGGTATTCGCCGTATCGAGGCCAAGACTGGTAAGGAGTGTGAAGAGCTGCTGTACCAGACCGAGGATATGCTGCGTGCTGTCAAGTCGTTCTTCAACAACGCCAAGGACCTGCAGGCAGTTATCAAGAAGTATATCGAGGAGCACGACAGCATGAAGAAGGAGATTGAAGGTTTCCAGGCACAGGCTGTAGAGCGTGCCGCCAAGACACTCGTTGAGAAGGCTCGCGAGGTCAATGGTGTCAAGGTAGTTACCAGCGTACTGCCTATGAATCCTGCTGCCGCTAAGGACCTTGCCTTCAAGATTCGTGCCGCTGTCGAGGGTTCACTGCTCTGCGTGCTGGGTACTCACGACAATAACAAGCCACAGCTCTCTATCATGATGAGCGACGATATGGTTAGCGACCACGGACTGAATGCCGGTCAGATGGTTCGCGAGGCCGCCAAACTCATTCAGGGTGGTGGTGGTGGTCAGCCTCACTTCGCACAGGCTGGCGGTAAGAATGTCGACGGACTCTCTGCTGCCGTTGACAAAGTCATAGAGTTGGCAAATCTCTAAATCCTATAAAATAAGTGGTGCTCGCTGGGGGCACCACTTATTGTTTCTTAGAATATCTCGTTGATTACCTGCTCGACGATGTGAGGGAAATGCTCCATCTCCAGCAGGTGTTCCTTTTCTGCAATGTCGTCAGCGGTATCTTCAGGTGACAGTGCCACGCGGTACTGGGCAATAATCTCGCCAGAGTCGCAGACTGGAGTCACATAGTGTACCGTCATACCCGTCTCTGTCTCGCCAGCAGCCTTCACTGCCTCATGCACATGGTGTCCCCACATGCCTTTGCCACCGTATTTGGGCAGTAGGGCAGGGTGGATATTGACAATCTTGCGAGGGAAAGCATCCACCAGGAAGTTGGGTACCAAGGGCAGGAATCCAGCCAACACAATAAACTGGATGTCGTACTGCTGTAGTAGCGGCATCATCACCTGTGGGTCGTTCAACTCTGGTTTGGGTGCAACAGCTGTCGGCACACCCAGCTTCTCAGCCCTTACCAGTGCATACGCGTCGGGTTTGTTGCTGACTACAAGTGCACAGTTGACACGCTCCGAATCCTTGAAGTAGCGTATCAGGTTCTCACAGTTCGTGCCGCTTCCCGACACAAAGATGGCGATATTTATCATATTCGTTAAGTGTTTAGAGTTTCTAACAATATCTCGATGAGGCGTGGCACAGCGTAGTTGCCTACCTCTTCTTCCTTAATCCAGAAATAGTCGTCAGGCAGTTGCGGACGCTCCTCAACCTCCCACAGCCAGAAGTCGGCATAGAGGATGCGGTGGGTGAGGACGTGCTTGACGTTTTGGCGCAATAAAACTGCGCCACACAGTACCTGCTCAGTAAGCCATGGCTCGTAGAGTCCCTGCCAGATGTCGCCAGCAGGACGGCGGTGGAGGGCAGTCTGACCATTACATCTAACGTACACGTAGGTCAGGTGGCGCTCCTTGATTTTCAGCGTTTTCTGTTTTACAGGCAACTCACTGACGTGTCCTTCGCGGAAAGCCACGCAACTCTCTGCTAATGGGCACGAAGGGCAATTGGGGTTTGATGGGGTGCATTGGATGGCACCAAAGTCCATCATGGCCTGATTGAAGGCTGAGGCCTGTGTCGCAGGCAACAGTGACTGGGCAAGTACCGTAAACTCCTTCTTACCCTCAGTAGTATTGATGGGAGTATCGATGCCGTAGTGACGGGAGAGCACACGGTAGACGTTGCCGTCGACTACTGCTGCGGGCAGGTCGAAGGCAATGGAACCGATGGCTGCTGCCGTGTAGTCGCCAACACCCTTTAGGGACTTGATTCCCTCTATCGTGGTGGGGAAACCACCACGCACAAGCACCTGCTTGGCGGCAGTGTGCAGGTTGCGTGCACGGCTGTAGTAGCCTAAGCCCTGCCATTCGCGCAGTACCTCGTCCTCGGTGGCATTGGCCAGCGCTTCTACCGTCGGCCAGCGCTTCATGAAGCGCTCCCAATAGGGCCGTCCCTGTTCGATGCGTGTCTGTTGCAAGATGATTTCCGACAACCAGATGGCATACGGATCACGCGTCTCGCGCCACGGCAGTGCCCGACCGTTCTCCTTAAACCATTGTAGTATCATTGTCGTAAAACTCATGGCCGCACTTTATAATATGTGTTACCGACGCTTACTGCGAGGCTTTCGAACATTACGTTTTGATGATTTTGTACGCTTGGTATCCTTCGTTGCGGTCACTTCTTTTTCGCCACATAGCGCTTGACAGAAACGATCTTGAAATGCTCTGCCATCGGCATTGCGCAAGACACCTTGATTGATGATGCTGAAGCAGAGTTGGTGCCCATTCTCTGCCTGACAGTAACCGGCCAGTGACGAGATGCCTGTCACCGTACCTGTCTTTGCGCGCACGTTGCCTTCAGCAGGTCCTTTTGTCATACGTTTCTCCAGGGTGCCGTCGACACCGGCTATGGGTAGCGATACCCATAAAGCATCGTGGATTTTAGGTGTACGCCAGGCATGTTTCAATAGTGTACACAGCAGTTCGGCACTGATGTAGTTATAGAGCGAAAGTCCAGAACCGTCTGCCAGCCGGTAGACGTTAGCATCGAGTCCCAACCGCTTCAGCAACTGGCGGGTGACGCCCGTTGCGTCCGACGCTTTGGCCAATGGACGTCTGACACTGGCTGCCGTCTGGTAGAATACGGCTTCGGCATAGAAGTTGTCGCTCTTCTTCATCATGCGGTCCAACACTTGCGAGATGTTGTGGCGGATGGTTGTCAGATGGCGGGCATTGGCAGGCAGACGTCCTTCCACCAACCTTACGTTCTCCAGATTTATTCCCAGACGGGCAACCTCTTCGGCAAAAGTCGTCAGGAAGATGTCCTTTCTGCCTATCGATAGCGCCGTCAGCAGTGGGTTCTCATCGTCCCAGCACCAGCCTTCGCCGTAGTCCAGCTGCTCCTTCATGGTGCGGTCGGCCACCAGTTTACCGGCTATGCTGTCTATGCCCAACTGTTGTACGCTCAGCGCCATGTCTGTCACGTCGCCCATGGTCAGCGTGGGGTCAAAGCCGCCTACGCAGTAGATGTTGCCCACCAGTGTGCGCCCTTTTATCTGTCCCGTATAGTAGATGTCAGTCTTGAAGTCATACTGTGGCCCTAGCTGGTCCAGTGCCGTAATGGCCGTCACCAACTTCATCGTTGAGGCCGGTCGCAACAGCTGTCGCTCGTTATACTGGTAGTAAACAGAGTCTGCTGTCAAGTCATAGACCATTACTCCCACCTGCGACGTTTCGAACATCGGGTCTTGCAGCAGCGAGTCCAGTCGGATGCGCAGCGAGTCCTGCGCACTCATCGTAATCGCTGCCCATATTGTGAGCACTAAAAGTATCGATCTTTTCATAATTGATGGCAATGGCCTGACGCACCCTCTTAATGTGAGGAAAAAGACTCTTTATTTCAGTGTTGTTGTCGTCTTGGTGACCATTTGCTGTCCGGCAGTCTCGGTAGAAACCTCAGTGGTCCATGAGGCAGGCCAGAAGTCATCCTGCAGCTTGAAGGTGGTCGTCTCCTTGGCGTCAATCTTCAGCATACCGCTCTCCATCAGCTGGTCTATCTGACCCTTGATGGCGTCGGCCTGTGCAGGCATGGTCTTCTCAATCTGGGCAATAATCATCTTCTTGACCTGCTCCTTCGACATGTTCAGCGTGGCGTTGGTGGTCACATCCTTGCCGTTGACGAAGTACATGCGCTTCATGTTCAGTCCCTGCTCGTTGACAAACTCCTCCTGAGCGCCCGTCATGATGGTTTTGCCGAAGAGCAGCAGCGGACTGCTGTTGCCTGACAGGCTCTTGAAGAGGGCGTCTTCCGACAGGCTCTCCGTGAATTGCTGCTTCAGCGTCTCCTCAGGAATCATGCTCTTGGCCTGTGGAATCAGTTCGTAGATTTTGTTGACCATCACCTTGCTGCGCTCGTCCAGCTGCTTGCTGACCTCAGCGTAGTTGGCAATCTTCATGGCCTTGCCGTTCTTATCGGTAGCCACGCGGATGTTGACACCCTTCACCATCTCCTGAGCGGCCGACAGAATCTGACCGGCAATGTCGCTGGCAGCAGCATCGCTGGTGAAGCTGGTGGTCATCACGTCAATGACATAACCGTCGGCAGTGGCATCGCTCACGGTGTACTTCGTGTCCGTTGCGATGTTGATGGCCGACTGTCCGGGCAGCGCCAGGTTAGCTTTGCTTTCATACACTTTCTCCAAGCCCTTCTTCAGGGTGGGGACTACTTTCAACTGGGCCTGTGCGGCCATCACGGTGATCAGCGCGAGGCTGACGAGGAATAGTTTTTTCATTGTTGTAAAATAATGTTGGTTAGGTTATTTCTTGTTGGGCAGCAGACGGACGTTGGTGAGGTTGAGCTTAGCCGTCTTCGGGTCTATCTGCTGGTCGTTGTCGTAGTACATGAAGGTACTGTTCTGGATGTCAATGTCGCGCACGTTGTCCAGTCCGAGGATGCCAGCAGCCTTGATGGCGGTACCGGCGCCGTAGCACACCACGCGGTTGATATGGATGTCTTGGAAGTAGGGCGCCACCTTCTTCTGCGCGTCGGTAAAGGTGGGCACGGCATTGAGGTCGCTACCAGCAGGACGGTCTATGTAATCGCACTGGAAGACGATGGCCTCGTCCTTGATGTCGTTCATCACGATGTCGCTGACGAACAACTGTGCGGTCTTGCCACCGCGACCCAGTCCGCTCTTGAAGCGCAGACCCGTATCGGTGCCGCTGAAACGACAGTTGCGCACCACGATGCGGCGCATGCCCTGTACGGTCTCGCTGCCCAGCACGAAGCCTCCGTGGGCGTGGAAGACGGTGTTGTCCTGAATCAGGATGTCCTCGCAACCGTTGGCAGGAGCCTCGGGCTTGTTGCCGCCGCTCTTCATGCAGAGACCATCGTCGCCCGCATCGACAGTGCTGTTAACGATGAGTCCGATGTTGACGTCAGAGAAGTCAATGGCGTCGCCGTTCTGGGCGTTCCACGGACAGCGCACGGTGACACCGTCCACGATGACGTTCTTGGAGTAGCAGGGGTGCAGGTGGAATTTGGGGGCGTTCTGGATGGTGACACCCTCTATGAGCACGTTCTCGCAACTCTCGAAGCGTACCAGGTCGTTGCGCAGACTCTCCTGTTTTTCAGGTGTGTCGGCAATATTCGGGTAGCCGCCTAGGTCGTTCCACGGGTACCACAGCTTGCCGCCGTCCTTCTCTACGCCGCCAATGACCTTCTTATATTTGTTCCACTCCACGTCGCTCACCTTCTGGCGCTTGACGGGTCGCCAGTGGTCGCCATTGCCGTCGATGATGCCCTCGCCAGTGATGGCAATGTTCTTACGCTTCGAGGCACGGATGCCCGCAAAGACCCTCGACGCTGATTTGTCGTTGACGAAGAGCGACTTGTCGGGCGACAGCAGGATGATGGCGTTCTTCTCGAGGTGTAGCTCGATGTTGTCTTTCAACTGGATGGGGCCTGTCAGCCAGATGCCCTGTGGTACGGTCAGACGACCGCCACCCTGCTTCTGCAGCTTCTTGATGCCGTTCTCGAAGGCCTCGGTGTTCAGTGTCTGGCCGTCACCCACGCCGCCAACCTCGGTGAGGCTGACTTCATTGGCCGGAATGACGGGGGCTGACACTTGTGCCACCTTCGTCGGCAGGTTCTGGTAATACTTGGAGTAGTCCCTTGTCTGTGCGTGTGCACTCGTCATTAACACCAGTGCAGCCAGTGTTGATAGTAATCTGTTCATAGTAGTTTGTTAATGTAGTATGTTGTTGTTTTATTTCACGCCTACAATCTTGGTGGCTGGCTGCTCCTTGTTGCGGCGGTTGACGACGGTAACCACGGCCTGAGCCAGATTGATGAATGCCAGACCGGTAGCCGTTTCGCTGTTCAGTGCTGCTGGTTCGCCTTTGTCACCGCTGTCGCAGATGCCCTGAACCAGCGGAATCTGGGCGAGTAGGGGAACGTTCATCTCTTCAGCCAACTGCTTGCAGCCTTCCTTGCCAAAGATGTAATACTTGTTCTCAGGCAGTTCGGCAGGGGTGAACCACGCCATGTTCTCGATGAGACCGAGGATGGGCACGTTGACCTTCTCGTTGCGATACATGTCGATGCCCTTGCGCGCGTCGGCCAGTGCCACCTGCTGGGGCGTAGAGACGATAACAGCACCCGTGATGGCTAGCGTCTGCAACAGCGTCAGGTGGATGTCTGAGGTGCCCGGTGGTGTGTCGAGAATAAAGTAGTCCAGCTCACCCCAGTCAGCATCGGCAATAAGCTGTTTCAGCGCACTCGTCGCCATGCCACCACGCCACAACGTTGCCGTGTCGGGAGAGACGAAGAAACCAATAGAGAGCATCTTTACACCGTAGGCCTCGATGGGGTTTATCAGCTGTCGACCGTCTTTCTCGACGGCATAGGGGCGCTCGTCTTCTACGTGGAACATCTTAGGCATCGAGGGACCGAAGATGTCGCAATCCAGCAGTCCGACCTTATAGCCCAGACGAGCCAGTGCGATAGCCAGATTGGCAGAGACGGTCGACTTGCCCACGCCACCCTTGCCAGAGCTGACGGCAATAATGTTCTTTACGCCGCTGAGAAGTTCGTCGCCCTTGGGACGGGGCTTCGACTTGAAGTCGGTCACGATTTCCACCTCTACATCCTTGCCGCAGTGGTACTTGATGGCAGCCTCGGCAGACTTGACGGTAGACTTCAGAAACGGGTCAGTCTCGCGGGGAAATTCCAGTACGACGGTTACCTTCCACGAGCCGTCCTCGCGCTGGGCAACAGCAGGTTGGTCAGCCACCATCTCGCTCTCCACGAGGTTCTTCTTCGTGCCGGCATACGTCACCGTAGCCAGCGCGTCCATAATCATTTTCGGATATAATGTCATTGTAGTTTATTTTGCTTTGTCTTTTGAACTGCGCTTATCGCGGTGGTAGGAGCGGTAGTCGTCGAGCTCTATCTCCACGTCGGGCTCCTCCAGTTTGGTGTTTTGGGGCAGTCGGAACTGCAAGTACTTGATGTCCAGTCCTCGCGCTATCCACATGCCTTCGTAGTAGGTCTGGATGCTGGCAGCCTCGGCAAAGGGCTCTCCTTCGGCATAGAGGTTGCGCGTGGAAAGCAGCACGGGCAGGTGGTTGTGTGCCACCATGTAGTCGGTATAGGTGAAGAGGAAGTTCGAGTCCGTCTTCAGATGGATAATGCCTCCATCCACGAGGAACTTACGATAGCGCTCCAGAAAGTAGGTGGACGTCAGACGCTTGCGCGGATTCTTCATCTGCGGGTCGCTGAAGGTGAGCCATATCTCCTGCACCTCGCCCTCAGAGAAGAAGCGCTCGATGATCTCGATGTTGGTGCGCAGAAAGGCTACGTTCTTCAGTCCTTCCTGCAGGGCCTGTGTGGCTCCTGTCCACATGCGCGCTCCCTTGATGTCGACACCGATGAAGTTGACGTCGGGATACTTCTTAGCCAGTCCAACGGTATACTCTCCCTTGCCACAGCCCAACTCCAAGACGATGGGGTTGTTGTTGTGGAAGTAGTCCTCGCGCCAGTGTCCCTGCATCTCAAAAGGAACATGTTCCACTACCGAATAAGGGTATTGGAACACGTTCTCATAGGTTTCCATGTCGGCGAATTTCGCCAGCTTGCCTTTTCCCATGTATTATTCAATTACGACCGTTGTCCAGCCGTGCTTGTCTTCAATCTCACCATACTGGATGCCACGGAGCGTATCGAAGAGCTTCTTAGACATAGGTCCGGGCTTCTCGCCAAACGAGTAGCGCTTGCCAGTGTCGAGGTCGTCGATGTAAGAGATGGGCGAGATGACAGCGGCTGTTCCGCATGCACCAGCCTCCTCGAAGGTCTCCAGCTCTTCCTCGGGAATAGGACGGCGCTCTACCTTCATGCCCAGGTCTTCAGCCACCTGCATCAGCGACTTGTTGGTGATAGAGGGCAGGATAGAGGTTGACTTCGGAGTGACGTAGGTGTTGTCCTTAATACCGAAGAAGTTGGCAGCACCACACTCGTCCATGTATTTCTTCTCCTTGGCGTCCAGATAGAACTCGCAGGCATACCCCTTCTCGTGAGCCAAGTTGTTGGCAAACAGAGAGGCTGCGTAGTTGCCACCTACCTTGTACTTACCAGTACCCAGAGGTGCACTGCGGTCGTAGTCGCGGATAATGACGTAAGGATTGCTGGAGAAGCCACCCTTGAAGTACGGACCTACGGGCGTTACGAAGATGAGGAAGCAATATTCCTTGGCGGGATGAACACCCACCTGTGCGCTTGTACCGATGAGCAGCGGACGGATATAGAGCGTAGCACCGCTCTCGTAGGTAGGAATCCACTCCTGATTGAGGCGTACCACCTTCTTCACCATCTCGCAGAACAGCTCGGTGCTCACCTCAGGCATCATAATTCCACGACAGGTGCTCTGCAGACGAGCGGCATTCTCCTCCATGCGGAAAACGCGCACCTTGCCATCCTTGCAGCGGTAGGCCTTCAAACCCTCGAAAGCCTCCTGACCGTAGTGCAGACAGGTTGCTGCCATGTGCAACTTCAGATACTCGTCAGAGCAAACTTCGATTTCTCCCCACTTGCCGTCGCGATAGTAGCAACGAACGTTGTAGTCGGTCTTCATGTAGCCGAACGAAAGGCTACCCCAGTCTAAATTTTTCATAATCGTCTATATGTTTTGATAATCACTCGTTTCCAAATTGCTGGCAAAAGTAATCAAAATCTGTCATTTGTGCAAGTATTTTATGTGAAAAGTGTGAAATGTCTACTTTTTTGTGTATCTTTGCACCCGCATAAACTACAATGACATGAAAAAACTAACACTCTGTCTTCTTTTAACGCTGTTGGTTGCAGGCGCTGCGCAGGCCCAACAGAAGGGGAATCTGCAACGAGGCGACTATGGCTACCTCTATTGTCACATGAATGATCATGGACGCGCTTGGACGGCCTATGCGTTGAGCCGAGACGGTTTCCATTACCACGACTTGCTGAATGGTGACAGCATCTTCAGCGATTATAAGGTGGCAAAGATTGAAGGAGCCACACGCGACGCCTATATTTGTCGCAAGCACGATGGCACGGGCTATCTGATGGTTACTACCGACATGAATGTAGGGCGCTTTAAGGATTTGAAGAAAAAGGCAGAGTGGGACAACTACGGCATTAATCTGTTGCGCTCTGACGACTTGATACACTGGCAGTCACTGACTTTCGACTATCGCAAGGGACTGGAGAACTTCTGTGACCCAGAGTCGCCCAGCGTCTATAAGGATTGGTCAACAGTGAATCGCGTGTGGGCTCCGCAGGTACAGTGGGATGCTGACTACACGTGGCCCGACGGTCGCAAGGGCGGTTACTTCATTTACTACTCTATGTGGAACCGCGACGAAGAGAAATACGACCGCATGTACTATTCGTATGCTGACGAGACGTTCACCCAGCTGACGCAGCCCAAGTTGCTCTTCGACTGGGGCTATGCCACCATCGATGCCGACATCAACTGGCTCGACAGCGACCAGCAGTGGCATATGATGATAAAAAAGGAGGGTGGACAGCCTGGACTGTTTACCGCTACTGCCAAGAACCTGACAGGACCGTGGAGCGAACCCGTAGAAGACGACTACGTCAGCTTTGAGGGCAAGAAGAAATGCGAGGGCGTGTCGGCCTTCCAGTTGGCTGGTCATGACGATTGGGTGATAGGCTATATCGAGTATTCCAGTCGGCCACGCAACTACCGCCTGTGTACCGCCGACAAGTTTATGCGTAACTTTAAGTCGCCCCGCAACATTGAGGGCGTCAATGCACCACAGCACGGCTCATTCCTGCGTTTGACCAAGGAGGAGTACGACCGTCTGCAGGCATGGAGCGACGGCTATGAACTGGCTCGTCTGGCACCTAACAAGAACAATCCCGTCATTGACGGTCTCTACGCTGACCCGGAGATTCTCTATTCCGAGCGCGACCAGAAGTACTACCTCTATCCCACCACCGATGGTCAGGAGAACTGGGACAACCACGACTTCCGCTGCTATTCCAGCACCGACATGAAGGAGTGGAAATACGAGGGCGTTATCTTCGACCTTGAGAAAGACTGTCAGTGGGCCAACCGCAAGGCTTGGGCGCCCTGTATCGTTGAGCGAAAGGTATCGAAGGCCGTCTGGAAGAAGATGATGGGCAAGAAAAAAGTCAAGAAGGGCGACGAATGGCTGTACTTCTACTACTTTGTGGCAGAGGATAAAATAGGTGTTGCCGTCAGTGACAACCCCGCAGGACCCTTCAAGGACGCATTGGGCAAGCCGTTGGCCACCAAAGAGTTGCCTATTATGAAAAACGGTGGAGCCACGATAGATCCCGACGTCTTCCAAGACCCGCAGACCGGCAAGTACTATCTGTATTGGGGTAATGGTATTATAGTTGCTGCTGAGCTGAACGACGACATGATAAGCTTCAAGGGCGAACCAGTGGTCTTGATGGCACGCAAGGATAAGGCACGCTTCAACTACAACGAGGGCTGTTACGTCTTCTATCGCAACGGACTGTACTATTTCACCTGGTCGGAGTGCGACACTCGTTCCAAGAACTACCGTGTGCGCTATGCCATCAGTGACTCACCGACAGCACTTGTGCGCAACGGCCAACCCGTAACGGCTGCCGAGAAGACCATTATTCTGCAGCGCGACAACGACCGTCAGATATTCGGCACCGGTCACCATGCCGTCATACAGAAGCCCGGCACCGGCGAGTGGTACATCGTCTACCACCGCTTCCAGCGTCCACAGGCGCCCAAGCTCGACTGGAGCGCAGGCTATAACCGTGAGGTGTGTATCGACCGTCTGATGTTCGACAAGGACGGCAAGATTATTCCAGTAAAACCAACTTTGTAAATGTTTTAATATAGAGAAAATGAGAAAATTGATGATGATGGTAGCACTGACAGTCTGCACAGCAGCAAGTGCTACAGAGATGAACGACACTGTGACATTCAGCAACCCCAAGAAGGTTATTGTGATGACTAACGATTCAGTGCAGAAGATTAAGATTGCAGGCAAGCAGGATGATGAAAGTTTCCGTTATGAATCAACCGTCGCCATTGACAAGACAAAGACAAGCACCAAGTTTATCAAGAAAGTAGCAAAAGATGAAGACAAATGGGTTTTAGACCTGGGTCTCGGTTGGTCCGCTCCGACCAATACTCCCAGTGGTCACGGATTTGCTACTTTCAAATCGACGGAGGTCTTTGTAGGTGTGCGTTACTGCTACACGCCGAAGGGGAAGACACAGACATACTCTACCGGTCTGTGGTGTGATTGGCGCAACTATACTGTACCCAAGGATAATCAGATTGTAAAGGTCCCGAATACTGATATTGTAGGTTTTTCACAGTTCGGTTCTGATGATAGTAAGACAGAGTCTGAAATCAAGATCTTCAGCCTGTCAGTACCTTTCCTTTTTACCCAGAAATTTGGCAAGAAGAGCAAGAGTAGCTTCTCAATAGGTCCTGTGGTGAACTTCAACCTGCGTGGTCGCATCAACAATGAATGGGAGAATGGTGATAACTATTATGATGTTAACACCAAGGGCTTTGACTACAATGTTGTTACCGTTGATTTCATGGGTATCCTGAAGTCTGGCGGCATTGGCCTATACTTCAAGTACTCACCGATGAGCGTGTTGAAGAAGAAGGAGGCTACCGTTGACGGTACTGTCATCGAGAATCCTCAGTTCAAAGCTTTAAGCTTCGGTCTGTTCTTTTAATAATTCGGACTCTGTCTTCGTGAGTTTATCACGACAGAACTTGATAAGTCGCTGTGCGGTTTTCAACTGCGCAGCGATTTCGTCTATATCCAACTCGTTAGACTCCATCTTGTGTACAATGGCTTCCAACTGGGCCATCGCTTCTTCGTATTTCAGATTCTCGTTCATATTATCTCCTAACTTTTAACTCTTAACTACGGAACGTACGGTTCCTTTCTCTAGGCGTGTCTCTATCTCGTCGCCAGCCTTCAACTGTTGCGGGTCACGTACGGCACGACCGTTGTGGAGTGTAATGCTATAGCCACGACGGAGCAACAGCTGTGGGTCGTAACTCTGCAACTGGATCTCTATCAATTCCAGACGGTGCTTGGCATTGCTCAGGAAGCGTTGTGCCAGGACTGGAAGAAGTGTCTGCAGACTGTCTAGTCGTGCTTTCTGAGTGGCAAAACGCTGACTGATAGCTGTTGATATGCGCTGTTGGGCGCTGTCAAGACGTGTCAATACCTGTAGCAGATTGTCGATGAGCAGGGCAGCAGCGGCGGTAGGGGTCTTAACGCGGGTATTGCTAACCATATCGAGAATGCTCTCGTCGCGGTCGTGACCAATACCTGTAATAATCGGTAGCGGAAATTGTGCCACATTCTCTGCCAGTGCCAAGGTGTCAAAACCGCTAAGGTCGGCAGTGGCACCACCACCACGAAGAATACAAACCACATCGAATGGAGAGGTGAGAGGTGAGGGGTTAGTGGTGAGAGAATAGATTTGCTCCAAAGCATTGATGATAGAGTTCTCTACCTGTTCGCCTTGCATGATGGCAGGAAATAGCTGCACTTCGAATTTGAAGCCGTAGTCGTTGTCTTCCAACTGGCGGATGAAATCGCCATAGCCTGCTGCTCCTGCCGCAGAGATGACGGCAATGCGCTGGGCAAACATGGGAATATGCAACTCGCGCTGGAGGTCGAAGACGCCTTCTTCCTTCAGTTGGCGGATAATCTCCTGACGCTTGCGAGCCATGTCGCCAATGGTGTAGGTGGGGTCGATGTCGGTAACTATCCACGAGAAACCGTAGGCTTCGTGGAACTGCGCATAGACGCGCAGTAGCACCTTCAACCCTGCATGGAGTGGCTGACCAGTGGCGCGCTCGAAGTGTGGCTGTAGCATCTGCCACGTCTGTCGCCAGCATTTTGCTGAGGCTCGTGCCACAGGGGTGTTGGTGTGCTCGTCCTTCTCGATGAGTTCCATATAGCAATGGCCACCACGCTCCCGACACTCTGAGAGTTCTGCCTCTACCCAATATTCATCGGATAGCTGCATCTCAATGGTATCGCGCACCATCAGATTAAGCTGACGTAGGGTAAAATGTTCACTATTCATGGCGGTAGCAAATTATTCACTCTTCACTCATCACTCTTCACTATTCTCTATTCACTAGGACGTAGTCCGCTTCTTCCTTTCATATAAGCCTGCCAAAAGTTAGGAACACCATAGCCGTAGATGTTGTCGGGGTGGTCTTTATTGTCACCGCTCTGGCGGATTAGTTCGATAATCTCTGCTGCCGTCTTCTCAGGCATCCCTTGCCACAGACAGGCTGCCAGGCCACAGATGGTAGGTGCGGAGAACGATGTGCCCATGTCTTCCATGATTACACCGCGACCATTGACTAGAAAGGTAGGGGCGCCTATGGCAACCACGTCGGGTTTAACACGTCCGTCTTGTGAAGGACCTACCGAACTGAATGGCGCAATATGGCGGGGCTCGTCGGCAGTAATGGCGCCAACGGTCAGTATGTTGTCGGCATCGGAGGGAACGCCAATCTTTTTCCATGGTCCCATGCCAGAGTTGCCAGCAGAGTTGACGAGAACGACTCCTTTACTGGCCAAGAGCGATGCTGAGCGACTGACAAAGGCGGTGCGTCCGTCAAGATGGCTAAGGCGGTGCGACATCCATGGATGGTCGTACTCGTTATACCCTAACGATGAGTTAATCAGGTCACAACCTACGGAGTCCGCAAACTCTGCTGCCATGGTCCAGTAGTCTTCCTCCACCTCCTGTTCGGTTTGCTGGTCTTCACTACGTAGTAGCCAGTAGGAAGCACGGGGTGCTGTGCCAATGTAGAAGAAAGGTTGGTTGATAGCCATGGCCGACAAGACCTTTGTGCCGTGGTCAGTCTCGGCAAAAATGCTGGGTGAGGCTGGGTTGACGAAGTCTTGAAAGCCACAGATGTCTATCTGCTGAAAAGCAGGAATGCGGTCGACATTCTTAAAACCGCCGTCAATGACGGCTATCATCATGTCTTGACCAGTGAGTCCGATATGGTGCAGTCGATGGCCTTGCAGCAGATGTATCTGGCTGTGGCTCTTGCCATATTCAGCACTTCCGACACTGTCACGAGCCTCGAAATCGTCGTGGTAGGGAGTCTTGATGGCAGTGGGTGTGATAGAGTCGGGGGCTATCCATACCAACTTGCTGCCGCGGACACATGGCAACTGTTCCAGATGGTGAACCATACTGCTGTCCTTCAGTCGTACTAGAACGGTGTTCTGCCAACGGCTTTGTCCAACGATACTAACCCCTCGTTGCTCGATAAGTCGCAGGTAACGGGGATTGACAGGCAAATCTGTGCTGTCTAGGGGTAACTGTTGGCGCTTGCGGCGTTCAATGCTACGGCGTGATAGGTAGCGGCTGGGGTGGTTAAGCGAGTAGGGAGTTCCCTTTTTGTCGGTAAGGTACAGGCGGTAGATGAATGATGGCCCTGGCTTATACTTGACACGTTCATTGACAACTGGTCCTCTGGCAGCACAAAGTGCAGGAAGGGCCAGCAGAACGGCAAGTATGAGTAGCAGTCTTTTCATCAATTCTTTCGCTATTAGGATTGCAAAGATACAAAGAAGTGGGCAAAGTACAAAAGAAAAATGAAGATATTTTTGGCTATTCAAAGAAATAGCTGTAATTTTGCACATTATTTATGATGGACAATAAACAAGCAACTCTCGAACTGGGAACGAAGCCTGTAGGACAACTGCTCGTGCAGTATGCCTTGCCTGCTATTGTGGCTATGACGGCATCGTCTCTTTATAACATTATTGACCGCGCTTTTATCGGTCAGGTGGTAGGCCCTGAGGCTATTGCTGGTTTGGGCATTACCTTCCCCTTTATGAACCTCAGTGCAGCATTTGGTGCTGCAGTAGGTGTGGGCTCGTCGGCAAGTATCTCGGTGAATCTGGGACAGCGCAATTACAAGCGTGCCCAAAATCTGTTGGGAAACACTGTGACATTGAATCTGATCATCGGAACGTTGTTCATGCTGCTGTCTCTCATCTTTCTGGATCCTATTCTGCGTTTCTTCGGAGCTTCTGACGTTACACTGCCTTATGCCCGTGAGTTTATGCAGGTTATCCTGTTGGGTAATGTGGTGACACACATGTATTTCGGTCTGAATGCGGTGCTGCGTGCGGCAGGTAAACCGCGGCATGCCATGAACGCTACGTTGTTTACAGTAGGTTGTAACATCATACTGGTCATCGCCTTTGTCTGGTGGTTCCGGTGGGGTATTCGGGGGGCGGCCCTGGCCACTGTAGTGTCGCAATCGTTGGCACTCTGTTGGCAGGTGTGGCTGTTTAGCGACCAAAAAGAGATATTGTATCTGAGGCGTGGTATTTATCGGTTGAGGAAAGACCTGGTACGCAATATTATCTCTATTGGTATATCCCCGTTTTTAATGCAGAGTACCTCGTGCATCATTGTTATCTTCATGAACAATCAGTTCGTACACTACGGCGGCGACATGGCTGTAGGCGCCTATTCCATTGCCAACTCAGTGGTGATGATGTTCTTTATGTTCGTGATGGGTGTGTGTCAAGGTATGCAACCCATTGTTGGGTATAATTTTGGTGCTGAGAAATACGACCGTATGTTGCGATGTTTGTTCATAGCCATTGGCTGCGCTACGGGAATACTGTTGGTAGGTTGGACGCTGTCAATGCTCTTTCCGCGTGAGATTGCACGAATTTTTACGACCGATGAGACGCTGATAGAACTCTCTGCTACGGGTATTAAACTCGACATGCTGGTGTTCTTTGTGGTGGGTTCGCAAGCAACGATTACTCACTTCTTCCAGAGCATTGGAAAGGTCAAGATTTCGATATTTCTCTCACTGTCCAGACAATTGTTCATGTTGTTGCCAATGGCTTTCGTGTTCCCGTTGTTCTGGCAGTTGGACGGAGTGTGGTATTCGATGCCTGCCAGTGATATGGCATCGTTCCTAATGACCATCCCAATTCTGTGGTGGTATATGAAGAAGTTAAGAAGTTAGAGAAGTTAAGGAGATATAGAATGGCAGACAAACATGTAATAATCTGTGTAGGCAGACAGTTAGGTAGCGGTGGCCACGACATTGCACGGATGCTGGCAATGGACTTCAATGCCAAGTACTATGACCGGGAACTGCTTAATCTGGCCGCTAAGGAGAGCGGATTCAGTGAGAAAATCTTCGAGCAGAGCGACGAGAAGAAAGGGTTTCTGCGTAGTCTGTTGAATATGCAGCCCACGCAACTGGCAGGAGTTAATCTCTATAAGTCAAACTTCTCGCAAGAGAGCTTGTTCCAGTTTCAGAGCGATGCCATCCGTAAGGCGGCTGAAGAGTCTAGCTGCGTTTTTGTGGGACGCTGTGCAGACTATGTGTTGCGTGATATGCCTAATGTGGTGAAGGTGTTTGTCTCTGCTTCCATGCGCTATCGTATAGACCAGTTGTTGGCACACCGTTCGGTGACTCCCCAGCAGGCTAAGCGCATCATCCTACAAGAGGAAGACCGTCGTGCGGCCTATTATAACTACTATACCGGTAAGAAGTGGGGCGCTGCCGAAAGCTACGACCTGTGTATAGACTCCAGTATCTTGGGTTTGGTTGAGACGGAGAAACTGATTGCTGAATTCATCCGTAAACGCTTGGGATTATGAAAAAGATAGGCATCATCAGTGACACGCACTCCTACTGGGATGAGAAGTATCTTCACTACTTCGAACCGTGTGACGAGATATGGCATGCGGGCGACATCGGCAGTGTGGAGGTGGCAGAGAAACTTGCAGCTTTCCGTCCGTTCCGTGCTGTCTGCGGCAACTGCGACGGGGGTGACCTCAGACTGATGTATCGTGAACTGAATCGCTTCAAGTGCGAGGATGTGGATGTGCTCATCAAACATATCGGGGGTTATCCAGGCAACTACGATTATTCGATACGTTCGACGCTGTATGCCTCACCACCCCAGCTCTTCGTCGCTGGACATTCACATATATTGAAAGTACAGTTCGACAAGACGCTGAACATGTTGCACATTAATCCTGGTGCAGCGGGTCTGCAAGGTTGGCATAAGGAGCGCACACTGATAAGATTGACCGTCGAAGGCAATAAATTCAGCGATTGTGAAGTTATTACATTAGGAAGATAAATCTAAAAACAGTATCATATATGAAGACGATTGTTATTACTGGTGGCGCAGGCTTTATTGGAAGCCATGTGGTGCGCCTGTTCGTGAACAAGTACCCTGAGTATCACATCATCAACCTTGACAAGTTGACGTATGCGGGGAACCTCGCTAATCTCAAGGATATCGAGGACAAAGCAAACTACGAGTTTGTGAAGATGGACATCTGTGACTTCGACGGTGTGTTGAAGCTGATGCAGGACAAGAAAGTCGACGGCATTATTCATTTGGCTGCCGAGAGTCACGTAGACCGCTCCATCAAAGACCCCTTTACCTTTGCTCAGACGAACGTGATGGGTACGCTTTCGCTGCTTCAGGCCGCCAAAGCTTATTGGGAGTCACTGCCCGAGAAGTATGAGGGCAAGCGCTTCTACCATATCTCGACTGACGAGGTGTATGGCGCTCTGCAGATGACGCATCCTGAGGGTATTGAGCCTCCATTCACCACTAAGGCTTCTAGTGGTAAGCATCACCTGGCTTACGGTGAGAAATTCTTCACGGAGGACCTGAAGTACCAACCTCATAGTCCTTATAGTGCCGCCAAGGCTTCTTCAGACCACTTTGTACGTGCTTTCCACGATACGTTTGGATTGCCTACCATTGTGACGAACTGCTCAAACAACTACGGACCCTATCAGTTCCCTGAGAAGCTTATTCCTTTATTCATCAACAATATTCGTCATCGCAAGCCACTGCCTGTCTATGGCAAGGGTGAGAACGTGCGCGACTGGCTGTATGTTGTTGACCATGCACGTGCAATTGATACTATATTCCATAATGGTAAGATCGCTGAGACCTATAACATCGGTGGCTTCAACGAGTGGAAGAATATTGATATCATTAAGGTTGTCATCAATACTGTTGACCGACTGCTGGGCCGTAAGGAAGGCGAGGACATGGACCTGATTACCTACGTCACCGATCGTGCAGGCCATGACCTGCGTTATGCTATCGATTCTACGAAGTTGCAGAAGGAACTTGGTTGGGAACCCTCGCTCCAGTTCGAAGAGGGCATCGAGGAAACAGTGAAGTGGTATCTCGACAATCAGGAGTGGTTGGACAATGTGACCAGTGGCGACTATCAGAAGTATTACGATAACATGTATAAAGACAGATGAAGAAGATATTGCTTTTAGGTTCAGGAGAGCTGGGCAAGGAATTCGTAATTGCTGCCATGCGTGCTGGCCAGTATGTCATTGCCTGTGATCGCTACAACCACGCCCCTGCTATGCAGGTGGCTGACGAGCATGAGGTGTTTAATATGCTCGATGGCGACGCTTTGGAGGCTATTGTCAAGAAGCACCAGCCCGACATCATCGTTCCCGAGATTGAGGCCATCCGTACGGAGCGCTTGTTTAAGTTTGAGGAGCAGGGCATTCAGGTCGTTCCCTCAGCTCGTGCCGTCAACTTTACGATGAACCGCCGTGCTATTCGTGACCTCGCTGCTAAGGAGCTGGGCCTGCGTACCGCCAAATATTTCTATGCCAAGACCTTCGAGGAGTTCAAGGCTGCTGCTGATGAGATTGGCTTCCCCTGTGTGGTAAAGCCTCTGATGTCATCAAGTGGTCACGGCCAGAGCTATGTTCATAACGATGACGAGCTGGAGCAGGCTTTCAAGGAAGCTATGGAAGGTTCGCGTGGTGATGTGAAGGAAGTGATTATCGAGGAATTCATCGATTTCGATTCTGAGTTTACGTTGCTTACCGTTACTCAGCAGCATGGCTGGCCCACGCTGTTCTGTCCTCCCATTGGCCATGTGCAGAAAGCTGGCGACTACCGTGAATCATGGCAGCCCTATAAGATTAGCGATGAGGCGTTGAAGCAGGCTCAGATGATGGCCGATAAGGTGACGAAGGCTTTGACAGGTGCTGGCATCTGGGGTGTTGAATTCTTCCTGACCAAGCAGGGAGAGGTTATCTTCTCTGAACTCTCACCACGTCCACACGATACGGGTATGGTGACATTGGGACATACTACGAATCTCTCAGAGTTTGAACTGCATTTCCGTGCCGTTATGGGATTGCCTATTGCAGGCATCCATCTGGAGCATGCTGGCGCTTCGGCTGTTATCCTGTCTCCTCAAGAGGCCAAGACGCCCGTTGACCGTTCACTGCTCGACTATAACTTCGTTGACGCACTGAAGGAGGACCGCACGCGTATCCGTATCTTCGGAAAGCCCGAGGCTCACAAGGGTCGTCGCATGGGTGTAGTACTGTGCTATGGCGAGGTAGGCGACGATGTAAATGCTCTGCGTGACAAGGCCAAGAGACTGGCCAAGACCGTACTGGGCACTGACCCTTACACTAAGTTTGAACACTAATAGAGGATTACTGGAAAATGAAACGCTTGGATATTAAAATCGTTGATTTGCCAAAAATCTCCGATCCGCGAGGCAATCTGACGTTTGCTGAAGCACAGTCTATGGTTCCATTTGACGTTAAACGAGCCTATTGGGTTTACGATGTACCTAGTGGCGAGAGTCGTGGTGGACATGCTCATAAACGTCTACGTCAGTTTGTCGTCGCTCTGAGCGGTTCATTCCATGTAACACTGGATAATGGCTTCGAACGTAAGACTGTACTCTTGAATCATCCTTGGCAAGGCTTGCTGATTGATACTAATATCTGGCGAACGCTAGATGATTTCTCGACGGGTGGCGTGTGCTTGGTTCTGGCATCAGAACATTACGACGAGGATGATTATATATACGATTACGATGAGTTTCTAAAGTACGTAGGATGTTCGAAATAAAGCGATATTCATCGGAGTTGGTCGACGATTGGAATGAGTTCGTGGCATCATCGAAGAATGGCACGTTCCTTTTCGATCGACGTTATATGGATTATCATGCAGATAGGTTCATAGACCATTCGTTGATGATTTATCGTCGAGGACGACTCTATGCTTTATTGCCTGGGAATGTGGATGGGGATACTTTTTATTCTCATCAAGGACTGACCTATGGCGGATTGCTGATGAACGACAAAACCACGGCTGCTGATGTGGTGGAGATATTTAAGATGGTTAATGCATATCTTAGTGCTGAGGGTTTGAAAAGTGTTGTTTATAAACCTGTGCCATGGATCTATCATCAACAGCCATCCGAAGAGGATCTATATGCGATAATTCAGGTATGCGATGTGCGTATCACACGCGGATTGTCATCTGCAATATCTCGTGAACATCTGAATGAATGGTATCGTATTCGAAAGAACGGTGCACAAAAAGCTAAAAAGGCTGGAGTGAGGATAGAACAAACGGAGGATTATCATTCGTTCTGGCAAATTCTTACGAATAATCTCCGTGAACGATATGGTTTGAATCCAGTTCATTCCGTTGAAGAAATAGAGTTGCTGCATCATCGTTTGCCAGAGCACATTCGCCTGTTTGTGGCGAAAGAGGGAGATCAGACGATAGGTGGTTGTGTGCTTTATGTCACTAGTCGTGTGGTACATTCGCAATACATCGCTGCCAGTCCAAGAGGCAGAGAACTACATGCACTCGATTTGTTGTTTGAGGAGGTGATAGCTCAATCGCTGAAGAATCATGCCTATTTCGACTTTGGTATATCGACAGAGAAACAAGGAACGTATCTCAATCAGCAATTGATTTATCAGAAAGAAGGTTTTGGTGGTCGTGGCATATGTTACGAATGGTATAAATGGACGTTATGATAAAGTATCTCGATCTGAAAGCTATCAATGAGCTGCACGACAAAGAGTTTCGTGCGGCTGTGAATAGTGTAATGGACAGTGGCTGGTATCTTAAGGGTGAGGCTACTAAAAAGTTTGAGATGCATTTTGCTGAGTACATCGGTACAAAATATGCTATAGGTTGTGCCAGTGGATTGGATGCCTTGAAACTGATCCTCCGTGCTTATGTAGAGATGGGGGTGATGCAGAAAGGTGATGAGGTTATCGTGCCAGCCAATACTTATATAGCTTCTATTTTAGCCATTACTGCATGTGGCTTGACTCCCATTCTTGTGGAGCCGGATATCTATACATTACAAATCGATGATGCAAAGATAGAATCAGCCATCACGCCTAAGACTAAGGCTGTTATGATTGTTCATCTGTATGGCCGTTGCGCCTTTACGCCACAGATAGGTGATATTTGCAACAAATACGGATTGAAACTTATCGAGGATAATGCTCAGGCGCATGGTTGCCTGTATGGTGAAAAACGAACAGGTTCGCTTGGTGATGCGGCAGGTCATAGCTTTTATCCTGGTAAAAATCTAGGTGCACTAGGTGATGCTGGTGCAGTGACTACCAACGACGAAGTTTTGGCGCGTGCGATTTCTTCGTTAGGGAACTATGGCTCTAGTAAGAAATATGTATTCGACTATCAAGGTTATAACTCGCGAATCGACGAAATTCAAGCAGCAATCCTTGATATAAAGCTGAAATACCTGGACAAAGAAAACGCTCGTCGCAAGGAAATCGCCTCATTATATATTAATAAGGTGAAGAATCCAAAGATTCTAATCCCAAATAGTGATGATCGCGACTGTGTGTGGCATATCTTCCCTGTACTATGTGCTCACCGCGATGAATTGCAGAAATACCTATTGGAGCATGGCGTAGAGACACAGATACACTATCCAATACCACCTCATAAGCAGAAGTGTTATAGCGAGTGGAGTAAGTTAAGCTTTCCCATCACAGAGCAAATCCATGCTCAGGAGTTAAGTATCCCCTGTAATCAGGCAATGACACAAAAAGAGGTCGACACGATTATCAACCTCCTGAATCAATTCTAATTATTACAGTGTTATTCGGGCAGAAGTAGTATCGTTGCACTACGAGCAGCCTGAGCTCCCATTACCAGCACCTGTGCAATATCTGCAGTCTTGGATGGACCGCTGATAAACGTGCCATAACCGTAGTCGTTCATTTCTATCCGCTTGTAGGCCTCGTGCATGTTGTTCACAATTTCCGACTTCTTTAGTAGAATAACGAGGTTTTCGCTGATAAACATGACGGCCTTCTCCTTCATGGTTTGTGGAATCCATACGCATGCATTCTCAGCCACGCCGAACACACCGCGTACTACGCCGACATCGGTGCCGTTGAGGTCACGCGCACGACCCACGTCATCAGGATTGCGTGTAGCGATGGTAATCTCTGGCAGGTTCGAGGCTATTTCCTTGGCATCGGGGTATAGCTCTCGGATGAGCGCATTGATGTCGCGCCCTTTCTCCACCTCGATGGCATTGCCACCTACGCTTTTTGTCATGTTCATAAACTGCAACAGCGGGTCAGGGTAGGTGATAGCCTTAATATCACTCAAATCGGGCATGTCAAACTTCTCTCTGACGTTGGCCCTGTATTTCTTCAATATATCTTCTTTGCTACTCATAGTCTTTAATCATTTCGTGGAACGGTTTCTTAGGGAATTCCATCATCTTGTGGCCTTCTGCCCATGGGTTGAGACCGCAGTTCATCAGTGGCGACGGGATATAGTTAGCCCAATGGGCGAGGCCGGTGCCGAAATTGTACAGAGCGGACGAGCCGTAGACCATCGACATACCCTTACACATCAGTTTCTTCTGCGGATTGGCAGTGCCAAACTCGCTGAGTTGTTGGCGCCATAGATAAATCTGATCGCCAAGATTTACCTTGGCAGGACAAACGGTTTGGCACGAAAGGCAGAGCGTACAAGCCGAGACGTTGCCACTATGCTTCTGCGGGTCGCGAAGCATGCCTAGGTTAATGCCGATGGGGCCAGGAATAAAATAGCTGTAGGAATAACCACCGCTTCTGCGATACACTGGACAGGTGTTCATACACGAGCCACAGCGAATGCACTTCAGTGACTCCCAGTGCTCTGGATTTCCAATCCACTCGCTTCGGCCGTTGTCCACCAGTACGATATGCATGTGGTGAGCCGTGGGGCGGGCCTTGCGGAAATGGCTCGTGTACGTCGTTGTAGGCTGCCCCGTACCAGCGCGGCAGAGCATACGCTGGAAGACGGCAAGGCATTCGTAGTTGGGGATAATCTTCTCCAGTCCGATGGCTGCAATGTGCAGTTTCGGACAACTCGTGCTCATGTCGGCATTTCCTTCGTTGGTGCAGACAACGATATCGCCTGTCTCAGCAATACCAAAGTTACCGCCTGTCATGCCGGCATCGGCCGTCAGGAACTCGTTGCGTAGCGACAGTCGGGCGCGGTAGGTCAGATACGTTGGGTCGTGGTTGCCTTTTTCGTTGCTGATACCCTTTTCTTCAAACAATTCGCCCACATCGTCGTGGCTCAGGTGAATGGCTGGCATCACGATATGGCTGGGTGCTTGGCCTTTCAACTGGATAATACGTTCGCCCAAATCTGTCTCCACAACCTCGATGCCATGCGCCTCGAGATATGGGTTCATGCCGCACTCCTCGGTGAGCATCGATTTCGATTTCACCATCTTCTTGACATTGTGATTCTTAAGAATGCCGTAGACAATCTCGTTGAACTCCTGTGCATCCTTGGCCCAGTGTACCTCCACACCGTTCTTCTCAGCGGCAGTGGCAAACTGGTCAAGATATTCGTCGAGGTGGGTGATGGTATGGCGCTTGATGGCACTTGCTTTCTCGCGCAGTTGTTCCCACTCGTCTAGTCCATAAGCCATATTGTCGCGCTTAGTGCGTACGGCCCAGAATGTGGCATCGTGCCAATGGGCATATTGTTGGTTCTTTAAGAACTGTTTGGCGGCTTTGCTATGTTGTGTACTCATAATCCACTTGCTAAAATTTCAACCACGTGCTTAAACTCAATCCTTTTACCTTGCTTGCGGGCTACGCCTGCCATGTGCATCAGACACGAGCAGTCTGGGCCAGTGATGTATTCGGCACCCGTCTGGATATGGCGTTCTACTTTATCGAGGCCCATCTGTGCAGATACGGCTGTTTCCTCCACAGAGAACATTCCCCCAAAGCCACAGCACTCGTCAGGACGCTCAGGTTCTACAACATCGATACCGTCAACCAGTTGCAAAAGGTCCTTGATCTTATTGAACTTGTCGACATGTTCCTCAGAGGGAGAGGAAAGTCCTAACTCACGGACTCCGTGGCAGGAGTTGTGCAGACTGACTTTATGTGGGAACGTGCCCAGACGACGGTCCACCTTTACCACGTCGTGCAGGAACTCAACAACGTCCATACACTTCTTGGCGCTCTCGCACTCGTGGTTCAGTAGTCGCGGATAGTTCAGACGGATAAACGCCGTACAGCTAACACTGGGTGACACTACATAGTCAAAGCTTTTGAATAAATCGTCGAACTTCTCTGCCAAAGGAATGGCTTGCTTTTCGAACCCTGCGTTGGCCATTGGCTGTCCACAACAGGTCTGCTTCTGTGGATACGTTACGTCCAATCCAAGGTGCTTCAGCAATTTCCATGTCGCCAGCCCAACCTCTGGATATACGGCATCCACATAGCAGGGAATAAATAGTCCTACCTTCATATTAATTCTTAATTCTCAATTTTTAATTATCATTTATCAATTAGCGAATGCGTTAGATGACATGCAGTCCAAGGAATACCATGAGTCCGTTCATCAGAATCCAGAAGATAGCGAATGGCATGGTCTTGCGCATGATATCACCGTCCTGACCTTCCATGTCACAGGCGGCAGTGGCAATGGCAATGGACTGTGGTGAGAGCAGCTTTCCACCCTCAGAACCTGCACAGTTGGCAGCTGCCAGCCAGTTGGTCTCGTTGCCTGTCACACCGAAGAAAGTGCTCTGGTTCACTAGTCCGAGGTCGCTGGCGGCAGTAGCCTGCAGCTTGCCGAACAGAATGTTGGCATTGGTGGCACTACCCGTCACAAACGTGCCGATAGAACCAATGAGCGGTCCAAAGAATGGGAAGGCGGCACCAGTGAGCAATACCAGTCCCTTGGCAATATCGTTAGTCATACCAGTATTGTTCATCAGCATAGCCATGGCTACCAGACAGCAGATGGTGACCACGGTCTTCTGGAGGTTCAGTGTGGTCTTGGCCAGCAACTTCATCAGTTTTCCAAATGACATGCCCTGAATGAGGCCGCCAATCATAGCACCAAGGAAAATCATCAAACCGGCATTTGACAACCAACCGAACTTAAAGGTGTTACCGATGACGGGTAACTCAAATTTGGTAACCAGCGTGTTGTTCAATATTTCATTAACAGAAGGTACTATCTTGCTCGATATCAAAATAAAAAAAATGATGAGGCCATAAACACTCCATGCACGTAGCGTCTTGGCAACGCCAAACTTCTGATGTTCTACTTGTACTGTGTCCTTTTCTGCCTCGTGGCGCAGGAAAAGCTTGTCGTAAAGTAACATGGCGGCGATAGCAGCTACCGAACCGAGGATGGCGGGCGTCTCAGGACCTATAAAATGAGCACAGCAGAACTGTACGGTGATAGAACAGGTGCCGACAAAGAGTGCAATAGTTAGGTTCTTGATAATCTTAGTCTTGTCGGTCATCATCAGGATGAGGAATGGCGTGATATAGAACATCAGTGAGAGCTGTAATATAATAAAGGTGGCCACCTCGCAGAGCTCGTCGGGTGTTGCTGTTCCACTGGCAGCAACCTGATTAGCTAGTGTGGTGGCAGGCAGACCGACGGCTCCGAAACCAACAGCAACGGTATTAGCTACCAGACAGATGACCGCTGAGAACATGGGTTTGAACCCTAGTCCGATGAGAATAGCAGCAGGAATGGCAACGGCTGTTCCAAAGCCAGCCATACCTTCAAGTACACCACCGAGACCCCATGTTAGCAAAAGCACCAGCAGACCTTTGTCACTGGTCATCTGGATAAACTGTGTCTTTATGGTTTCAATCTCCTTTGTCTCGCAAAGAATGTTGTAGCTGAAGATGGCACAGATTATAATCAGGATAATCGGGAAGCACGCCTTCAATAGTCCTTCGATTACCGACCAGAGGGTAATGCCAAAGATGCTGGCATTGGCAAACTTCTCTGGGATGATGCCCATAGCAGGAACGGCGAATAATGCTAAAAGAATAGTTACAATCAGGGTGACGATAGCACTCCTATAGCCGGATACTTTGAAGCCCATCATTAGTACGATGAGCAACAGAATTGGAATTACGGATACTAATGCTGTCATAGGATTTTGTAGTTATTATATAAGTTGTGGTTGCAAATATACGAATTTTTTTGAAAAGTTTTTCGTTTTCTCTTGTTTTTTACTGACTTTTTTGTAAATTTGCCAGCAAATAACTAAAAACTAGAACCTATGCTCAATGATTTTCTACAAGAACTGCGGCAAGTAATCAGTGCCGACCGTATTTATACCGACGAGCTTCGTACTCTGGGTTGGGGAACCGATGCCAGTTTCTATCGTCAGATACCAAAGGTGGTCATCCGTAGCGATGGCGAGGAGGAAATAGCTATGATAGTGCAGTTGTGCGACAAGTATAAGTTGCCCTTCACCTTCCGTGCTGCAGGCACATCGCTTAGCGGACAGAGTTGTACCGACTCTGTGCTGATAGTGGCCGGCAAGCACTGGGAGAAATTTGAACTGGGCAAGAATCAGGAGAGCATCCGGTTGCAGCCTGGTATCGTGGGTGGCAGGGTTAATCAGATACTGAAGCCCTACAGCCGTGTGTTCCCGCCCGATCCTGCATCGATAGGTTCGGCTATGGTAGGTGGTATCGTGGTTAACAATGCTTCGGGCATGAACTGTGGTGTGCATGCCAACAGCGACCGCATGCTCATCTCGGCCCGCATCATACTTACTGATGGTACCATTCTGGACACTGGCGACGAGAAGAGTCGCGAGGAGTTCCGCAAGACTCATCCTGCATTTCTGCAGCATATAGATATGCTGCGCGACAAGGTGCGTGCCGACGAGGAGCTGGCCGACCGTATCACCAAGAAATACTCTATCAAGAACGTAACGGGATTGAACCTTCGCCCACTGGTGGCTTATGACGATCCGTTCGACATCATCGCCCACTCGATAGTAGGTAGCGAGGGTACGCTGGCATTCCTGTCGGAGGTAACGATGAAGACGCTGAAGGACTATCCGTACAAGGCTTCGGCGATGGTTTACTTCATGACGATGAAGGAGAGTTGCGAGGCTGTGGTGGCTATGAAGAAAATGAAGGCTGGCGAGGAAGACCTGGACTACAGCGCCGAGAATCTGGTGGTGAAGTCGGCCGAGATGCTCGACTACAAGTCGCTATCGTCGGTAGACGACCCAGTATATCTGCAGTATAAGAAAGATGTGGATGCAGGCAAGATAGAGGGCGTGGAGCCTGGCGACTATCACAACCTGACAGCGATACTTACTGAGACCAAGGGCATTACCCACGAGCAACTGATAGATAAAATAGAGAAGATTAAGGAGTGTCTGGGCCAGTTCCGCCTGTATATTCCTGCCGAATTTACTGAGGATCCTGCTGTGTATGGCAAGTACTGGGCCATCCGCTCGGGCATCTTCCCATCAGTAGGTGGTACACGTCCTGTGGGCACATCGTGCCTTATCGAGGATGTGGCATTCCCGATAGAATCGCTGCCTGAGGCTACAGTGAAACTGCAGAAGCTGATAGCCGATCATGGCTACGACGATGCTTGTATCTATGGTCATGCATTCGAGGGCAACTACCACTTCATCCTGAACCAGAGCTTTGCCGATGAGCACGAGGTGGCACGCTATGCCGAGATGATGCGCGATGTGGCTAAGCTGGTGGTTGAGGGCTACGATGGAAGCCTGAAGGCCGAACACGGCACAGGTCGCAACATGGCACCATTCGTGAAGTACGAGTGGGGCGACAAGGCCTACGAGGTGATGTGCGAACTAAAGAAGATATTCGACCCCGAGGGACTTCTGAACAAGGGTGTGATCTTCAACGACGATCCCGACTGCTTCATCAAGTGCCTGAAACCACTGCCAGTGCTCGACTACGACTTCGACAGTGTGCCTGATGGTGGAAACTATCTGATGGACCCATCGCTGAGTACAGCCGAGGAGACCATCGAACAGGTGAAGCGAGCCAACAAGTGTATAGAGTGCGGATTCTGCGAGGTGAACTGTATGTCGTGCGGACTCACACTGTCGAGTCGTATGCGTATCGCCGTTCAGCGAGAGATTCGCTACCTGACCAGGACTGGTGCCAACCCACAGCGACTGGCCACACTTAAGAAACAATACAAGTACTATGGCGACCAGACTTGCGCCACCGACGGCCTCTGCTCTACATCGTGCCCGATGAAGATAAACACGGGCGAACTGACCCACCTGATACGTCAGATGGATATGAACGAGAGTCCTATGGGATATAAGCTGGGTGAGTTTGCTGCCAACCATATGGCAGGCATCAAGAGCGGACTGCGAGTGGTGCTGGATGTGGCCCATGCCGCACACATCACTCTGGGCCCCACGCTGATGACGAGCATCTGTCGAGGCATGAACAAGATGGGCATGCCGCTATGGACCACCGCTATGCCTAAGAAGCATCGCCAACCCAAGAAGAGCGACCTGACGCAGTTTATCATCGAGAAGAGCATTCCGCACAAGGAGGAACAGCACTCCGAACTCAAGGTGGTATATTTCCCCAGCTGTATCAACCAGACTATGGGACAATCCAAGCATGGCGGAAAGATTCACGACCTGGTGGATGAGGTAATCCAACTGATGGCCAAGGCCGGCTACGAGGTTATCTTCCCAGAAGGTATGGAACGTATGTGTTGCGGACAGATTTGGGAGAGTAAGGGTATGCTCGACATCGCCGACCGCAAGAGTGCCGAACTGGAGGCTGCCCTGTGGAAGGCCAGCGAGGAGGGCAAATACCCCGTGCTCTGTGCCCAGAGTCCATGTCTGCACAGAATGAAGAAGGTGATGAACAAGATGAAACTCTACGAACCTGCCGAGTTCATCATGAAGTATCTGGTGCCACGACTCGATTTCCATCCTATCGATCGCCATATCGCCCTGCACCTCACGTGTTCTACCCGTCAGATGGGAGTGGACAAGGATATGATAGCGCTGGCCAAGCTCTGTTCTAACAATGTGTTCCTGCCTGAGGGCGTGGGCTGTTGCGGATTTGCTGGCGACAGAGGATTCACATTCCCCGAACTTAACAGCTACGGACTTCGCAAGCTCCGTCCACAGATCGAGGCCAACGGCATAGAGGTGGGATACTCTAACAGCCGCACCTGCGAAATAGGACTTGAGACCAATTCGGGCATACCATACATGAGTATAGTATACCTGGTAAACGAATGTACAACACCAAAGGCTATTTAACATGTTTTCGTTCTTTTTTCCACTAAAGATTTGTACGATGACAAAATAATGCTTATCTTTGCCGCACAAAACAGTAATTTTAAGTAAACAACAATGAACTATCAAGATTTTGAATTGAAGGAATATGCCTCGGCAAATGAGCGTCTATGGGATGCTAGCAAGGCTTTTCCTGTATTGATGAGAAAAGTGTATGTGTGGATGTCGTTGGCATTGGCCATCACTGGTTTCACGGCCTATGGCGTTGCAACCAGTCCGGGCATTATGCAGGCCATCTATACAAACCAAATTCTTTTCTGGGGATTGATAATCGCCGAATTTGCATTGGTCATTGGTGTTAGTGCAGCCATTAATAAGCTCTCGCTGACCACGGCTACGCTGATGTTCATACTCTATTCGGTAATCAATGGTGCGTTACTGTCGTATATTTTTATTCTGTATACGGCATCGTCCATCTCAACGGTGTTTTTTATTACAGCGGGAACATTTGCGGCTATGGCTATCGTAGGCTATACAACCAAGACAGACCTGTCGTCTCTCGGTAAGATATTGCTAATGGCATTGATAGGTCTGATCATTGCTACTGTCGTTAATATCTTTGTCAAGAGTTCTGGCTTTGACATGATTATTAGCTATGTAGGCGTATTAATCTTTGTGGGACTGACTGCATACGATTCCCAGAAGATTAAACAGATGCTCTTACAAGCTCCTGACGCTGGTGAGGGTGCACAGAAAATTGCGCTGCTTGGAGCACTGTCTCTCTACCTTGATTTTATCAATTTGTTTATCTACTTACTCCGTATTTTCGGTAAGAGAGAATAGCCGCCTTCTATATATAATAAGGTGTATAAGTTTTCGCATTGTCATGAAATGCGAAAACTTTTCATTTTCTTGCAAAAAAGTCGGAAAAAAGTTTGTGCGGTTCAGAATTTTGTTGTACCTTTGCATCCGCTTTCGCGCTAAAAACAGCGACAAGAAGCGAGAGCACCTATGTGTGTTCTTGGGTATAAAAGTCAAACCGTCAAGCTTCAATAAATACTACCGGATAGAATCGTTCTGAGCATACAGAGACAATAACGGAGATTATACAACTTTGCTAGGAGTGAGAGCAATGAAAGCTTGCTTTCAGTTGCCGAGCGACGACGCAAAGTGTAAATTTTCTGTTGAAAACATAAAATTTACAATGTAGAGTTTGATCCTGGCTCAGGATGAACGCTAGCTACAGGCTTAACACATGCAAGTCGAGGGGCAGCAGGAGATTAGCTTGCTAATCTTGCTGGCGACCGGCGCACGGGTGAGTAACGCGTATCCAACCTTCCCTATAGTAGGGGATAGCCCGGCGAAAGTCGGATTAATACCCTATGTTATTCTTTGATGGCATCTGATGAGAATTAAAGGTTTACCGCTATAGGATGGGGATGCGTCTGATTAGGTAGTCGGCGGGGTAACGGCCCACCGAGCCTACGATCAGTAGGGGTTCTGAGAGGAAGGTCCCCCACATTGGTACTGAGACACGGACCAAACTCCTACGGGAGGCAGCAGTGAGGAATATTGGTCAATGG
>CADCGD010000016.1 GCA_902800925.1 uncultured Bacteroidales bacterium | reverse complement strand
GCTGTCAGTTTTTCCATATTTGCATAATCTTTAAAAATGAGTATGCAAAGGTAGAAACTTGTCAGAAGAGCTGCAAGGCGTCAAAGCGGATACGCTTACAAAATACTGGCATAATTGTGTGTGTTTTTAATGGTTAAAGATTACGTTAACTAACTCTCTTGTTTTATGTTACAAAGTTACGAAAAAGTTTTGATATAACCAAATTTTTCCTCCGCTTTTTTCAAGAAAAACAATGGATTTTTATAAAAGACAACTTGGACAACTGGGGACAACTTTTTTTCTACTAACAGGGTGTCCGTAGACGCGGTTGCGTCGTAGGCTAATATTTAAGTTGTTCTAAGTTGTCCAAGTTGTCTTTTAATAAAAAAAAACAAGTTGTCGTCAAAAAATACACCTAAGTTGTTGTCGTATTAGCCTGATACGGAGCTGTATTAGGCTGATAACGATACCTTATACAGCTGTCTTGTGAGCGACGTCGCTACGAAATTATTGCAATATTGCATCTTGCATGAAAGGTTGGAGAGTGCAAAGAGAATAAGGAATGGTAAATTATAGTATAATATTATTATAATATATTAATAATCAATAAGTTAAATAATTATATAACCTTATTTCCCCTCTTTTTTTCTCACTCTCATCGAAATAAATGTATGCAATTTGCAAGATTGCAAGATTTGAGTCGAAAATATTTGGAAGTGTAAGAATTGTTTTGTATCTTTGCAAAGTACTTACATTTAATAAATATGCTACTACAAAAAAATATCGTCAAGAAGTATCTGAGTCTGCTCGATGAAAAGCGGAGTCAAGAAGCATGGGAACAATACCAGAGCTATTTCTTGAATGAAGATATACAAGCCAATATTCATAAAATAAAAGAAGAGCAGTTCCAGGAGGGCTTCCTGCGTGAGCTATTCGTGAATGTGTTGGATTATACCATCAACCCCTCACCCAACTACAACCTGACCACCGAACTAAAAAACGAAGTTGGTTCGAAAAAAGCAGATGGTGCCATCCTGATTGACGACAAGGTGATTGGAGTCATTGAGCTGAAAGACCATAAGACGCCCGATTTGGCAAGCATCGAGAACCAGGCATTCGGCTATAAGAGTAAGCATAAGGATACGAGGCTGGTCATAATCTCAAATTTTGAGAAACTGCGATTGTATATTGACAATGCCGTTGAGTATAGGGAATGGGACATCTTTCACATGACACAAGATGAGTTCCGCGAACTCTATCTTTGTCTGGCTTGGACGCAGGTGGAACGAGGCATTGCCCTGCAGATGAAAGAAGAGTCTGTATCTTCAGAAGACCAGATAACTAACGCACTATACAAGGACTATTCGCAGTTCAAGCGAGTGCTCTTTGCCGATATTGTAGCACAGAATCCCTATCATGAGGAAAACCGCTGGGCTACCGATGACAAGCAGTGGCAATTACTGTTGTTCAAGAAGACACAGAAGTTGTTAGACCGTCTGCTTTTTATCTTCTTTGCTGAGGATTGTGACTTGTTGCCGCCCAACTCGATGGTGAAGATTATTGACCAGTGGGAGCAGTTGAAGGACATGGATGCCTACGTGCCTTTCTACGACCGTGTAAAGAAATACTTCGGCTATATGAACACGGGCTATCAGGGTAAGAAGTACGAGATATTCGCCTATAATGGTGGACTGTTTAAACCCGACGAAGTGCTTGACAGCATCAAGATTACAGACGAGCTGTTGGTGGAGCACACACGACGACTCTCTGCATACGACTTCGAGAGCGATGTAGATGTAAACATCCTGGGTCATATTTTCGAGAACTCACTCTCGGAAATTGAGGAAGTCACTCAGCAAATCAACAGCGGTCAGACACCTCATACCTCTAAGCGTAAGCAGGATGGTGTGTTCTATACCCCTCAGTATATCACGAAGTATATTGTGGAGAATACTGTTGGTCGTCTCTGTGCTGAGAAGAAGCAGGAATTGCACATCGTAGAAGATGAATATTTCTCTGACCAACGCCGCCAGCTTCAGACCAAGAAGCGCCTGTTGCAGCAGTTGCAGCAGTATCGTAAGTGGCTGCTCGAGATTACTATTCTCGACCCAGCCTGTGGCAGTGGTGCTTTTCTGAATGCTGCCCTTCAGTTCCTCATGGCTGAGCACAAGCATTTGGACGAGATGGAGGCGAAGGTGGCAGGCTCTGCTATTGTGTTCCAGGATGTGGAGAACAGCATCTTGGAGCATAACCTCTATGGTGTTGACATCAACGAGGAGAGCGTCGAGATAGCTCAGTTGGCACTTTGGCTTCGTACCGCCAAACCCCATCGCAAGTTGAACTCTTTGAATGAAAATATTAAGTGTGGCAACTCCCTTATCAGCGACCCTGCCATTGCTGGCGAAAAAGCATTCAACTGGCAGGAACAGTTCCCCAAAGTCTTCGAGAAGGGTGGCTTCGATGTGGTGATTGGTAATCCACCGTATCTGCGTGTTCAAGGGTTACGCGAAAGTCACCAAAAGGAGTCTGTTTTTTACGAACATAATTATGTTTCAGCTACGGGAAGATTTGATTTCTATGTACTATTTATTGAGAAAGGATTCTCTTTGCTGAATAAGAATGGGGTTTTATCATTCATTCTACCACATAAGTTTATTAATGCAGATTTTGGAGTAGGCATAAGGAACTTTATATACGATAACAAAGCATTGAATAATCTTGTTTCATTTGGTGCAGAACAAGTATTTAGCGATGCAAGTGTCTATACATGCATTATTGGTCTTTCTTATGGGAATAGTGTTTTTCATTATGCAAAAGTAAAACCTTTAGAGCTTCAAGAGGCTTCTGATACTCATACAGAAATATCAATTGACAATCTTGCAGATACCACTCGATGGAGTTTTCAAAGTAGTGAAGATTCAAATGTAATAGCAAAAATTAATAAGCAACCATTATTATTCAAGGCTATTACAAAGGCTTGTAGCCAAGGTACTGTAAGTATGGGTGATGATATCTATATGCTGAAAGGGAAGATAGAAGGAAATTACTTTATTGGTTATTCTGAACAGATTCAACAGCATATAAAGTTAGAAAAGGATATTATGAGGCCCATTTTGAAAGGAGATGATGTTAAGCGATATGCACCGCTTGAAAATTCATATTGGTTAATATATCCGCATCATTTTGTAAACGGGAAAACCATTCCTTATGAAGAAAGTGAAATGAAGGAACAATTTCCGCTAACTTACGAGTATCTCTTGCCCTTTAAATCAGACCTTGTTGATAAGAAGATTAGGTATAAAACCAATGAAAAATATTGGTATGCTTTACATCGTTCTCGTGAAATTACGATGTTTGAAACTCCCAAAATTATTACGGCTGAGATTTCATTTGGCTGTAATATGACTTATGATACAAAAAACTTATACCACAATACTAAATGTTATACAATTCTGTTTAACGATGTATATGTAAGGTTTACTCAGGCATATCTTACGATTCTGAATTCGAGAATATTATGGTACTATCTCTCACAAACAGGTTATACACTTAGAGGGGGCTTCTTTTGTTTTAAAACTAAATACTTGGAGCCCTTCCATTTGCCAGACCTGACATCTCCTGAAAATAAAGATATTGCTGAGAGCTTGTCAGATTTTGCTGATACAATGCTCTCCCTAAACTCTCAGCTTCAAGATAAGCGCAGCCGTTTCCTGCACCGACTGAGTGATAATCTGGAGGGTGTGAAGATAACGACAGCCCTGCAGACATTCGACACAATGGACTTCAAGGGATTCGTGGCAGAACTGAAGAAGCAGAAGATAAAACTCTCGCTGTCGCAACAAGACGAGTGGGAAGAGTATTTCAATAAGCGCGTGGTTGAGTGTCGAGAACTTTCAGCACAGATAAAGGCCACAGATGAAGAGATTGACAATAGAGTGTTCGACCTCTACGGACTGACAGAGGAAGAACGCAGGATAATAGTTGAAGGATAATACAAATAAAAAATGGACTATTTAAAAATACCACGCTCACTAATATACAAAGAGCGCAATGATTTAAAGGACTTTGGAGTACAAACTCCAGATACAATGAATTCTCTGCTCTTCTTGCACTTGAAGCAGCAAGCCCTCATGGGCGTTCCTGGAGCAAGAGAAGTGGCTTTGAGGTGCTACAATAACGCCTATTATATCTGTACCCTAATTCTTCTTGAGGCAGATAATTTTCCTGAACTTCGTGTCTCAGATTATGTAGATACAATCCTTGAGACTGAAAAAGAGAACAAATATACTGATGAAGTCTGTCTGGCTTCGATGGCAATGGCATGCTTACTGCTCGCAAAATACGATGAAAAAAGATATGGTACGGACAGCGAGATATGGAAAAAAATCTACTACAGATGTACACACTATCAGTGGTATCACTCGTCGGAAGTTACTATTTTTCTTAATATGATGTCGTGGGAATACAGTTGTACTTCTCCTCTTTCCAAAACAGAATTTGAGCCTCGCAATATTATAGACGTAATTGAGAATTTTAGTGAAAGGGATTTTCAAGATTATTCTGAATATATTTGTAAAAGACTTGCTCACTTGAAAGACACCCGCCAACGAATATACTGGACTGATATGGCTGTAGCCCAGATAAAGGGCTACCAACTTGAGCTCTGTGAAGACACCGGATACAACCCCAAGAAAGATTGTTTCAAACATACGGATAATTACGATCCTATAAGAGATTTGTCTTGGGAGAATAAAGTGAGAGCGTGTTACCAGCGAAGCAAAGAGGCCATAAAGTATTACACAGAGCACTATCCTACAAAGGAGGAGAACGACTCTGTGGAGAAAACCGTAGAATCTACTCAGACGCAAGAAACGGAAGCCCCTCAGACGAAGTTTGCGGAACTGGAGTCAAAGCTGACTCAACAAGAAACCCAGTTACAAGAGACTAATAATATTATTACCCAACAAGCTACTCGAATAAAAGAACTTGAAGCAGAGGTTGAAAACTTGCAAAATGAACTGAAGGAAGCGCATACCATCCCTGATACTGTGACAGCACAGCAGAAGGTGCGTATGGAGTTAGCACGTAAACTAATGGATGCAGCTGGGATTAATGAAACAGTCTTGGAAAAATGGGGAAATAAAGATAAGGCAGGAACTGTGATGGGGACAATGCTCGATATTGTACCATCAACATGTAAGACATATTTGTCAGACCCATCTATAAATCATGAACACCATAAAGAGACTGTCGATAAAATCAATCCACTGTTAGAGTCATTAGGTCTTAAATTCAAACTATAATTGCTTGAGCCCTTGTAAAACCCCTTATAAAAAATATCAAAAAAAAATACAAGCCTTTGTAGAATTTGTATTTTTATATTTTTCGAAATTATACAATAAAAAATTACGAATTTTGCATCACCAAAGGATAATCCCGAGGTGGTGCTTTTTGTTTAGCGCGCTGAAAAGAACAGGAGAGCATCGAGACGCGTCTCATCTTTAATTAACAAATAAATATAATTAAGATGGGAACAACAGTTTTCAGAGTAGTGTCACAGGGAGTTGTGACCTACATCCCCTCCACAAAGCAGGAGGGAGGCCAGTTGGCTAAGTGTTTGATCAGACTCAAAGAGTTTGGTGGTTCGAAATTCGGCAATGAGTACGCATGTACCATGTTCGGTAATCTCGCTCAGTGCAAGTTCTACGAAGGTGACTTGGTGGTGGCTTCGCTACGATTTCAGGTTCACGAGGTGAACGGTGCGATGTATCAGGAAGTAGTTGCTAACGATGTAACAAAACTCAGTGCGTTATGAAAAAGGATAAGTTTATCGTCTACGACGATTATAGTGCAATGCCACTTCAGGTTTCATTCATGGGAGACAATTGGTGGGTGACCACACCCGGTGAGAAGCTCCAACTATTGGAAGATTACTTCGAAGGCGCACACGACATCAACTTCTGTTTCCTCTGTGAGGCTGGCGAAAGAGTTGGTGCATTGGCTCTGGCCAGAATGCTGGGCAAGGCGTTGGAAGAACCGGAAGACACCCTTGAGATGGTGCTGAACCAACGTGTGAAGGCACTAAGGCGTCTGGGTGTCGAGTTCAACGTGGACGACGAGGTGCTGCAGCTGGAGCTGCGCGTGTTTGCCAACGAAGAAAAAAGCAAACGGCAAGGCAGGTATTCGGTATGGTGCCACATAGCGGATAACTTCTGCGACATGCTGTTCGACATCGACTGCTTTGATAAGCGGGAGGATGCTGAAGCATGGGTCAACGTCTACTTCGACACTCTAACATCATTAGGAATTAGGTACACATTAGTTAATAAAGGAGAAATAAGCGATGAAAAAGACTGACAATATTACGTACCTGGCGCGTCCAAAAGGCAAACCTGCTGAGACGCTGAAAGGCAAATTGAACACATGGGACAACGGCTACGCGGAATTCGTTCCGCAAGGCCAGAAGCCGAGTAACAGAACCATGCTGCGGCAAATGGGCAACTCGTCGTTCTACAAATCGGAGGGCGAAAAAGAGTCGAGCTACAGTCTCCACCTGAATGTGGATGGCAAGAGCGAAGACCCTGTGGCCGAGATGTTTGAGCAGTTCAAAGTGCTGACCGTAGACCAGCAGAAACAGAAACCTGTATTCAGGGAAGGCGCTGAGGGGCGCATGCTCTACGACGACGGCAAGGGGCTACAGCTGTGGCTGGACACTACGAACGCTAAAGTTACCATCATGGCACAGCTGGAGTGTGCGATGGATATAGAGCGCCAGCTGCTGCAGGCACAGAGTCAGATGAACGTCACGGTGGGGCGCTACCGTCAGGAGATAGTCAACCTCGGTAACCAAAAGAACGGAAAGGTATGAAAAAAGGTTGGCGTTTTGTCTTTCAGGACAATCAGTTTTATGGCGAGTGCGTGCCCTGCACCCTCGCCGTATTTAACACCACGGTAGACAGTGCCCAAGTGGACTGGAAAATCACTACGCGCCAAGCTATTGAGTCGGCTATTGCCCAGGGCTTGCCACTGGAGGAGTGGACTCGTCGCAGCGACTACCAACAGTTCTGTCTGAAACGTGAGGCTCAGCCACGGGCTGGTGAGAAGTTCCGTCAGCTGACAACTCCGCAGAAGCTGTTGCAGTGGACCAACGACCTGAAGATGTCGCTGCCGTGCTTCATCTTTGCAGCCAGCGGTTTCGACCTTCTACCCGTGACAGACAAGTTGGGCAATGCGGTACTCGACGGCAATGGTGAGCCCGTGATGAAATGTCGCCGTAAGCTACAGGGCATCCACCTGTCAGGGCTCTTCATGTTCGATGCTGACAAGATGCTAATAGATCCTTACGAGGTGTTCCTTCGCACGCAGGTGGCAGGATTCCCGTGGAGAATACGTCTGGCTCACAAGACATCGTCAGGTCACGGTCTGCGACTGGTGGCTGAGGCAGAGCCTGGTCGTGGCAATATAGCCGACCAGCAGATACTCCTTGCCCGCGACCTCGGACTGATGGGCATGGTTGGCAGCACTGGCAAACCCGTAGTGGATGACAGCTGTATCGATGCCAGCAGAATAAGCTACGCTCCACGTCGTAAGGATATCTACTATATTGATGAGATGAATCTTTTTAATCTTTAAAATTGTTATGACAAACGAAGAATTAAATCAGAATGAATTCGACCGCCAGTATGGCGAGTCCTATCGTCAGGGTGAGGGCCACTGTGGTCCCACCAATCCAGAGAACCGTTTTGACGAGGCACCAGCCTCTGTAGAGTCACAAACCAACAACACCAACGAGACGGCCAAGGAATTGGCACAGCAGATGGTGGCAACGGACGAGAAAGCCGAGGTGTTCAATCACCCTGTGGTAGACTACATCAATACGATGCTGCCCAACGGTGCTCCCGTCAACAGTCGCCATAAGTTCGCACTGAAGCTGGCCAACGACCTGATGATTCTGCTCGATGGCGACGAAGCCCGTGTAAAGCAGGTACTGCTGCAACAATCATGGGTGAACGACGTCATCACAGAACGTGGCATGAGCGAGATGGACCGCATCATTGATGCCGCCAAGAAACTGTTGCACAAGCGTGAGAGTGAGAATCTGACCGACCCGCAGCCATCTAAAGAGATGCGCCGTGCCATTGAGCAGGTGACTGGTCAGAAATACAACGTACTGGTACGTACACAGCGTGCCAAAGCACTGGGGCAGGCAGCAGCTGTACAGGATGACATCACCCTGATGCTGGACCGCATCGGAATACGTCTGGAGAGACTGTTCAAGCACTATGTGCTGATGAGTCTGCTGTGTCATCATCTGAAACGTCGCCACTATATCTCGGCAGTGTTTGTGGGTGGTGGCTTCGGCATGACGTTGATGACGCGCATGTGGTATCGCTTCTGGGCAGAGCCCTCACGCAGATGTCGTCTGAACAGCATCGTAGAACTGATTGGTCGCTCTGGTAGCGGCAAACACATCGCCGTATTCCTATACCGTCTGATGATGGAGCCTGTGAAGAAATCAGATGCAGCACAGGTGGAGGCACTGAACCGTTGGAACGAAGAACGTGACCAAAAAAGTGGAGGTGAGAAGAACAAGACACCGAGACCAAAAGGAATCTTACGTTGTCTACCCTCAGAAGCTTCAGCTGCCGCTATCCGTGAGGCAGAGTTTAATGCCAAGGAGACGATAGACAATACTGAGGTCAGCCTTCACGTCAGCCAGTTCAACTCAGAACTCGACGACCTGCTGGCACAGCAGAAGAAGGGCTACATGAACATTGAGGCACTCTTTCTGAAGAGTCTGCACAATGAACCTGCAGGATCGTTTCTCAAGACCAGCAGTTCGATGGTCGGAGAATATGACGTACATTTCAATGGTGTCTATACAGGCACTGAGGATGCTCTGGCCAAACAAAATACGACATCCAATTTCGCACGTGGCCTGCTGCAGCGACTGGCCTGTGTGCCGATGGGTGATACCAATTTTGAGATGCGCGAGAACCGCGTCTATACAGAGGAAGACCAGCAGTGCGAGAAGGAATTGACAGAGTGGTGTTATCGTCTGGATTCGACTAAGGGAGAGATACCATGCAAAGACTTGTCGGATGCTCTGCATGGCTGGACTGAGCGACGCATGATGGATGCCAAAGAAGAGAACAGTAAGGCGATGGAAGACTTGGTAAAACGTCCTTGCTGGATAGCCATCAATCTGGCATTGCCCTTCATTGTAGTCCGTCACTGGAATCAGATGGTGGAAGAAGACGGCAGAATGGTGTGTGGTCCTGAATTCAAGACCGACAAGACAGACCGCGAACTGGTGTTGGCACTCTGTGACGCGCAGTTTGCTTTCCAACAGCATTTCTTCCTGGCAACAGGTGAGAAACTATATGACGACCGTCAAACATTAGAGGCTTCTAACGTGCATCACCAGCAGAAGACAATACTGGCATACCGTCGACTACCAGAGTTATTTACACCAGAAGATGTAGACCGTGAATATGGTTACCAAGGTGTTTCAGGAAGCATCTATAGTCGTGTGAAGCGACTGTGTGACGATGGCCTTGCACAGAAAATCCGCCAAGGTGTGGATAAAGGAAAGTACCGCAAACTGACGTAATCTTGCAATCTTGCAAATTGCAAAGAAAGTTGTAGAGTATGCCAGGGACTGCTACCTGACATAACATGCTGCAAAAGCACAATATATCCCTGACATCTGCAAGAAGGACTCATGGGGACAGACCCCCTGAGTCCTGTCTGCAAAATTACAATAAATTCCTGACATCTGCAAGCAAACGTCAGGGATATTACAAAAATCGCCCATTTCATCGGGAAAAGTAAGCCAGGCAATCACTGTCAGGCTAACTTTTTCCCGTTTTGAGACTCTTTTTTCCTGCCATGAGACGGTTGTTTTCTGAAAACAGACTAATTTTGCAGACGAAAACGAGAGCACAAACGTAAAAACAAATAGATATGAAGAAGAATCTCTTGACAATGGCAGCGCTTCTTTGCTGCACCATCATCACCACCTCTGCTCAGGATGTTGATCCGGACAGAAACCGTACGTATAACATCGTACTGAACAACGTACAGTACACACACCGTGACGAGAAGATGTCGGCAGGCGAAGCTGTTGGCGCGGTACTGACGGGTGTGCTGACAGGTCAGACCTCTGTAGAGGCCACCAAGTATGAGTCGGACGTGAAGGGGGCCATCATCAAAGGCCTCTCCGGTGCCCACCGCTTCCACTATAACGATGGACTGGTACAGGTCAGTGACGTTGCAGAAGAGGGTAACATCGCTGTCAATGCCCTCATCACCAACATCAATGCCAGTTCGAGCTCGCGTACGTGGAAGGATAAGGAGGACAAGGTTCATGTAGACACCTACTACCGCGGCGAGGTGGAGGCTGTACTGACGCTGAAGGACATCAAGACCGGTGAGGTCATTGCCAACCCCACCGTCAGTGGGCGTGGCTCCAGCACTTCCATGTTCTCTACCTCTGACCAGGCTGTCAAGCACGCCATCGGCATGCTCTCAGGCAGCATCACACGCTGGTTGAACAACTATAAGCCAATAACAGCCAATTTCGTTGAAGCTGGTGCCGCGAAGAAAGACAAGCAGAAGGAGGTATTCATCGACTATGGCAGTCGCGAGGGTGCCTACAAGGGCATGCACATGGGTATCTACCAGCTCTATACCATCAAGGGAAAGCCTGGCAAGTCAATGCTCGGCAAGTTGAGAATTGAAGAGGTGGCTGGCGAAGACCTCAGCCGCTGTAAGGTGACCAGTGGTAGCAAGGACATCAAGGCGGCCATCGATGATGGTCAGACGCTGGTTGTCATGTCTCTGGATTAATACAAATATAATAAGAAGAAAGTATGAAAAAGATTGAGGGCCAGCCCACCAAGAAGGGTATGTATATTCATAATGGTAAGAAAATTGTAGTAAAATGAAAAAATAATATAATAAATTTCCCACATCGTTTATGAAATGACGGTGTGGGAATTTTTTATATTGTCTTGGCAGTTTGTGGAAAATACTGTACCTTTGCATCCGATTAGACAAACCACCAACTTTAACAACCAAATGATGAAACGTGTTCTATTCCATTTTTCCTGTATACACATTCTATTATTAGGTGTCGTGCTGCCCTTGACGATGAGTTGCACGAAGCCAGACCGCAGTGAGGAGGCGCAAAAACTGAAAAACGAGCTGCAGCAAATGGTATTCACAACACCTGAAAAGGCCTTTGCGCGGATAGACAGTGCGGAGCGGGTGGGTTTGTTCTCACCAGCCCAGGCCAACCTCAACAGGACTAACTTCTACGGGCAAATGGGACAGACGCGGTTGGCTATCTTCTACGGTGAACAGATAGTGAACGTCCCCGAACTGAAGCGTGAAGGTGCTCCCTACTATTCAGCCCTTCTCTTGCTGAGCGGATGGCTGCAGAGAACTGGTGAATACGGCAAGGTCCTCCGCCTATGCGATGAGATTATTGCTGACGTAGAGCATGAGCGGGAGCAAGGAGGCGGCATTTCTGGTATCAGCGAAGAGGTGGCTTTGCGTGTAAAGAGTCGTGCACTAGTGTTTAAAGGCGGTTGCGAGCTGGATATGGAGCACCCCGACAAGGCCGAGCAGTATTATCTGGAAGGCATTGACATTATGATGGACGGTGTGACGCAGACCAACGACTATTGGGTGATAGACGCCCTGTTCGCCGGCATTATAGAGACTACAGAGTTCTACCTTGAGCAGGGCATGCCTCAAAAGGCTCTGCCTCTGGTGGCTAAAGGCGACACGGCCTTGGCCCGTCTGGACCGTTGCTCAGATCGGCCCGAATACGTTCGCCAAGTCCGTCACAACAATATCACCATCAGCCAAGCCATGATCTATGCCGCCAACGGTCAGCACGACAAGGCTGAGGCCCTCTATCTGAAGCACCGTCAGTCTGAAAATCTGAGGGTCTATGACATTGGCGCTGATGCCCGCTATCTGACGATGACCGGTCGCTACGACGAGGCCATCCGCCTGTTCCGCCAGTCTGACTCGCTCTATATGGCCCAAGGTAGCGCCATCACCACCGAATACATCAAACACTACCTGATGTACCAGTATGAGACCTTGCAGAAGGCTGGGCGTAAAGATGAAGCTCAGGCGCTGTCCGACCGCATGCGCCAGTTGACGGACTCCATCCATATTCAGGAACGGAAGATTGACATAGAGCAGCAAGAGGAAATCCGCCAGAAGGAGACCGAGATTGCCAACCGCCGCCAGTCACTCATCATCCACCGCATCATCCTCGTTGCCGTTGTCCTCATCTGCCTGCTCGTTGCCTACCTGCTTTGGCGCTCTCATCAATATAATAAGGTGCTCCTTGAGAAGAACCGCCGTCTGCTGGCCGAGATTGAACAGCGCGAGCAAGAAGAACAGCAGGCCATCGTGCAGTTAAAAGCCGAACCTCAGGAAAATCTGACAGCTAATCAGCAGCTCTTCTGCCGTATCTGCGACCTCATGGAAGCTCCAGACCATATCTATACCGATACCGACCTCGATCGCAGTCGCCTGGCTCAGCTCCTTGGTACCAACGAGCATTATGTGACGGATGCCATCAGCACCTGTACTGACGGCAAGAGCGTCAGCGGTTTCCTCAACGAGTACCGTCTGCGCTATGCCGCCCGTCTGCTGGCCACCACGAAAGATTCTGTTGCACTGATTGCCGAACTCTCCGGCTTCTCCCGCAGTTCGTTCTTCCGCGTCTTTAGCGATGCCTACGGCATGTCGCCCTCAGATTATCGTAAGGCAGCAAGAAAATAACAAAAATCGCCCATTTCATCGGGATTTATTAGCCTGGCAACTGCTGCCAGGCTTACTTTTTCTCGTTTTGAGACTCTTTTTTCCTACCATGAGACGGTTGTTTTCTGAAGAATGCCTACTTTTGCAGACGAAAACGAGAACACAAACGTAAAAACAAATGGATATGAAAAAGAATCTCTTCACACTAGCAGCTGTCCTTTGCATCATGGCGACAGCTATGGCTCAGACAAATTCTACTGTTTCTGGGAAAAATTCTGACAGTATTCCCCAGCCGAACCTGACACAGATGTCCTTAGATAGTTTACAGAACGAGGACGCCGACAGTTGCCAATCCATCATGCTGCGTCACAGAGCAAAGAACGCATCAACACAATATCATTATAAGCGCGCTAAGTATATGATGACGGGTAATGAAGATGGCTTTAAAGGCCTCCGCGACTATATTGTAAGAAATAGGAGAAGAGATGAAGGGCGCCCCTTGCAGCCACTGCCATTAGATTTTTTTAGAAGATAATTATTTCCTACCGAAGTCAGCGGGAACCTCGCCCCATTTCTGGGTCTCCCATTTGATGATAGGATTGCGGAAGTTGTGTGTGCGTAGCCAGTTCTCGGCACGCTGTATAATCTGGTAGAGCGGCTCCGTCTCAGGGGTCCGCTCTAATTTTGTCTTGCATTGACGCTTCTGCACCCAGAGGATGGCGTTGTACGAGTCAGAATAGATGGTCTTGTCGTACAACCCCTTCTGCCAACAGAGTGCCAGGGCGTGAACAATCGCCAAGAACTCACCGATATTGTTCGTGCCCTTCATGGGACCGAAATGAAACACCTGCGCACCCGTCTGCAGGTCGATAGCCTGATATTCCATAGGACCTGGGTTGCCACTGCAGGCAGCATCCACAGCCCACGCGTCTGCCCTTACCTCCATGGGCAAGGGCAGTACGGTGTCGTGTCTATAGTCGGGAGGGTTCTGCATAGTCGTTCGGTTTGTTGCTATGGCATAGCAACATACTTTACATGCGCTCGGGTACCTCGATGCCGAGGAGGGCCATGGCGTTCTTGATGATCTTGGCGACGTTCTTGGCCAGCATCAGGCGGACAGCCTTCTTCTGCTCATCGGGCTCGTTGAGGATGCTGAAGTCGTGGTAGAACTGGTTGAACACCTTCGTCAACTCGTAGCAGTAGTTGGCGATGCCAGAGGGAGAGTAGTCCTTTCCGGCCTGCTCTACGGCAGCACCAAACTCAGACATCTTCTGGATGAGTTCGATCTCCTTCTCACTTAATTTAGAGTTTAGAGTGTAGAGTGTAGAGTTTGCTACCGCAGTTCCATCAGCGGCAGGCTGAGCGGTAGCAAACTCTACACTCTCAGTTCTACACTCTACACTCTTCCGAAGGATACTCCTTATTCTCGCATACGTGTACTGGATGAAAGGACCGGTGTTGCCGTTGAAGTCGATACTCTCCTCGGGGTTGAACAGCATGTTCTTGCGTGCATCTACCTTCAGGATGAAGTACTTCAGGGCACCCATACCCACGATGCGAGCTATCTCGCGGCGCTCCTCTTCGGTCATATCGTCAAACTTACCCAGTTCCATAGAGGTCTTATAGGCGTCTTCGACCATCAGTTCCATCAGGTCGTCGGCATCAACGACTGTTCCCTCGCGGCTCTTCATCTTACCGTTGGGCAGCTCTACCATACCGTAAGAGAAGTGTACCAGCTCCTTGCCCCACTTGAAGCCCAGACGGTCCAGCAGGATAGAGAGCACCTGGAAGTGGTAGTTCTGCTCGTTGCCCACGACGTAGATCATCTTGTCGATGGGGTAGTCCTGGAAACGCATCTCGGCAGTACCGATGTCTTGTGTCATATATACTGAAGTACCGTCAGAACGCAACAGCAGTTTCTGGTCCAGACCCTCGTTGGTCAGGTCGGCCCAAACAGAGTTGTCCTCGTGGCGCTCAAAGAGCCCTTTAGCGAGTCCTTCCTCCACCTTGGCCTTACCTTTCAGGTAGGTCTGCGATTCGTAGTATATCTTGTCGAACGAGACGCCCATCTTCTTGTAGGTCTCGTCGAAACCAGCATACACCCAGTTGTTCATCTTCTCCCACAGAGCGCGTACCTCGGGGTCGTTGTTTTCCCATTTCACCAGCATCTCGTGAGCCTCCTTGATCAGCGGAGCCTCCTGCTTGGCCTTTTCTTCGGCCTGCTCAGCGGGTAAACCGCTGGCCACAAGCTGGGCGGTCAGCTCTTTCACCTCCTCACGGTAGTGCTTGTCGAAGGCCACGTAGTAGTCGCCAATCAGGTGGTCACCCTTCTTGCCTGAAGTCTCGGGCGTCTCTCCGTTGCCGTATTTCAGCCATGCCAGCATTGACTTACAGATATGAATACCGCGGTCGTTCACGATGTTGGTCTTCACCACCTTGTTGCCGTTGGCCTCCATGATCTGAGCCAGCGACCAACCCAGCAGGTTGTTGCGCACATGACCAAGGTGCAGGGGCTTGTTGGTGTTTGGTGAAGAGTATTCAATCATGACGAGAGGAGAATTCTCGTCTGCTTTCTTCATGCCGAAGCGGTCGTCCTGATCGATGGCCTGCAACAGTGAGAGCCATGCACCCTCAGCAATGCTCAGGTTCAAGAAACCCTTGACGACGTTGAACTTGCTGATGGCATCGCAGTTCTGTACCAAGTACTCGCCAATCTCCTGTGCTGTCTGCTCAGGACTTTTCTTGGCAGCTTTCACAAAGGGGAAAACTACCAGTGTCAGGTTACCCTCAAACTCGCTGCGTGTCTTCTGCAGCTGCAACATCTTTTCGCTTGCCTCCATGCCGTAGAGTGCCTTCACGGCCTCGCCAGCGGCTTGACTTATCAGTGTCTCTATATTCATATCTTTGGAATTTTTGGTGCAAAGGTACGAATAAGCGAGCGAAAATGCAAATTTATTTGCAATGAATAAAGATAATTTTGTACCTTTGTGCCCAAAATAACAAACTGATACGAAAGAGATGAAATACGGAATAATCGGTGCAGGAGCCATTGGCGGCTATTATGGAGCACGTCTGGCCCAGAGCGGACAGGAGGTACACTTCCTGTTGCGCAGCGACTACGACTATGTGAAAGAGCATGGTTTGCAGGTTGACTCGTGTGATGGCTCGTTCCATTTGGACACACCGCATGTTTACAGCCATACTGAGGATATGCCTGAGTGTGACGTCGTGCTGGTGTGTTTGAAATCCATCAACAACTACAAACTGCGCGAGTTGTTGTTGCCGTTGCTGACGGAGCAGACACTGGTGGTGCTGATACAGAATGGTATCGGTGTGGAGCAGGATGTCGAGGAGATGCTGCCAGGTATACAGTTGGCTGCAGGACTGGCCTTTATCTGTTCGGCAAAGACGGAACCTGGTCATGTGAATCACCAGTGCTACGGACAAATCAATCTGGGTAACTACTCCTGTCGTGACGAACAACGACTGCTGCAGGTCATTGACGACTTCAACAAGGCAGGCGTGAAGGCCGGTCAGGTGGAGTATCAGGAGGCTCGCTGGAAGAAAGCCGTGTGGAATATGCCGTTCAACGGCATGACGGTAGCCTTGCAGACACAGACCAACCTGTTGTTACAGAACAAAGCCACCCGTCAGTTGATATATGACCAGATGATGGAGGTGATAGGTGCTGCCCAACACCTGGGTGTGAAGAATATCGACGAATCGTTTGCCCAGCAGATGCTGGCGATGACGGACGCTATGACCCCTTATTCACCATCCATGCGTCTGGACTACGACTTCCATCGGCGCATGGAAATCTACTACATCTATACACGACCCATACAGATTGCCCGTGAGGCTGGTTTCGACATGCCTAAGCTGGCGATGCTCGAAGCCGAGCTACGCTTCATTGAGGCTACTTACGCGCCGACGCTTGTATAAGCCTTTACGTCGTAGGTCTGGTAGACCAGGTAGTAGCCATCGGCAGTGATAGCAAATTCCTCGCCAAGGGCTTCGTTGAGGGTGCCTTGCCACCATTCCTGGAAATTGTAGGCATCCCAGCGGAGACCTGTGGAGGCAAGCTGGTGGCTGCCGAAGTTGAAGAGGCTGACCTGCTGACCTTTCATCGATGGGAAGGTGCGGTTGCCGTAGGCAGGAGTAAAGAAACCGTGATCGGTAAACATCGTGCCGTCGATGCTCATGTCACGGTAGTAGCGCATTAGGAGTGAGATGTTCCCTAAGGTGTGGTCCTCGCGCTTGCCTGTGCAGCTGAGGTAGGCGATGCGCTTCCAACCGTTCTCCACGCAGTAGCGCGTGGCTTTCGTCAGGTCGTTATCGTCCTGCTCGTCAATGCGTATCAGTTTGTTTCGAAACGCCTCTGGCACACTGTCTCCATCGCCGATGATGCAAGCCTCCTCTAACCCCTCTAAATGGAGGGGGACAATGGCTCCGTCGCATGCCACGATGTGCTTGGCATTGTGGAGGATAGCCAAGGGTATGGTATGTGTGGGAAACTGTCCATTGGCTACGATGACAGCATCAAACTTTTCCTTGTTCATTGGTCACTCTTTACTTTCTTTGCTACGCTTCTCCATTTATAATAGCCGGCAATGGCGATGACCACATAAAGTCCGTAAAGACCAGCCTTGAAGGGTATACCTTTATGTATATAGAGGGCTGTGCAGACGATGTCGACCACCATCCAGAAGAGCCATTGTTCAACATATTTGCGAGCCAATGCCCACATGCCTACAAACGACAGGGCGTTGGTGAACGAGTCGAGGACGGGTACGGTGGAGTCGGTCCACGTAATCAAGACGTAATAGACAGCACCCCATGATACGAAGAAAAAGACAACGGTGGGCAGGTATTGTCGACGAGGCATATAGATGATAGGCAGTGACTCTTTCTTCTTGCGTGTCTTTACAAATTTCCACACAAAAAGTCCGTAGAAAGCTGCCAGCGTGTAGTAGCAGGCCATGCCTGCATCGCCATACAGTCCGTGCTGCCAATAGAGTATGACATCGAGTGCTGGCATGACGATACCTATCACCCAGAGGGCAATATGAGCACGATACTCCAGCCAGATATATATCAGGCCGAGTATCGTGGTAAATATGTCAAGCCAGTCCAGTGTCATGCGCTTAGAAGTTGATAGACAGGTGAGCCATCATGTTGAACGGAGCAGAGGGGGCAAAGCCTGCTGCCCACTGGTCGCGCAGTGCGCCATCAGTAGCATAGCTGCCGTTATAGGCAACGACCTGGCCATTCTCCATCATATACTGGGGGGCTGCCCAACCATTGTTGTCGAACTTGGCGCTGAACAGGTTGTACATGGTGACGCCAACGGTCATCTCCTTCAGGCCCAATGACTTCGCGTTGAAGGTATAGCTCAAATCGACGTTGGTAGAGAAGTGACCATCAAGAGCGATAGACTCTGTGGTCTTGTTGCCATCGGCATCCCAGCCAATCATTGTGTCGAAGCCAGAGTTGGTCATATACTGTTTGCCAATATACTGGCTTTGCAGCGAAGCCTTCAGACCACGATAGTTGAACGAGAAGATGTTGTTGAAGATGACATCGGGTGAAAACGACAGGGGTGCATCGCCTACAGAGACTGTAGTTTTCTCTTTGTCGCTAAGCGTTACCTTAGAATCCTTTACACGGTTCTTTGAGAACGTGGCGTTGGCATCCCAACGGAACCAGTCGACAGGTTGCCAAGCGGCTTCCAACTCTACGCCCAGACGGTAACTCTTAGGCACGTTGAGGGCAACAGCTTCGCCAATCTCGTTGAGGGCACCAGTCAATACGAACTGGTCCTTATAGTCCATCCAGTAGAAGTTGACACCTGCCGAGAAGCGGGGAGAGAGGAACTTATAACCTAACTCTAAATCGTTCAGACGCTCAGCACTCAGGGGCAGTCCTTGGTTGTCCTCATAGTTGTTGCGTACAGGCTCTTTATGGGCGATGGCATAAGAGGCATATACTTTATGCTGCGTGTTGATGTCGTAGTTCAGACCGAACTTGGGGTTAAAGAAGTTGTAGCTGTCGTCGATGACATACTCGCCAGTAGTGTTATAGCCCCAACTGTCTGTAGGGTCTTGCATGCGATAGTTGACATAGCGATACTGCAGGTCAACATATCCGTTCAGGCCGCGCAGAAAGGTGTAGTTAGCCTTTGCATAGATGTTGGCATCAGTCTTCTGGGCGTTGTTACGATAGTATTCGAAGTCGGCCTTTGCATTGGGGTCGTTGACATAGCCGTAAACGGTCTTGCCATTCTCTTTGTACTTCTTGTCAAGATCCTTGTTATAATAATAGAGGTAGGGCTGACCAGACTGCCAGATGACACGACCAAAGTGGTCGCCATCATACTTGTTCCAGCCGCCACCAAGAACGGCCTCCAAGTTGTTATGGTTGTTATAGATGAACGAGGCAACAGCACCATAGAAGTCGTTGGCCATCTTCTTCTGACGTACCAAATCGCCCTTAACGACGGGCTTAAATACCGTTCCTGATGCGTCAGTCTTGAAATCGTCGGGGTTGGCTGTCCACAGACCATAGCCAGCCCACTTGGCATCAATCTTATATTGCTCGTAGTAACCGTCACCACGGGTATAGTGCAGACCTGCGTTAAGGCTTAAATGGCGCGTAATGTTCTGGTTCAGCAACAGCTGATAGTTCTGCTGGTGGTAATTATCAGTCTGGTTGTCATAGAACACATCGTTGTCCCATGTCATAGCACCGCAAGAGTTGAAACGACGGCCATAGACAGACTGCTCGTATTTTGACGTGTAGTCCCAGGCGTGGTAGGTTTCTTCGACACCATTCCAGGTGATGAACTTCACCATGGTGTTCTCACCAAAGTAGCCTGCCTGCAAGAAGTAGGAGTTCAGTTTGGTAGAGGCACGCTCCAGATAACCCTTTGAGCCGATGTTGCTGAGACGGCCCTGTATGCCCCAGTGCTCACCCAACAGACCAGTGCCAAAACGCAGCGTCTGCTTGTGGCTGTAGTAGCTGCCACCGCTCAGGTCCAATCCGATGAATGGCTCTACACCAATGTTCTCTGTCTGCATGTTCAGTGTAGCACCGAAGGCACCGGCACCATTGGTCGAGGTTCCAACACCACGCTGTATCTGCATAGACTGTACTGACGAGGCGAAGTCACCCATATTCACCCAGTAGAGCTGGGCACTCTCAGCATCGTTCATGGGAATGCCATTGGTCGTAATGTTGATACGGCTGGGATCAGTACCGCGAACACGTAATGAGGTGTAGCCGATGCCGTTACCAGCATCGCTGGTCATTGTAATGCTGGGTGTCAGCGACAGCAGATAGGGAATGTCCTGTCCGAAGTTGACAGCCTTCAGCTGTTCTTTCGACATGTTCGTGAAGGCGACAGGCGTCTTGTGGGTAGCGCGTGTGGCTACCACCTGTACATTCTGTAACTCCACGCTTTTCAGCGTGTCCAACTGTGTGTCCAACTCGGCGGCCTGTGTTGTTGCCACTACAAACAAGGCTGCCAGTCCAAACAATCTTTTCATCTTTCTTTTACCTTATTTATATTAATACTACAAAATAAGGGGTTGTTCTGTTACTCTATCATCCCTACGCCGGCATTATCCGTATCAGGTTGGAGGGTATCATCTCAGCCCACAATAGTGAGCACCCCTTGACAAGCACTTTGCTAAATCGGGTGCAAAGGTAGTAAAAAAAGTGAAAAGTGAAAAGTGAAAAGTGAAAAATTTGCTGCCGCAATTAAAAATTCTCAATTCTCAATTCTCAATTCTCAATTAAAAAGCGTACCTTTGCGCCAAAATTGTAGAGAAATGGATACGATAAAGAAACAATTTGCACAGAAACTGATGGATATCGAGGCCATCAAGTTACAACCCAACGAGCCGTTTACATGGGCCAGCGGTTGGCATTCACCTATCTATACTGACAACCGTAAGACGCTGGGCTATGCCGACGTCCGCTCGTTTGTCAAGCTCGAACTCTGTCATGCTATCCAGCAGAATTTCCCCGAGGCTGAGGCTGTGGCAGGTGTCGCCACAGGTGCTATCGCTCAGGGTGCACTGGTGGCCGATGAGCTCGGTCTGCCTTATGCTTATGTCCGTCCGAAGCCAAAAGATCATGGTATGGGTAATCAGGTAGAGGGTGAACTGAAGAAGGGTGCTAAGGTCATCGTCGTGGAAGACCTCATCTCTACTGGCGGTTCCAGTCTGAAGGCTGTCGAAGCCCTGCGCCAGTATGGTGTGGAGGTCATCGGTATGGTGGCATCGTTCACCTATGGTTTCCCTGTTGCTGAGGAGGCTTTCCGTGAGGCTGGTGTCAAACTTATCACGCTGAGTGACTATAATGCCGTCCTTGAGCAGGCTGCTGAGACAGGCTATATCAAGGCCGACGACCTTGAAGTGTTGAAAGAATGGCGTAAGGACCCTAGCGTCTGGGGAAAATAGTCCAATAGTGAAATCGTTAAATAGTCAAATAGAATCGTGACAAAGTTTGAAAGTAGCGTCAAGCAGATACCTTATCCCGTAGAGGATGTGTATCGCAATATTAGTGACCTGAGCAATCTGGAGCGTGTCCGTGACCGTATCCCTCAGGATAAGTTGCAGGACTTCCAGTTCGATAGCGACTCTGTGCAGGTCAGCGTATCACCTGTAGGTACCATCAAGTTACGCATCTGTGAGCGTGAGGAGAACAAGTGTGTGAAGTTCGAGACCGAACAGTCACCGATGCCCTTCAATCTGTGGATTCAGGTGCTGCCCGTAGACAGTAACTCCAGCAAGATGAAGGTCACTGTCAAGGCCGACATCCCCTTCATGCTGAAAGGAATGGTCAGTGGTCCCTTGCAGGACGGTGTAGAGAAAATAGCAGATGCTCTCTCGCAGATTCCTTTTGTTTAACTTCGTAATAACGAGATAACGTTATAACGTAATAACGAAACAGACGATGGCTAATAAATTGTGGGAAAAGAATTTCGAGGTGAATGCAGAGATTGAACGCTTCACCGTTGGTCGCGACCGCGAGATGGACCTCTATCTGGCGAAGTACGATGTGCTGGGCTCTATGGCTCATATCACCATGCTTGAGAGTATCGGACTCATCGGCAAGGATGAACTGCCTCAGTTGTTGGCGGAGTTGAAGAACATCTATCAACTGGCTCAGCGTGGTGAGTTCGTCATTGAGGAGGGCGTTGAGGACGTCCACTCACAGGTGGAGCTGATGCTGACTCGCAAGTTGGGCGACATGGGCAAGAAGATACATTCCGGTCGTTCACGCAACGACCAGGTGCTGGTAGACCTGAAACTCTTTACCCGCCACGAACTGATGGAGGTGGCAGAGGCTGTCAAGGTGCTCTTCGACGAACTCATCCAGAAGAGCGAACAGTATAAACAGGTTCTGATGCCTGGCTACACCCACTTACAGGTGGCTATGCCCTCATCGTTCGGACTGTGGTTTGGCGCCTATGCAGAGTCGTTGACAGACGATATGCTGTTTTTGCAGGCTGCCTACAAGATGACCAACCGCAATCCCCTCGGCAGTGCTGCGGGCTATGGCTCTTCGTTCCCATTGAATCGTCAGATGACTACCGACCTGCTGGGCTTCGACTCCATGAACTATAACGTCGTCTATGCCCAGATGGGACGTGGCAAGACGGAGCGCAACGTAGGCTTTGCACTGGCTACCATTGCCGGCACGTTGGCCAAGATGGCGTTCGACGCCTGCCTGTTCAATTCGCAGAACTTTTCGTTTGTCAAGCTGCCCAAGGAGTGTACGACAGGTTCAAGTATCATGCCCCACAAGAAAAACCCCGACGTCTTTGAACTGATTCGTGCCAAGTGTAACAAGATTCAGGCACTGCCCCAGCAGGTGACACTCATCATGAATAACTTGCCCGTAGGTTACTTCCGCGACCTGCAAATCATCAAGGAGGTGTTCCTGCCAGCCTTCGACGAACTGAAGGACTGTCTGCAGATGGCGGCCTACATTATTAATAAGATAGAGGTACGCGAAGACATCCTCGACAATCCCATGTACGACCCGATGTTCTCTGTGGAGGAAGTAAACAAGCGTGCGTCTGAAGGTTTACCCTTCAGAGACGCCTACAAACAGGTAGGCTTGGAGATTGAGGCTGGTACCTTCCGTCCCAACAAGGATATCCATCATACTCACGAGGGCTCTATCGGCAACCTATGCAACGACCGTATCAGTGCTCTGATGACTCAGGTGTTTGATGGTTTTGCCTTCGAGCGCATGAAAGACGCAGAGAAAAAACTGTTAAGATGAGAAACCTTGGCTTTTGCCTTTTGGCTTTTAGCTGTTGGCTCTTGACGAGTTGCAAGGCTGACGATGAGTATTCTACCCATGCGTGCCGCTTCTCGTATAACAACATGATTCATAATGATCCTACGTTGGCATCGGCATTAGAAGCCAATTCGCGTGGTGTGTTCTGCTTGATTTCTGAGCATACCCGTGCTGGCGTCCACTATATTGCCTTTGAGAATAATCTCGGTCAGACGTCAAAGCAGCAAGAAACAGCTGAGGAAGTAGAGGCTAAGTTCATTCTAGGCTTGAACAACGGTATCATTGTGGGTTTCCAGACGCTGAATACTGATGGTCCTTATGGTGGCTTTGTGGGTTACGACGTACAGTGTCCTAACTGTGTGCGCCGTGAGAACAATACCGTCAATCCCAACTATCGCGTCACCATGGAGAGCAGTGGTGTCGCTACCTGTAGCAAGTGTGGCAAGAAGTATGACATGAACAATGGTGGCATTGTCCAGAATGGGGAAGAGGGTGACACTGGTTTGGACAAATATGTGGCATCCACAACAGGTCCCTTTGGTCTTGTCAGCGTATTCAGACGATAATTCTTTGGAAAATATTTGGCGCAGTGCCAAAATTTTTATAACTTTGCAGGCGATTTCGTAATGAAGTCTGCTGCCGCGATGGTGGAATGGTAGACACGAGGGACTTAAAATCCCTTGGCTATTGCAGCTGTGCGGGTTCGAGTCCCGCTCGCGGCACGCATAATAAAAAGGGTAACTAACTATTGGACTAACTAACTATGAAACTAAACATTTTCCATCTTTTTATCCTGCTGTTTTGGCCCGTATATTGCGCGATGGCCCAGGACAATGTCAACATGAAGTTTGGTAAACCCACCAAGGAAGAAATGCAGATGACGACCTATGCTGCCGACCCTGGCGCAGAAGCTGTCGTGCTCTGTAGGTTAACCGATGTGGAATATGCGGTGCAGACGAGTAGCTTCTTGGCCGACTACCATGAGAAGGTACGTATCAAGGTGTTGAAACCCAGTGGTGCCCGCTTTGCCAAGGTTGTCGTACCTTTCCAGCGCCAAATATCAGCCGGTGATAATGTCAGAGGTCTGAAAACCAATGGCATGAGTCTTCCCAAACCTGACGGTAGCTCTAATTCCTATTTCGAGGGCGAGGGTGTCTCCATGACGGATGGTATCTCGGATACTGATGGCGATGAGAGTGTAGAGAGCATCAAGGCTACCGCTTTTAATCTGGAGGGTAGCAAGGTGGTGAAGACGTCCTTGAAGAAAAGCGACGTCGTCACGACAAAGATTGACGACCACAATTACCAGACGGAGTTTACCGTTCCTAACGTCAAGGAAGGCACGGTGATAGAATACGAGTACACCATCCATAGTCAGGTGTTCTGGGAACTGCACGACTGGTTTGCCCAGTGCGAGATTCCCGTTGTCTTTGCCAAACTGGATATGAACATCCCCAGCTACCTGATTTTCAATATTGAGGATCACGGTATCCAGCGTCTGACATATACCTGTACGGCCGGTTCACTGACTTTTAAGTTAGATAGCGATCCCTTGGCCAAGCATTCGCAGGTAAGGACCAACCACTATGTCTATGTAGGACGTAACCTGATAGCCATGCCGAAAGACGACTATGTGTGGAATGTCCAGGACTACTGTGCGGGCATCACTGCCGAGCTGAAGCAGTACCGCCTTCCAGGAATGGGACAGATGGACTATGCTCGCACCTGGGAACAGATTGACGAGATGATTCTCACTTCAGATGATTTGGGTATACACCTGAACGACCGCAGTCCGTTGTCTAAAGAACTGAAGGATGCCAAGATTGCCGAAATTGCCGACCTGCGTCAGCGTGCTGAGGCAGTGTTTAATCTGGTGATGAGCAAGGTGACGTGGAACGGAAAGTACGAGATGAGTCCAGCCGCTACCTCTGAGACCTTGAAGAAACAGGGTGGCTCCAATGCTGATATCAACCTGCTGCTGATACAGTCGTTCAACGAGGTGGGACTCACGGCCGCCCCTGTAGTTCTCAGAACGCGCGATCTGGGCCTGTTGCCCTATAATTTCCCCGCCATTCGCAAGCTGTCCACCTTCATCGTTGCTGTGGTCATGCCTGCAGGTGCTAATGTCTATCTGGATGCTTCGTCAAAGAATGGCTACCTGAATGTCCTCGCCGAACCGCTGTTGGTGGAGCGTGCCCGACTGGTACTGAAAAAGAACCGTAGTACGTGGGTAAACCTGCAGAAGCTGTCGAAGTCGCAAAAGAACACTATCATCAATGCCCAGTTGGCTGCTGACGGTACACTGACGGGTACGCAGACCACCCGCTACGAGGGCCTTGCTGCCATGAACTATCGCAACAGTAAGGGTATCAATGCCTTTGCCCCCGATGTTACTGAGGAGATACCGTTTACCCGCAAGGGTCAGGTCGAGGGCAACACCATCAAGATTTGTCCCTTCCCAACAGTTATTGCCAACAATCCCTTCAGTGCTGACATCCGTAAGATGCCTGTAGAGTTCCATAGTCTGGGAACGCACCGTGTCGTTGTCAATATCACCTTGCCGGAAGGCTATATGGTAGAGAGTGAACAGCGTAACACCACCGTTATTACGCAGGATAAGGGTCTTGAGGGTCGTATTCTGACCACTACTGGTAATGGAAAGGTGCAGCTGAGCTGTCAGTTCAGCATCAACAAGATAGTCCATTCAGAGAAGAGCTATGCCGACCTGCATCTCATCTTCGACGATGTCATCAAATATACCACCGAACAGTTAGTCATCAAGAAGATGTAACCTGACTGCCGGGAAAAAGAAAAGAGCGCTGACAACACCGTGTTGCTAGCGCTCTTTTCTTGTGTCGACACTTGCGACACAATTTTCTTAATCGAACCGACGCCAAAAATACTATAACGTTAAATATCAGATAGTTATAAGAAACTTACAAAATTGACTTTTCCGCCAAAATTCGGTTGAATCACGCCAATTTAAGTAAAAAACGCCAAAAATGCGCCAAAAATGTTTGGTTTGTTTATGATGATTTTGTAACTTTGCAGCCAGTTACAAATATATCGAATTATGGCAAAAATAGAATTAAGACTTTCTTCAAAGGTTCAACAAGAAACAGGAAGACAAGAGATACTTATCAGATTCTTCAATGGTAGTGTCTTCAACTTGAGGACAAAAAGTGAAATCTATGTCAATGCTGATTTCTTTGAATATTACGTTGACAGAAAGAAAACGCATGAGTTGCTGCACAATGACATTCCTGACAGGATTAACACTGCAACGCTACATGAAGCGGAGAAGTTCGGATGGGCTTTACGTGAAAGCGGCGAGTTGGTCGTTAATGGGAGAAGAAATGAAACTCCAGAAGTGGTATATCACAAGGAGCAGTTAAAGCGGATTAGTAGCCTGAAAAAGCATATCATTGAAAAATATGAGGCAGCAGATAAGGATTCTGTGAAGGGTGACTGGCTTTCTGATATTGTTGACAGGTACAATCATCCTGAGAAGTATCAGGTGAAGGTTGAGAAAAAGGAGTTCTATGAACTTGTAGAGCAGTACATAACAAAAAGACAGCTTGCGGAATCTCATGCACGAGCTTTCCGTGTCATCACTCGTGCCATTGCCAGATATGAAGGATATATTAGGGCAACTGATGACACCCGCAAGAACTTTGTCTTTGATATTGATACGGTTACCCGCAATGACATTGAAGATTTTGCAGATTATCTCAAAAACGAGAAGGAACTGTCGGATGCTAACCCGGAATTATTCAAGAAACTGTTTGAAGATTATCCCTTGGCAGTCGGCTCTGGGCAGCATGTATTGGAAGGACGTGGCGATAATACCGTGAAAAACATGCTGTCACGATTGAAGTCTTTGTTCCGTTTTTATTATGAACGAGGAGATACTAATAACAGACCTTTTGATGGATTGAAGATTGGTGCCGCGATTTTTGGTACACCTTATTATATTACTATAGAGGAGCGAAACCAGATTGCAGATGCAGATCTTGATAAAGCCTGGAAGAACTATGATGAAGAAAAGAAGAAAGCATCAAAGATGCCTCTTAAGACCTTAAAGGTTCTACGCGACATTTTCGTATTTCAGTGTTTTATAGGTTGTAGAGTCGGTGATTTGGAAAAGCTGACTCCACAGCACATTCATAACGGTGTTCTAGTTTACACACCTCATAAGACCAAGGACGAAACGGAAGAACCGATTCAGGCTCGTGTTCCGTTGCATTCAAAGGCATTAGAACTGATAAAGAAATACAAAGGCCAAGACAGACGGGGTAGGTTGTTTCCTCTTATTTCTCCGCAAAAGTACAACGAAGCGTTAAAGGTCATCTTCACATTGGCTGGCGTTACGCGTAATGTGGAGATTAGGAATCCGAAGACAGGAGAAAGCGAGATAAGGCCAATCAATGAACTTGCAGCAAGCCACCTCGCACGTCGTACATTCATTGGTAATGCGTATTTCAAAGTAGCCGACCCAAATCTGATAGGTAAGATGTCTGGTCATGTTGATGGTTCCAAGGCGTTCAAACGTTATCGCAAGATTGAAGACGAGACGTTGAAAAACGTGATTGATATGATAGGATAACTCTATCCAACCGTTAATATATATAATAAGGTATAGCAATTTGAAGAAAAAGTAGTAATTTTGCACGCAAATGATGACGATAGAAGAGATAAGGACAGGGAAAGAAGGTCAGACGTTTGACCTGAAGAGCATCCTGATAGACTCTAAGGCGTTGGCAATACCCATCGTTGCGATGGCCAATGCCGATGGTGGCTTGTTGGCAATCGGCATATCTGACAAGACCAGAAGGATTGAGGGCATCAATCAATATACGGAGAAACTGAACGAACTGTTGCGCGTCCCCTTCGATTTCTGTATTCCATCCATTCCTGTCAAGTGCAGCTACATGGATTGCACAGACCAGCATGGGAATGAGAACCGAATACTGTTGATGGACATCCCTGCCAGCATGTTCCTGCATACCAATCAGGCTGATGAAGCCTATATCCGTGTTGGTGACAAGAGCCGTAAACTAACATTCGAGGAGCGTTTGCAGCTGATGTACGACAAAGGCGAGCGTTCTTATGAGGACACAGCTGTCTATGGTGCCACGGTTGATGACATTGACATGGATGCCGTTGCTGACTATGCCAAGTTGCTGGGATATGGAAAGTCGCCAATGGAGTACTTGCGCGAGAACAACAACTTTGTGACGACCAACAACAAAGGTGAGGAGGATGTCAGTGTCGCCTGTATCCTGCTCTTTGGCAAGAACCCTCAGAAGTTTTTCCCTCGTGGCCGTACCCGTTTTATCAGATACGAAGGTATTGACGAGAAGGTGGGTGCAGAGATGAACGTCATCAAGGATGTCACCTTTGAGGGAACCATCCTGAATCAAGTCAAGAAGACGATTGAGTATCTGGAGACACAGGTACGTGAGCATACGTTCCTCGGACAGCATGGCCAGTTCATTACTCGTCGCGACTATCCTGAGTTCGTGATACAAGAGATGACCGTAAATGCTTGTTGCCATAGAGCGTACAACATCAAAGGAACTGAGATTCAAATCAAGATGTTCGATGACCGCCTTGTTTTTGAATCGCCTGGCAAATTGCCAGGACTGGTAAAGCCTGCAAATATCCGTACCACCCACTTCTCTCGTAATCCGAAGATAGCTGCATTCCTCAAAGCATATCACTATGTGAAGGAGTTTGGCGAGGGCCTGGATCGTATTTGTCGCGAGCAGGAAGCTAATGGTGCTAAGGCACCATCCTTCCGAACCGACGAGTTCATCCTGAAGATTACTGTGCCGAAAGTCACAGAAAACGTGAACGTAAATGCGGCCAAGGTGAACGTAAATGCGGCCAAGGTGAACGTAAATGCGGCCAAGGTGAATGTAAACGGTGAAAAGGTGAATGAAAAGTTACCAGATAATTCTCATGGGTTAACAGAAAAGTTACCAGAAAACGTCACAGAAAACGTCACAGGAAGCGTCATAGATACGTCACAGAAAACGTCACAGAAAACGTCACAGAAAATCATTGACTTGGTAAGAGAAGATCCTTACATCTCAACCTCTAAGATGGCTGAAATAATAGGTATTGACCGGAGAAATATCGCAAGAAATATCAAGAAACTCCAAGACCAAGGTGTCATACGTCGTGTTGGTCCAGATAAAGGAGGCTTTTGGGAGATTATTGAGTAATGAGCATGGAAGGAAACGTAATCCTCAATACAGCATCCAGACTACACGCTGTTAATGAACTTCTGAAAAAGTACGTTAGCGGACAGACTCTTAGTTTTGAAGAGAAGCGTGAGTTGTGGCTTTTTTATAGAGACCACAAAGACACGAATGCCATCATTGACTATGTTCTTGGCGAGGGTGGAAGTAATCCTGACCTGCTACTTCATGATACGAAGCAACTGTTAGCAAAAGCAGAAGCGTTTATAGAAGTATATAAAGCTTCAGGATCTCTCATTTCTTCGTTTGAAACGAAGTCTGATTGTGACCGGTACCTAAAGCCATTCAAGGATGCATGGGAGTCAGAGAAAGAAAAAGCCCACGACCTATGGATGGAGTATCAGGAGATTAGTCACCGCATAGACTTCATGCCATATTCTGATCCAGAGTTTAAGCCATTAGATGAGAAATGCGATAGGTTGAAGGAAGAATATGACAAAGTACACGCTCATGTAAATGAGTTGTATGAAATCCATCGGAAGGAAATACTTGCTCTGTCAGGTTTGTATTATTTCGACATAGCGTTTTTGAATGTCCTTGTTCATCGATTGTCAGAGATTGCTAAGTGTATTATTGCAGACATCTGTAATCCTGAGGAAGGAGGTGAGGCATGAGCAATAACTCCTTTTCAAGAACTCGTCGGCAACGTGACTTTGTAAGTTTGCAATTATGCCTATATCTTTATCCGCTCTGTAATGGCCGTCAATTCGAATACATGGAACCGTCCGACTTTGTCAGTTTCCTGAATCTGAGACGGGGAGCTGATGGCGTGGTTCGTGACAGGGAAAAGCTCCGGGTAATATATCTTATCCATGAAGTTGCGGACAACCTCAGTGAACCATGGCGAGCAGAAGAATGGAAAGGGGAAATGCTCAGTGCCTGTGGCATCGATATGGCATACTATAACTCACATTATTTGGATGTAAAACACTCGGAAGTGATGGCTAATAAAAAGTTCGCAAATGAACTGAAAAAGGCTATATCACGAGCCAACGCCTTGTAAAAACCACACAGGATTACAGACCAACCACAAAAGTTGGTTGAAGGAAACAATAGAAATAGACTCAAAGTGCTTATAATCAGTACTTTGGGTTTTTGCGTTTTTTAAGCAAACACCACAAATAATACACTTGTAACAACGCGGAAAAAGCGGGACCTTTGCAGCCGGAAATTTAATTTATTTCAAGATGATAAAAACTAATTTTTTGCAAAGTGAGACTAACAAGGTTGGCTGCTTTGAATCGAGTGAAGAAAATGAGATGTTTGCAAAGGGTCTCGTGTCAGCAATTTCAAAGGGGAATGATCGTATCTCCTTTACGTTAACAGAGAAAGGTGCAATAGCCTTCGCCCGCGAACTCTCTGAGTGTATTCTTGCTGAGAATGCCGCACAGGCTTCAGGCAAGGGTGGTGATGACGGCACATTATTGCCAAAACAGGAGGTCATGGAAACTCTTGGAGTCAGTTCTACTACTCTGTGGCAATGGGATAAGAGTAGATACCTGGTACCTGTCAAGATTGGCCGAAAGGTGTTCTATCGTAAAGGGGACATAGACAAACTCTATGACTACAAGCATTAAGAGTAACGCCCGCGCCTTTGTGTGCGGGCTTAACTATCCTAATAAATACATATAGAATAATGATAAATAAAAAATACATTGATCTGATACTCGACACGGTTGACTTGGCAGAAGTGGTCTCTGACTATGGCATCAAACTGCATGTCAGTGGCCACACCGCCAAGGGCTTGTGTCCGTTCCACAATGAGGACACAGCGTCCTTTTGTGTCAATACCGCCAAGAACCTCTGGCATTGTTTTGGATGCGGAAAGGGTGGTAACGTGATTAACTTCGTCATGGAGATGGATAATCTCTCTTTCCCTGAAGCCATTAAAAAGCTGTTAAAAGAGAAAAAGAACATCGATCTGAAAGAGAATGAGCTTCGGCTCACCCCGGAAGAGGAGGCAAAATACAAGAAACGTGAGGCGATGCACATCATCAACGACAAACTATGTGCTTTCTACGTCAGTCAGTTAGATAATGGTACTGCCGACGCGAATGCTGCTAAAGCCTATATGCTCAGTCGGTGGAATGCCGACTTCTGCAAAGAACAGCAGATTGGCTATGCCCCCAACGACTGGACATCCGTGGTGAAGTTCGCCGAAAAGGCAGGACTGAGTTTAGACTTGATGCAGCAGATGGGCATCTTGCGACTAAGTGAGAAGACTCATTCTTTGTACTGTGTCTATAAGAATCGTCTCATGATTCCCATCAGAGACCGCTATTCCAATATCGAGGGCTTCACGGCCAGAGCATTGGACGATAAGTCTGAATGCAAGTATCTCAACTCAGCCGACAGCGAACTCTACCACAAGTCTGAGTCCGTCTTCGGCATTGATGCTGCCGTCCAAAAGGCAAGAAAGGAGTGTAAACTGTATCTTGTTGAGGGAGCACCTGATGTGATGAAGCTACAGTCTCTCGACATTCTCAACACCATTGCCTCCCTGGGCAGTTCTTGGAACGACAAGCAGTTCCTGAAGTTAAAGGACTTACGCCTTCAGAACTGTACGCTCTGCTTCATCCCCGACTCTGATGTCCCCAAGAATAATGAGAGATTAGGAGCTGGATTTGCCAATGTTCTCCGCAATGGTGCCCTCGCTATGCGTCTGGGCTTTACTGTCAGCGTCAAGGAGATTCCCAACGACCTCACTGCAGAACAGCCAAAGAAGATTGACCCCGATGAGTTCTTCACTGACAAGTCCGACCTAGCCAAGTTGGAAGAACGCGAGTTCCTGTTATGGTCATTTGAGAAGAAGTTCACCCCCAACGGCACGACGGAGGAGAAGCAGAAAGCCATTGAAGAAACTTGCGAATTGCTTCTTTGTATTAAGGACGAAGCCATTCAAGAACGATATATCACGGCTCTTGCAAGGATTGACGGCAACAAGACCATCTGGCGCCAGGCTCTCAACACAGCCATGAAGAAACGGCAGAAGCAACTCTCCGAGAAGAACAACGAGGGTGACATTGACATGCTCCGCTCTTTCGGCTTCACCGTCCAGCACGGCTGTTATTTCGGTTACAACCAGAAAGGCGAGGAAAAACAGTGGTCTAACTTCACCTTGAAGCCTCTGTTCCATGTCAAAGACGACATTCACCCCGTCCGTTTGTTCGAGATATGCAACTCTGACGGACAGAAGGAAATCATCGAACTGAACATGGAGGAGTTTACTTCTTCCAAGAAACTGCGTCAGAAACTTGTTGGCATCGGTAACTTCATCTGGTTGGCAGACGATTCTTCGCAAATTCAACTGATGTGCTATTTGGCCAAGGTGTCAGAGACCGCAGTGGAAATCAAGCAACTCGGCTGGCAGCAGCAGGGCTTCTACTGTTTCTGCAATGGTGCCTTGGAGGATGGCGTCTGGCATCCTGTAGATGACAAGGGCATTGTCAGGCTGAAGAAACGCAACTACTATCTTCCCGCCATGTCGCAGATATATAAGGACTCTACGGAACTGTATTCCAACGAACGCAAGTTCCGTCACCAGCCCTATTCCAATATCTCCCTGCACGACTATTTCTCTAAGATTATCGATGTGTTCGGCGACAATGCGGTTATCGGCCTCTGTTTCTATATCGCTACCCTCTTCAAGGATGTCTATAAGCAGAAGTCCACTTCTTTCCCTATCCTCAACATCTTCGGCCCGAAGGGTTCTGGTAAAACTGAACTGGCCGAGACGATGATGGCATTCTTCGTCGTGGGCAACGACCCTCAGAATATTGAGACTGCCACCGTTCCTGCACTGGCCGATGCTGTGGCCAGCGTCAGCAACGCTCTCGTCCATATCGACGAATACAAGAACGGCATCGACACCAAGAAGATTGAGTGGCTGAAAGACCTCTGGGCATGTATCGGGCGCAGCCGCATGAACATGGACAAGGACAAGAAACGCGAACAGGCCAGGGTGGACTCTGGCATCATCCTCACAGGTCAGGAGATGCCTACTGCCGATATTGCCCTGTTTACGCGACTCATCTTCCTGGCCTACGACCGAGACCACCACAACCAGCAGGAGCGCGAACGCTTTGCCGAGCTGATGCAGTTGCGAATGTATGGTGCCACGCACATCACCATTCAACTCTTGAGTCTGCGCGACAAGTTCACAGAGCGTTTCGAACTTGCCTGGGAGAAGGCTAAGAGCGACGTTGCCCTCCATCCTAAGTGGACTCCTAATCTGAAGGACCGTATCGAGAACAACTGGCTCGTTCCCCTGTCGGCATATCTGGCCCTCCAAGGGGAAATAGACTGCCCGTTCACTTACGACCGTTTGCTCGACCTCTGCATGGACGGACTGATCCGGCAGAACAAGCTTTGCAACCGTTCCGACGAGGTGTCCAACTTCTGGAGTCTCATTAGCTGTGCGCAGCAGAAGGGTGAACTCATCAACGAGAAGGACTATCTTATCAAGTCGAAGAACCGCCTGAAGACCAACAAGATGAAGGACGGCTATGAGTTTGGCGAACCTCGTCAGATTCTAATGCTCAGGAAGAATACTGCACTCAACGCCTATCAGAAGATTGGCCGTGAGATGAATATCAGCACCCTGCCCAACGAGTCTATAGAGTACTATCTCCAGATTTCTCCTGAGTTTCTGGGCGTGGCCACCTCTGCCGAGCGGTTCAAGCGCATCAACTCCAACGGCCAGCCCGTTCAGAACTACGTATTGGAGGGTGGAAAGCCCAAGTGCAAGATCATCACCGAGCAGGATCGCCCGCTCTGCTTCTGCTATACCGAGGTCTGCGAGCGTTATGGCATCAACCTGAGCACATTCCTCAGTGATTCACTCGACGATGCCCCCACTGAGGTACAACAAGAAGACTTGCCATTCTAAGCAATTCCCATGTCGCACTTGTCGCAACCTGCGCATCGCTGATTTACAGACACATAGCGACCGTCCTGCCTGTAGCACCGCCATCGCATCGTGTCGCACCATCAGCCCCAACGCCCCGTTCTGTCGCACTCTTGTAGCAGTAATTAAGGGTAAGTATGATTGATACAATATAAATCTCTCCCTGTTAATCACTGGCTCAGGCGGCAGCGACAAGTGCGACAAGGTGCGACATTTTTTCGTCAATGTAATTCTTAAGGTGATAGCAATCCTCCCTTATTTTGCATCTTTATCGAAGAAAACGAACCGTATTTCAATTGTAATCCTTATCTTTGTAACCTATTTAAAATGGATAAAACGACATGAATAGATAGACTAACTGACATAAGAAAGCGTTGACGACAAAGGTTTGGTTGAATAAGAAAACCATCATAACCATCCTGCTCGTTCTTGTCATAATATCGGGGAATAGCAACTCTAGCCATTGCTTTACCCAAACCAAACAATACACGGTTAGTGATTGATATATCTACAATCAAATAAAAATAAAACAAGTTTCGTACAACCTTTTGGCCTGTTCAAACGTTTATATATCAGAAAGCAGTAAAAAAAGGTACAATGACCCGAGAAATATTCATTCAACTCGTCCATAAAGAACTATACAGCCTGCGGCGCTTCCTGCTTGCAGCATGCAGAGGGGACAGCAATGAAGCTAACGATGTAGCGCAAGAGGCTCTGATGAAAGCCTATTCGGCATCAGCGTCTTTCGAGGATGTAAATAGATTCTCGGCATGGCTCTATAGGATTGCTTGCAACAGCCTGATAGACCATCAGCGCAAGATTTCAACACGGGGCGTTACCTTGGACATCGACACGGCTTACAATGTGGTTGCAGCCTCATGTCCTGATGAAGCCTTTTCCTATCAGGAGCTATATCAAGCCATCGATGGCCTTACAGTGAGTGAACGCACGGCAGTACTTCTCTTCTATATGGAGGATCGCCCTATCAAGGAAATATCCACAATTATGAACGTGGCAGAGGGAACGGTGAAGGCTTATCTCTCACGAGGCCGCGAGCATTTAAGAACGAAACTAAGTAAATAAGACAGATATGAAAGAAAAGGAATTACGAGACATATTCCACGCCTATCGTCCTGAGATTGACGATAATGATGCGTTCATGGACAGGCTGACAGCGCTGATGGATGCCGAGGATGCTCAGCAGAAGCAAGTGCGCATCATTCCACTCTATCGCCGAGTGCTTCCCTGGATTGCTGGCATAGCGGCAGCAATCGTCGTAGCGGTGTTAATCATTAAGGAGCCTGTTGCGTCATCACCTGCAACATCCAGTTACAAACCCCGTCAGCCTGAATACTATCACAATGCCCCAACGCGTCCAGACTTTGCTTCCTACGAAGACATTGTCAACGAGATAGAGCATAGCGGTCGGCAGTTGGAGAATGCCATCGCCCAGTTATAATCGAAAAGAAAAGACGTCTTGCTATTCATAACAATCATCCACAAAAAAACAGTAACAATGAAAAAAGCATTATTCCTATTAGTAGCGTGTACGCTGTTATGCGCCTGCGCTTCAGAGAACATGAGTTCATCAGACCCCATAGAGAATCTGATTTCCTATCTGGATAGTAAAGACTACGCCGTGACCCATAAGCGGATAAGATATGAGGGCGGCGCCATTCTGAAAACGAAGACAGAGTATTACGGTGTCGGTGCTACGCCAGAGGCCCTCAAGTCAAAGGAGTATCAGAATCTGCCCAAAGAGAGGTTACAAGAAAAGCAGGAAAACATAGAGATTCAGGATTCTTGCCTCCGTGCCTTCCGCTGGGGCTGCTCCTTCGCTCGGCAGTGCTACCACAAAGAGAACCGTATGCTGGACAAGGATACCGTGGTCTATGCGTTGGCTCTCGACGGCATGGACGGAGAACGCATTGAACTGGAAGGTGCAGACAGCTATCAGGACTATTCCGTTGGCTTCAAAGCCGCTCGCGCTGCAACCTTGAATGTGAATGGCGCCAAACAATACTCTCATTGGCAGATGCAATACATCACCCGCGAGGAGAAAGGACGGGAAACCCCCTTCAATATGCGTCCGCTCAACGATTTCATCAAGCGGATGATGGAGAACGTGGACAGCGTGAAAGTGTATGAAACCTCCTACGAAATAACCCATGAGGACCTCGGCGGGAATCCCTCGTTGGTCGGAGAATTTGCACCCGACGAGGAGGGCACCTATAGCGGCAAAACAACGGGCCATCTCTACGTGGTGCCAGAGAAGTCTGCCAAGGATGTAGAAGAAGGATTGCGCTTTTGCGTGAAGAACGACTATCTGGGATTGAACCCTAATCAGAAATTCTTCATCACGATGGATGAGAAGGGACTTGTCATCGGTAGGAACGACCCCCTAACCTTCAGCATCAACGAGACCGTCAAGCACCAGTCTTTATATGCCGAGCGGTCTGTCGACGGTCACTTCTACATCCTTGTCCTAGACGAAACAACCGGTGCCTACTGTCTCCCCCGTTGTTGGAAGCACATCATCCAAATAAAGGACCACAAAGAGATTCTCATCCCTGGCGGACACAAGCCCAACAAGGACGGGTGGATAAATATAGATTAATCCACCGATGCCGATGAACCCGACAGGATAATATTGCAAAAAACGTTAAACCATGTAATCTCTTTCTGGTTTTAGCGTATATATTAGTGATGAAACAGCAAGACAAGAAAGACCAACAGATTGTAGACCGTGTGCTACGCAATGGTCGGCAGGCAGACTATGCTCTGTTGGTTGACAGCTATAGGACACGGCTCTTTGCCTTCGTAGCTACGATGGTGACATGCCGCGAAGATGCCGAGGAACTGGCACAGGACTGCTTCGTGAAAGCGTACACACAGTTGGCACAGTATGACTCGCAGTGCAGTTCGTTC
>CADCGD010000015.1 GCA_902800925.1 uncultured Bacteroidales bacterium | reverse complement strand
AGGGTATTATTGATGATGGAACCGCCGTATGCCGGACGGCACGTACGGTGGTGTGAGAGGTCGCATGGGGAACTAATCCCCATGCTCCTACTCGATTTTATCGATTTAAATCAATTGTTATGATTCATTCTGTTAATGCTCCAGAAGGAATCTTTCTGCTTCAATGGCGGCCTGACAGCCTGTGCCAGCGGCGCTGATAGCCTGGCGATAGACAGGGTCAGCACAGTCACCAGCAACGAAGATGCCAGGGAGTTTGGTGCGTGGCGTACCGTCAATCTTCTTTAGGTAGCCAACCTCGTCAGTGTCCAGCCACTCTTTAAAGATATCTGTGTTAGGCTTATGGCCGATGGCCAAGAAGAAACCATCAATCTGGATGTCCACCAGCTGTTCGTCGGCCTCGCCCTTACGCTTCACCAGATGAGCGCCTTCTACACCGTTCTCGCCAAAGAGACCAAGGGTGTTATGCTCAAACAGTATCTCTATGTTCTCTGCAGCCATGACACGGTCCTGCATAACCTTTGAGGCACGTAGGAAGGGCTTGCGGACAATGAGATACACCTTCTTGGCCAGTCCACTCAGGTAGAGCGCATCCTCGCAGGCGGTATCACCACCACCGACTACAGCAACAGTCTTCTTGCGGTAGAAGAAACCGTCACAAGTAGCACAGGCTGAGACGCCCTGTCCATTGTATTTGCGTTCGTCGTCCAGTCCCAGATACTTAGCTGAAGCGCCAGTAGCAATGATAACGGTCTCTGCCTCGATCTCGTTGTTGTTCTCGTCCCAGAGGTGGTAGGGACGACAGGAAAAGTCGACCTTTGTGATGCTACCGTCGCGGATGTCCGCACCGAAGCGCTCGGCCTGCTCGCGGATATCCATCATCATTTGGTTACCGTCAACCCCCTGCGGATAGCCGGGGAAGTTCTCTACCTCGGTGGTCTGAGTCAGCTGACCGCCAGGTTGCATGCCGCTATACTCTACGGGCTGTAGGTTGGCTCTGGAGGCATAGATAGCTGCGGTATAGCCCGCAGGACCGCTACCAATTATCAGACATTTTACGTGTTCCATCGTTTTATTTCAGCAGTTCTTCGATTTGCTTGGCGATATTCTCGATTTTCTCGGTGGGCTCGAAGCGGGCTACGACCTGTCCCTTCTTGTTAATAAGGAATTTGGTGAAGTTCCACTTGATGTCAGCCTTTTCCTTGTAGTCGGGATCGGCTTTGGTCAGCATGTCGTCGAGGATATGGGCAATGGGGTGCTCCATGTCCCAACCGGCAAAACCTTTCTGCTCCTTCAGGAACTGGAACAGAGGCTCGGCATCGTCGCCATTCACCTTCACCTTCTTGAAACGGGGGAATTCGGTGCCAAAGTTGAGCTTGCAGAACTCATGGATGCTCTCGTCAGTGCCAGGAGCCTGCTGGCCGAACTGGTTGCAGGGGAAATCCAGAATCTCAAAACCCTCAGCGTGGTACTTCTTGTACAGGGCTTCCAGCTCGTCGTACTGGGGAGTGAAGCCGCACTTCGTAGCGGTGTTGACAATCAGCAGTACTTCGTTCGCATACTCTTTCAGTGAGACATCTTTTCCTTTTCTGTCCTTGACAGTGTAGTCGTAAATGGTTTTCATTTGTGTTGTTTTTGTTGTAATATTTAGTATATAATTAAAGTCGCATCATTGCTTTGCAGCAAAGATACGACTTTTTTGTGGGATAACCAAAGGTTTTATGATTTTTTATTGAAGATTCCCCTTCCAATCACTTGCGGAATATGACTTCTCTACGGCATCCTCTATGTTATCCGGCAGGTTGCAGAAGAAATCAAGACCGGTTAGTTTCTCTAGTTCATCAATACTTTTCGCATAAGTAGAGAGGGGCTTCTTGCTATCATATTCGCTGACGTGCTCCATCCAGAAGCCTATGGCCTTGTACTTAGTCCCTTTTTGGCTGAAGAGTGCCACAAAGAAGTATTTAGGTACTGGAATCTTATTCTTGCCATAGAACTTGTCTGTCAAGTATTGCATGACCTTTCCATTTTCAATCGTTCCACCTTTGCAAACATACAGGGTATCGCAGTTTGACGCCCAAGTGCGCACCTGACTCTCTAATCTGAACCAAGGACTTTTTTGGTTAATACCACTGTCTCTATTACTGCCATTGAAATTTGAGTATTGGGGCTGCATATTAGTGATATAGAACGTCTGGTAATTGGTTTCTGTAGAACTAAGTCTGTCAGCTGATGGGCAGATATGTCCATGGTCAAAATTGTTATTCTTGTATGGATCCGCAGTAAGGCGGTATTTCTCTTGCAAATCAGGATCGTTGGGATATTGACAACTTGTTGACAATGAACCGTCGTTGCTTGCTGAGTATCTGCTTACAGATTGTGCCATAATGGATTGGTACATCTGCCAACAACTCCATCGTTGGGCATGAATGTCTCCATCCCATTCTACACTATAGTTGACACCTTCGTCGCTAGAGTTAATCATAGCCTTATGGACAACGACAACACTGTTCCCTCCCTTCACTTTAGGGAATTCGTAACGAGTCTGGGCTTCTATGGGGCCAGACGTGTTCTTGTTGGTGTTGGGGCTACTTCCATTATCAATAGGTTGAGTTTTTTCCTTGATGATGGTGGGACTGTCGTCTCCGCAAGCTACGAAGACTATGAGCGCTAATGCTGATAGGAATAAATGAAGTTTTTTCATAGTCTTGGATTCTTTAGTTGTATTAGTTAGTTATAGGATTCTTTAGAAAGGTAAAGGTGCCCACAAGGCATATGCAACTACCCTGTACGCACCTTTAAAGTCTTGTTCGGCGTGAAATTATTTATTTCTTCGCAGCCTTACCGTAGCGGCTCATGAACTTATCAACACGACCAGCGGTGTCGACGAGCTTGCTCTTACCAGTGTAGAAGGGGTGAGAAGTGCTCGAAATTTCAATCAGTCTTAGCGGTAGAGCGCGAGAGGAACATATCGCCGTTGGACATGTCCTTAAACACGACGGGGCGATAGTTTTCTGGATGAATACCTTTTTTCATTTTACTTGTTAATTATTACTTGTTAATTGATATATGTTCACAATCAGGCTGCAAAGGTACGAACTTTTTTTGGATTACGCAAATATTTTTTTAATTTTATTCTTTTTCTATGAAATCAATACGGCTGCACATCAGAGGATGGTGCAGCCGTATATAATATAATAAGGTGGGGATTATTATAATTGCGTAATTGTTTCTACAAGTCTGTTAAGTTTTAGACACTGTTCGCGTGAGATAGTACGGCGCTGCATGTGGTATTCCCAGGGGCTCACCTGCAGAAGAAGGCCCTGAGAACATGCATCGAATGATTCTCCAGCGGGTTTATACAATGGCGGGAAACCATTCTCTCTAGCCAGAATAAGGCGATAGCCTCGGTTCATGGCTTCGCGCATGACCTCCTTCTCGCGCGTAGCAATGGCAGCGCTTACCAACACGCCACCTCGTTCTCCGCATGCAAGCCACTTCTGCTTATAGTCTGCAAATTCCTCGTCACTATAGGCACTATGGACGATGACAGCCACCTTGTCGGGGATGTTAAGCAGGAAACTATTGCCCACTGTCTGACAGTGCCACTCCGCAATGTCAGTATAGTGCATGGTAGTGAAGTAATCGGGGTGTTGCCGCTTGATGGCCAAGCGACGTGGGTTGTCGTCCAAGTAGTGGAGCCAGTTGTCGAGCTGGCCGTCTTCCAGCAATATCTGGTCATTGTAGCCATTCTCGAAGAGTACAGGACGATTATTACCCGCAGGAGAAACTGCGGGAGTGGTGGTTTCTTCCTCCGTGACTCCTGCTTTTGTTATTGCTTCCCCAACTCCTGTCGTTTTTTTAGTTTCCACTACTCCTGCCGTTTCTCCGGCAGGTATTGCAGATAGCCACCACCACGACCTTGTGCACCCAACCTTGAACCCCCTAACCACATCACCGAGATGCTTGCCGTCAGGCATGTCTTCCCGAACCCTCACGATCATGTGGATATGGTCAGGCATGATGCAGAGCTTCCAGACTTCAACCATCTCGTAAAATGCCGAAATCTTCTTCGCTTCCTCGTTCATGATGGCTTTTCCAAGCTCTGTCAGCTCCACATAGGCACTAAATGTTTCTTCTGTTCCTTTGGAAGCCGTAATTAATCTTCCCAATAGCGGCTGTCGACTTTCAACCACAAGTGTCAGCATATAGGTGCCTTTGTGGTGATAGTCATGCCATGGCTTACGGCGCTTCATGTTATGCTTTGTCTCTTCGACTCTAATGCCAACCTCTATAGCCTCTTCTTTCTTCCTTGTCATGATGCTTTATGAAAACGGCTGCACGCCGGGGTGGGGTGCAGCCGTTTGATATTACTATGGTTGAAAGATTACTCAATGCTTACGAAGTATGCGTTAAGTACCTCAATCTTATCGTTATAAGCACCGCGGTTGCCGATGATTGTAATTTTCTTGCCGTTGGCAATGCCCTTGGCAGTTACGAGTTCCTGGAACTTCTTCTTGGCGCCACCCTTTTCTGAGAGCAGACCATAGACGTAAACAGAACCAGTGGCGTCCTCAAGATCAAAATTACCGTATATGTCACTGCCGTCTTCTTTCATATTCTTGACAGTACCAGTCAGCTGATACCATACGTCATTGCTGACAGCTGCAGCGTTGAACTGGGCAACAGTTACTGCCTGAGCTTCTCCACTAGGTGTGTCGCCGCCGCCAGTGCCACCTCCACCATCTATTACTGCGCCTTGCTTAAGGAGCATGGGATAACCGCCACCATTGCTTCCAGGTGATAAATTTTTGTATTGTGTAGAGTAGTCGAGTACTTTATTACGACCGATATTAGTGATGGTAGCCTTTCCGTCAGAGCCAACGTTAACTGACCAGATATGGTTGCTAGCAGGTTTCTCTGCTGCTAATTGGAAACTGGTATGACTGTCGTCCATATAGTAGTATCTGTTCGATGCATCCTGTATGGTAAAGCCATCGCCTTCCTTTGTGAATGTGAAGATATTGGCATCTTTTCCTGCTAACTTGCCATCGGTAACGGTCGCGTCTTCAAGTGTAATGTATCCATAAGCTTTGTCTGAAGCTACAGGAATTCCCTCCTTGTAAGTGCCATCAATATTAATAATGAAGAAGTATTGTCCTGCCTCAAAGTTGGAAGGCTGAGGATCGGAACCTCCACCAGGTTTGGTGCCAATAGCAGTACCGTCTAATACAGCGTATGATGTTTCTTTCATTCCAGGCTGACTAAAGTACTTGGTGAGGTTACCATACAATAGAACCTCCTTGCCAAGATTACCAGGATTGTCCTTGATGTTCAGAGAAGTACGAATAGCACTTCCGCTAGGAAGAGCAACAGGCATACACTTTGTATAATCTGTTTCAGTAGCTGTTGCTGCAAGCAAAAGGTTAGAAGCCTGGGCATTTGTTGTACCAAAGTTCCACTCAGTCTGTTTTGTTTCCTGATTACTGTAGGCAGTACCTACAATGTAACCCTTAACAAAAACGCCAGTCTTGTCGCCTGCAGCGATAGCACTTGCTACATCATATGGTTTTTCTTCGGTACCTGCGTCTGGATCGACATCGGGTGTGTCACTACCACCGGTATTGTCGGCAATACCTTCGGCAATGTTGAAGTTCTTAAGTTCCCATGTAGTCGACTTATCTGCAGGAGCCTTGAAGTAGAAGGCGATGTGGATTGCTTCTTGGCCGACCATAGATGCTGGTAACTGAAGCTCACCAGAAGAATATAACGTCCAGTCGCTAAACTTAGAGGCTTCGGGCTTGAAATCAGTGACCTCTTCCCATGTTGTAGCACTGAAGTCGCTCTCGTCGTAGTTGCTGCTGACATAAATCTTGTGGTTGGCTTCCCATCCAGTGTAAGTCGCATACTTGATGGTCTGGTCGAACCAAATCTTTACGTTCTCATAACCCTTAGTGCTGAAAGCAGGAGAAACGAGCCAGGCCTCTACAGCACGATTCGTTTTTGTTTCTGCAGCATCCCATTTCTGGTATCCAGTAGCTTGTACATAGCTGGTTCCCATACTCCATGGCTGGTCAGCAGACACTGCCTCTAATGACCATCCGGTGTTCAGGTTAACAGAGGTGTATGGTAACTCAGTGTTCGTGTCGTCACCATCTGTAGTGGGAGGCGTTACAGGACCAAACGGATTGGGAACGTCCTCACAACTGGCGAATGTGAAGGCCGCAACGGCCAACACAGTCATAAGTTTTGCAATCTTTTTCATATTGTTTTTCATTTTTAGTTCTTAGTTAATAAATGTGTTATTGGGCAACCTTGCAGTCATCGCCAGTGCGCATCATCACTTGCCAAGTGCCATTGTAGTAGGATGCGACACCTGTGATATCAACCTTTCCAACAGGCATGACGGTCATCGCAAATTTACAGCTGGTGCTGGTACGAATCACCATTTTGGTGGTGCCCTTGATGCTACGGTTTACTGCAAACTGGTTTGCTGGGGCATCTTCCTTGTTGGCGAATGCCTTTGTTCCATTGGCTTCTGTCAACTCAATCCCCTTTACTGTAATCAACTGATTGCAGTCATTTTTCAGAGTGAGGTCGTTAGGACCGGTTACCTCGATAGGATTGGCGTTCAGACCCGTAATCGGACTGATAATCTTATGGTGGGTCAGCCATTGATAGCGACTCATACCGTAGATTTGAATGGCTCCACTCTTCTGGCTAATGCTACGGATTCCAACCTGAGGCTGTCCGCCATAGTTGCCAAGATACAGGCCTTGCAGTTCTAGCATGATGCATTGTCCGATGGGATATGCTCCATAGAGACCTCCTTGCTTGATGCTGATGCAGATAGCACCAGAGGCGTCTCTAATATATAACTGGTTATATACATTTCCACCCTCGTCATTGCCAATGACAATACCTTGGATTTGCATTGGTTCTGTCACCAGCTCGGGCTCACCAGATGTGGTAGCTTTGCTGAACATGTCCTTTACTTCGGCAATGGTCTTGGGGTTGGTGGCAATCAAGTTTTGATTACCATATGACTCCATGCCAGCTTGCGTGCTGGGCTCATCCCAATTGCCGTTATCTTGGCAGGAAACAGCAAGCAAAGCCGATAGTGATAAGATGATAATATTTCTTGTCTTCATAGTCGTCAGTGTTTTAGAATCGATATCCAATGTTCAGCATACCATTAATACCATAGGTGTAGTACTTCTTCGGGTTCTTGTCGAACTTGTAGAAGCGGGCACTTCCTACGTCTCCAGTTGTTGAGCTGACCGAATAGTTGCTTCGGCTTTGCTCGTAACCGCCTGTGCAGATATCAGTATTGTTGAGAAGGTTTGTCAGCGAGAGATTAATGCTGAGCTGTCCCTTCTTCATGCGGATGCTCTTACCGATAGAGAGATCGAGCATGAATCCACCCTTACCCTTTGCCTGATCAATGACACCTGGTAACAACTCACCTTCCTGAACGGTAGATCCTTCAGCCTCGGCCTGTGCCTTGGTGTAGTAAACCTGCTCGCCAGTCAGGATATACTTTGATATATCATTACCCTTGTTTGGCTGGTTGTTGTATCTGTCATAGGTGTTTGCCCATGCTGTCTGTCGGTTCTCAAGTGCTGAGGCATAGCGATAAGATGGAGAATATGACAAGTAGATGCGGTCGTAATAGTTACCGCTGAGGTCAATAAACCACCCCTTAGCACTATAGCTCAGTGTCAGGTTGAATGCTGACAACGGCGTGCTAGCCTCGCGCATGTTCTTATTATATACAGTCTCCTCGTGGAACGTTGCCTCCTTTGATGTCATGTAACGAGCCATGGCATTGTTGGTGTTCTTGGCCTCGCTGATGGTTCCGATGGTCTTGATGCTGAAAGAAGGGCTAACCTTAAATTTCAAACCGTATTCCAGTCCGTAGTAGGCTTTCTCGATGCCAGTCATAGAGACATAAGTGAATGAGTTGGCGTCATCATCGTAGAAGTTCTGCCACTCTGTAACGTCAGTCAGACGGCTGTAGTAACCACTGATGTTTGCCTTCATCCATGAATTCTCAAACTGGTAGCTGAGCTCCGAGCTGAATACCTTCTCGTTTTTAAGGTTGTTCACAAAGTCGTTGCAGATTTCAGGAGCTACAAATGCGCTCTGTGCCTGAGGAGCCTTAAACTCATAACCTACACCGACAGCAACCGTGTGACCGGGGAACGGTTGATAGGTTAAACCAGCCTTGGCACCGCCGTCGAGGAATTTTGCTGTACCGCCCTTGCCATAGGAGTTGTCGGGAGCCATACCGTGACGCATCTTGCCATCGCGCTGGATAGTTGTTCCTCCTACACGACCTGCTACGAATGTCAACAGACTACCTTTCTTATATTTAAGGGCTGTCCACAGGTTAGCTTTGTTAACCAGTAGGTTGTAGTCGTAGTTGAACTTGTCACCTTCATTCACCAGTTTGTTGGGATTGTTCAAGTCATACTGGACGCGGTCGTCATTGGGAGAGTAATTGCCCAGAGCATACGTATTGATGTCGTGGTAGGTCTTGGCGCCTAAGAGGTCTTCCATCGTCAGGTAATGCATGCCGGTGTTGTGTGCCAGTTGGATACCTGAATTCCATGCCAAGTCCTTATTAAGCTGCGTCTTGAGAGTAGATGCCAGTGTGATGTTGAAGTTGTTGTTATGACGAGCTTCAACATAGTATGCAGCATCTCTGCCAGCGGCATTACCCTGTTGGTTGGCATAGTAAAGACGGTCCCAATTGATCTGGCGATTGGCTTTGCAGTCCATGGCGTAGATACGAGCATACTCGTAGTCGTTATAGCCATTTAGTGTACGTCCCCAATAATCGTCCTCGTTCCAAACATCATAGTAGCTTGAGGGCAGGTTCTTCCAATAGTCTGGCTGTGGATTCTCGCCTCCATTGTAGTTGAGCTTGGTGCTCTTGTACAACGAGTAACGGCCAGTCAATGTGGTCGTCAGCTTGGTCTGTTGGTTGATATCCCAGTCCCAAGTCATCAGCACTGTGGGAGCAAAGTCGTTAACAATACGTGAGTTGCGCTTTTGGCCGTTCTGATAGCCCCAATAGGGATTGTAATGTCTGTCGTTGGCAAGCCAGTAGCTCTCGTCAGTACCTGCTCCCTGTCCCGCACGTTCGGTTGGATTACCCCAAGTGACAATGCTCAGCGAGTGGTTGTCACCCAGTTTCTTCTCTACGCCGAAGTAGTAGGAGAGTGAGTTGTAGAAGGTACCCTGCACGTTCGATGTAGCCGTGTTGGCCCAGCGGTAGGTGATGTTAGCAGAGTACGACCATCCGTCAGGACGCAGTCCAGAGTTGTAGGTGTACATGGCTCGAACAGTGTAGTTTCTGTTGGCGCCGGTCAGTGTGACGCGCTGTCCTGTAGCCTGATGGCTGGGACGGAAATCATAATTGTTCGAACCACCCATTCCTGCCATCGAGAAATTGTTGAATTCAAACGGCAGTGAGTTTTCCACGCCACGGGTCTGCTGGTTCAGACCGCCCACCAAAGCGTAGCGGAATTGGCCTGACTCCATGTCGTTCATCAAAGCTCCGTTGATGTAGATCTCGTTGTACTTTTGGTTAAAAGCACGATAACGGAACCGCACAGGGCTAAACTTAAAGCCCACTTGTGAAGCATAGACATTCTGGTTCGAGGAGATAATAGTCACATTCTGCGACATATCATCATTCTCGCCCAACTGAGCTTCCGTGAATGTGAAGGCTTGCTCACTCTGAACGGCTTGCTCATCTTCCTCCGTGACATTAGTTGTCGTAGTAGTCTGAGCAATGGTTGTCGAAGCAAGACAGAAAGCCAACACGGTTAATTTTAGCTTTTTCTGCATAAGATTGTTAGTTTTAATAATGTGTTTTTTATATTTCGGTTCAAAGATTCTGCTGCAAAGATAATAAATAAAATGCAAAAAAAAGTATTTTTTCGTATTTTTTTTTGTAAAAAATGATAGAATTTCAAAAATAATGCGTATCTTCGCAGCAATAAATCTAAAGAATTATGAAAAAACTACTATCCTTAATGGTCGTTTTGTTCCTGGTGGGAACGCTAAGCGCACTGGCACAAGAGAAGAAATACTCTATGTATGCCATCGGTTTCTACAACCTTGAAAACCTTTTTGACACCCTTCATGATGAGGGTCACAATGACTATGAGTACTTGCCTGATGGCAGAAATAAGTGGTCGGCAATGAAGTACAGACATAAGCTACGCAATATGGCACGTGTGCTGGCAGAGATGGGTACAGACAAGCTTCCTACTATAGGATGTGCTGCCATCGGTGTCTCTGAGGTAGAGAATGATGGCTGCTTGGCAGATCTCTGTGAGCAGGAGCCTCTGAAGAAGCGCAACTTCCAACATCTGCTGATAGAAGGTCCGGACCACCGTGGTGTGGACTGTGGACTGCTGTATAATCCGGCATTGTTTACAGTTCGTAACGTGAAGCTCGTACCTTATATATATGATAAGCCTGAGGATGCCCGTCGTGCCACCCGTGGATTCTTCGTGGTTAGTGGTACACTGGCTGACGAGCATGTCACCATCATCGTCAACCACCTGCCTTCACGTGGTGCTGTGAGCTACTATCGTGAACTTGGTGGCAGGCAGATTCGTGCCGTCAAGGATTCGCTGATTGCTGAGGACCCCAATGTGAAGCTGATTATTATGGGTGATATGAATGATGACCCGAAAGATCCCTCTATGTCTGTTGCTCTTGGTGCTAAGCGCAAAATGAAGGAAGTAAAGGAAGTCAACGACCTCTATAATCCATTCTGGGATATTCATGCCAGCGGAACAGGTACGCTGATGTACGATGGTGCATGGAATCTGTTTGACCAGATTATTCTATCACACTCATTGCTCGATAAGAATATGAAGGATGGTAAACCCATCAAGCCGTCTAAGATAGACTGCTCGACCTTAAAGTTGTACCAGCCCATAATTTTCCGTCGCGACTACCTGTTCCAGCAGGAAGGCCGCTACAAGGGCAATACCCTTCGAACCCATGCTGGTGGTGTATGGCTCAATGGCTATAGTGACCACCTGCCCACACTGGTATATCTCGTAAAAGAACAAAAATAATAATGTACATTATCGGAATTGCAGGCGGTACAGGCTCTGGAAAGACCACCGTCGTCAAGAGAATTGCTAGCGTGCTGCCTCCCCATTGTGCAGCAATAATCCCATTGGACTCGTATTATAACGATACGACGGGACTGACCGACGAGGAGCGTAAGTCTATCAACTTCGACCACCCCGACGCTTTCGATTGGAAGTTGCTCACTGAGCATATCAAGATGCTCAAGAACGGGCAGGCCGTTGAACAGCCCACCTACTCGTATATCATCTCCAATCGTCTGCCGGAGACCGTACATGTGGAACCCAAGCCCGTCATCATTCTGGAGGGCATTATGACGCTGCATTATAAGAAGTTGCGCGACATGATGGACCTCAAGATTTTCGTGGATACGGACAACGACGTGCGCCTCATCCGTAACATCCGTCGCGATGTGGTAGAGCGTGGACGTACCGTCGATATGGTGCTGGACCGCTATGAGAAGGTGCTCAAGCCTATGCACGAACAGTTCATCGAACCCACGAAGAAGTTTGCCGACCTCATCATTCCCTGGGGCGGCGACAACAAGACGGGTATCCATATTCTCAAAACGTATATTGAGGGCATTGTTACCAATGTTAAATGAAGACAGAAAAGCAGAAGAGAGTGGCGCAACCACTCTCTTCTTAGTACGTCACGGTGAGACCGTTGACAATGCCCGCCAGATTATGCAGGGCCAGACGCAGGGCTGTCTCAACGAGCGGGGTAGGGAACAAGCTGAACAGGTGGCCCGCCGACTGGCTGATGAGCCCATTGACGCCATTGTTGCCAGTGACCTACGCCGTGCCATACAGACTGCCGAAATCATTGCTGCGCCTCATGGTTTACCCGTGAGGACCACTCCTCTGCTCCGTGAGCGCGACTGGGGTAGCTTTACCGGTCGCTTTATTCCCGACCTGAAAGGCGAGGTGTGGCCCGACGATATCGAGAGCGAGCAAGCCCTGCTGCAACGTTCCGCCGACTTCCTGCAACAGATAACGACCACCTACCCGGGGAAACGGGTGGTGGCCGTAGGTCATGGCATTCTAAACAAAGCCTTGTTGGCTGTCTATGCCGGTTGTACCATGCGTGAGGTACAGCGTATGATGAATGCTGAGGTGCGTATCTTAACGACGACTGCCGAAAGAACCGCCGCTTCGGCTTCCGCCGCCATGGCTGCCACTGCCGCGGCTGCCTCCGCTATGACCGCTTCCGAAACCGCCACTGCTGCGACTGCCTCCTCCAAAACTTCCGCGGGTAGTGCTGCTGTTGCTGCCACCACTACGGCTTCCGCTGAATGAACCGCTGCTACGGCTGCTACCAAATGAACCGTTGCTACGACTACCACCGAATGAGCTGCTGCTACGACTTCCGCTGAATGATCCGCTATGCTGATTGTTGGTGTTGTTGACCGTTGTGCGGGTCGAACTGGTGCGTGAACCGCCGAAGTTCCCCAAACGACGATCGCTGGTGCCGTGGTTGCCTATTGAACCTCCGTGAGGTCTGCTTGTACCACCGTGATTTCCTATTGAACCTCCGTGAGGTCTGCTCGTACCCCCATGACGGCCTACCGTTCCACCATGATGGCGATGGAAGTCGCCGCGGTTCCAGCGGTCGTGCATGCCGAAGTGGACGCGTCCTGCTGCCGGACGGAAGTGGTGACGGTGGTTATAGTAGTATCCGTGCGTGCCGTGAAGATGCCAGGCGTGTGCACCACGATAGGTAGCATAGAATGCCGGACGTCCGAAGTAGAAGTAGTCACGGTGCGGATAGCGGGCATAGATGCCGAAGTGCCAATAACCTGCGCTCCAGTACAGTGGGCGGTAGAAGTAGCTGGCTGCGATGTATGCCTGCCACTGTGCGTCGAGCAGAATGTAGCTCAGGTCGCGGTTGCGGCGCTCCCAGTAGTCGCCATAGACATCGTCGTAGCTCGTCACACCCATCAGGTAGTCGAGGTTGATTTCGTAGGCGGCCTCATACTGTTCGTCGGTGAGGTTCAGCTCGTAAGCCATTTTATCGGTCAGGAACAGTGCCTCGTTGCGAGCCTGTTCGTAACTCATTGCCTTGCCCGATGCTGCTATCGTCAGCATTGCTAAAAGGGCTATCATCATCTTTTTCATAATCGCAGTTGTTTAATGTTCTCGCTGCAAAGGTAGGAAGAAAACGGTGATGATGCAAAGGATAATCCCTAAACCGTGAGGGGGAATTCCCTAAACGTTAGTTTCAGAATTTACAAAAGCAGTTTCAGAATTTACAAAAACACACCTTCTGATGCACAAATTTGGTCCTAAGCCCAAATTCGTGCATATCTTTTCTTCCGTTTCTATTACTTTTTGTATATCTTTGCAAAAAAATAATCACAAACCGATATGTGCAAAGATCTCTTTGAGACCATTGATACTACCATCCGAAAGGAACGGCTCTATGCCGAGGTAGGTTTGATGCGTGAAGACGTTATGAAGCGTTTTCGCATCAGTCGCCATCACCTTAACGACCTGTTGAACCTTCATGCCGACGGCATGTCTTTCCCACAGTACATCAACGCTATCCGCATGGAGAAAGCCTGCGAACTCATCGTCAATCATCCTGAGATGAAACTCTCTGATGTTGCTAGTCAGGTCGGTTTCACTGCTCCCAATCTGCGCGAGCAGTTCAAGCAGAAGTATGGTATGACGCCCAAGAAGTATAGGGGGTTGGAAATCGAAAATAAGTAATTGAGATAGCATGTACGAACACGAAGGCCTGCGCGATATGTTTTTCATCATGCTCTATGGTGGGGCTGCGATGATGGCATTGCTGGCCGCGGTGTACCTCTGGCTGAGAAGCGGCAACGCTATCAACCAAAACATGGAGTCACCGAAGGAGCTGCGCCGCTGGGCAGCAGCATTCCTGACATCGGTGGCCGCAAGTCATGTATGGTGGGCGCTACTCGGCACGGTTTGGCTGACGGACGATCAGCTGGTACGTAACATTGTTGCCATCACACTGGACCGTGTGACCTTCGTTCCGCTGATGATGTGCGTCTTGCTACGCATGCTGCAAGACCGACGGCGACCATTGTGGCCTGTAGCCGTAGCAATGCTTCCCTTCGTAGCTGTGGCAGTGGTGTCTATCTCCACCCGCAACGACAATTTTGAATGGTTTGTCGAGGGTTACAGCCTGTTGCTTGCTTTCCTTTTTATTATATATTATGTATATGCGCTCAGGAAGTATGGCCGTTGGCTGGCCGACAACTTTGCTGACCTGGAACATAAGGAACTGTGGCAGAGCCTGCTGCTGTTGGCCTGCATCTTGCTGGTCTATGTGGTCTATACCACCAACGAGGGCGCTCTTGCCGTAGAGTATCTGGCTCAGGTGCTGACGCTGGTAATTATCGGTTTTGTGGTGTGGCGCGTGGAGACGTTGCAGACACTGGTGGTAGAGGAGGCAGAAAAAACAGAAGACGAGGAAGACGTACTGATTGGCTCCCTGCTGGCTCAGTACTGCGAAGCGCCTCAGCTCTACCTGCAGCATGACCTGACGCTTGCGCAACTGGCCAAGGCCATAGACACCAACCGCACCTATCTGAGTGCCTATTTTGCCGCCAAGGGCGAGACGTATAATGCTTACATCAATCGCCTGCGTATCGACCACTTCATTGAGCTCTACCGCAAGGCTCAGGGCGAGGAACGCACTGTTACCGCCCAACAACTGTCTCTGGAGAGCGGCTATCATAGCTACAGTACGTTCAGCACAGCTTTCAAACAGCGAACGGGGCTGACTGTTACAGCCTGGGTGAGAGAGCAACAAAATGTATGATTACAGAGAAATATAAATATAGATAGATTTAGTTAAGTTATTAGTAATTTAGAGTATGTCATTAGGTAAAAAGATGATTCAGCCACCCTTTTTAAAGGCAGGAGACAAGGTAGCCCTTGTTTCTCCTGCCTACTGGGTGCCGGAAGAGGCTATCATGCAGGCTGCAGAGCAGATCAGGAGCTGGGGACTCCAACCCGTTGTCGGACCGCATACCACCAGTTTGAATGTGGATGCCTATGCAGGTATGGCAGATGAACGTGCTATGGATCTACGGTGGGCTTTCGAGGATGACAGCATCAAGGCCGTTGTGTGTTCACGTGGTGGCTATGGATCCATTCATCTGTTGAACCGTGTGCCCACAGACTGTTACTCGCAACATCCGAAGTGGCTGATAGGACACGGTGATATTACGACTTTGCTCTATACGGTAGCAGGAGAGGGTATGATGAGTATCCATGGACCGATGGCCTTCCAGATAGCTGCCCAACAGGAGCCTGCCACAAACATTTTGCGTGATATGTTCTTTGGGACTATCCCTCAATACAAGATACCTGGTAATGTCCATAACAAGTGTGGTCATGCCGAGGGCATCCTGGTGGGTGGCAATCTCTGTAGTTATGCGGCCATTTCAGGTACGAAATTCCAACTTGATCCTGAACAGGACGTCATCCTTTTCATAGAAGAGGTGGAAGAGTCGCTGCATGTCATAGACAGACTGTTCTATGCGTTGCGTCTACAGCCAGGTTTCGAAAGGGTGAAGGGCATTATCTTCGGTGCGTTCAGTTCTGTGAAATATGACCTGCAGTATGGCAGTGTGGAGCAGATGCTGATTACTCATCTGCACGACATGGATATTCCTGTCTGCTGTGGGTTCCCCGTAGGTAGCAATAGTTGTCTGCCGCTTATTGAGGGAGCGCCCTGTTCGCTGGATGTTACACCCGAGAGTGCCCTGTTGTCATTTGACATCGAAGGTGGCAAGCATTTCTATGACATAAAGAAAGAACATCCGCAAATTATGAAATAAAGACTAACTTATTTTCTTTGTTAACAAAAAACATCTATTGAACTCACTCTCGAAGTTAGGAGTCAGTATACCTTTCCCCATGGCCTCACGAATCTCTTGCATCGTCCAGAAACGGCCACCGTCCAGCTCTTCAGCGGATGGGCGTATCTCACCGTCGTAGATAGTACGATTAACATATACCAGTTCCTTCTCGCGCTTGCTTTCAAATACATACTTGTCGATGGGTTCCGGCTTGAAGTCAGTGATGCCCAACTCCTCGCGCACTTCCCGTCGCAAAGCCTCTTCTGGGGTCTCTCCGTAATCAATATGCCCTCCAACGGCCGTGTCCCACTTCCCTGGCTGTATATCTTTCCAGTCAGGGCGACGTTGCAGATATATTTCGCCTTTGGAATTGAATACATGCAGATGAACGACGGGGTGTAGCAGCTTCGAGCCACTATGACACTCACCCCGTGTCGCAGAACCTATCACGTTCCCCGCTTCGTCTACAATCGGGAATATCTCTTCTTGATTATCCATATTGTTCGTTTTTTTAAATAATCTCAATTTTGCGCACAAAGATAACAATAATTCATGGATTATTTGTATCTTTACACCCCAAATTAATATGCTTTGTAAAAATAATAATATGAAGAAGTTTTTGATGACAATGATGCTGGTCGCCGCAGCAGTGACGGCATCGGCACAGACAAAAAGGCAGTTGTTTGACTTCGGCTGGCAGTTCACACATAACGGAACGACGCAGACCGTCGACTTGCCACACGACTGGGACATCTTCGAAGGTCCCAACTCTGGCAAAGGCGCTACGGGCACTGGCGGCGGATGGTTCGAGGCTGGCAAGGGTGAATATCGCAAGACATTCAAAACACCCGGAGACGAGCTAGTGAAACTGCATTTTGAGGGTGTGTATCAGAAAGCTGAAGTGTTCGTCAATGGGGTCAAGGCCGGACAGCATCACTATGGCTACACGCCGTTCACCGTTGATGTAACACCTTATCTTTATAAGGACAAACGCGAAAATGAGGTTGTCGTAAAGGTAGACAATAGTGAACAGCCCAACTGCCGCTGGTACAGCGGTTCCGGTATCTATCGCCACGTATGGTTGGAAACGATGCCCGCATTGCACATTGCTGAGAATGGTGTTTTCGTCACCACGCCACAAGTCTCGGCCAACAAAGCAATAGTAAAGGTTGAGGTAATGGTGCAGAACGAAAGCACGACAGACCGCAACGCCACCGTGGAGGTAGAAGGCCAACAGAAAGAAGTATCGCTGAAAGCTGGCGAGAGCAAGGCAGTCACCTTTACCTACACCATCAACAATCCCAAGCTTTGGTCACCAGAGTCACCATATCTATATGAGGTACATGCAAAACTAACCTCTCACCTCTCCTCACTCACCTCTCACCTCTCCACGAAATTCGGCGTCCGCTCCTTCTCGTTCGACGCCGAGAATGGTTTCGTGCTCAACGGTAAGAAAGTACTCATCAACGGTGCCTGTGTACACCACGACGACGGTGTGCTGGGTGCCCGAGCTTTCGACGATGCCGAAATCCGCAAGGTGCGCCAGATGAAAGAAGCCGGTTTCAACCTCATCCGCACCAGCCATAACCCCACAACGCGCGCTTTCCTCGACGCCTGCGACTCAATAGGTATGCTCGTTATCGACGAGGCTTTTGACGGCTGGCGCACACAGAAGAATCCCTACGACTACTCCACCGTCATCGACTCTTGCTTCCGCCAGGATATCCATGCGATGGTGCTGCGCGACCGCAACCACCCAAGCGTAATCTCGTGGAGCATCGGCAACGAGGTCATTGAGCGTAAAGACATCCGCGTGGTGTATACCGCCCGACAGATGAAGAAGGCCATCCACGAACTGGACACGACGCGCCCCGTTACCGAGGCTCTGTGTGCCTGGGACCGCGACTGGGAAATCTACGACCCACATGCTGAGGTGCTCGACGTGGCGGGCTACAACTACATGATCTTCAAGCACGCCAGCGACCATGAGCGCGATCCCAAGCGCGTCATCTGGCAGACGGAGAGCTATCCTCGCGATGCCTTCCGCAACTGGGCTGTGGCGAACGACTTCCCCTACGTTGTAGGCGACATCGTGTGGACAGGTCTGGACTATCTCGGCGAGAGCGGTATAGGGCGTAACTACTATAAGGGTGAGCGCGAGGGTGAGTCGTGGATTGAGGGTGGACAGCCCGAATGGCACGGCGCTCCCTGTGGTGATGTTGATATTACTGGCTGGCGCAAGCCCATCAGCCACTATCGTGAGATGCTGTGGAATAGTGTAGAGTGTAGAACTGAGAGTGTAGAGTTTGCTACCGCTTCTAATTCTTTCGCGAGAGGAACAGCGGAAGCAAACTCTACACTCTACACTCTACACTCTCAACTATATATGGCCGTCAAGGAACCCAACGGCTACCACGGTGAGATTCACACCACGATGTGGAGCGTCTGGCCCACATGGGAGTCGTGGACGTGGAAAGGCTGGGAGGGTAAACCCGTCGAGGTGGAGGTCTATACCCATCAGCCAGAAGTAAAGCTGTATCTTAACGACCAGCTCATCGGCACCAAGAAGGTTGACCGCTCTACTGAGTTCAAGGCCGTTTTCTCAGTACCCTATAAAGCCGGTACCCTACGTGCTGAAGCCGGTGGCGAGAGTGTGACGTTGAAGACCGCTGGTGAGCCAGCTCGTCTGCGCCTCACCCCTGACCACACCGTCATGGCAGCCGACGGACAGTCGCTTACCTTCGTCACCATCGAGGTTCTTGACAAGAACGGCACAGTCGTACCTGAAGCTGCCATTCCCTGTGAGGCCACGGTGAAAGGTGCTGGTACGCTGTTAGCCTTTGCTTCTGCCGATTTGAAGGATACAGAACCCTACACCTCGTCTCGTGTAAATACGTGGAAAGGCCGCGCCCTCCTCGTTGTGCGCAGCACACAGCAGAAAGGTTCCGTTAGCGTGAGCATCAAGAGTTCATTGCCTACCGCCAGTCTAAAGCTGAAGAGTAAGTAAGAGGTTGTGTCATGGGGCAGATGACGGCCGCCATCTGCCCCAGCTTATTATCTGCCCATCCTTAGTCAGCAAGACGCTTGAGGAGTTCGATGAGCACTTGCCAGATATCCTCGATGGTCTTCAGTTCCACCCGTTCGCTGGTGGAGTGTGGTTCTACGATGCGTGGGCCGATGCTGGCAATCTGAATGCCAGGATAGTGCTCAACGAAGAACCCTGCTTCAAGGACGAAGTGCATGGCCACCATTCGTGGGCGCCAGCCCAGCACATCCTGGAACGTGTCGGAGGTAAGCTGCAGGAATGCAGAATGTTGGTCTTCCTGCCAGGCAGAAGCCGACATCACCACTTCCGAAGTCGCACCGGCAGCCACAAAGGTGTCGGCAATATCTTTGCTTAGCGCGGCCATATCGTCGTCGATGAAGCTGCGCGTGTGGGTCGATACGAAGATGCTGTCTTCTTCCGTTACGATGCGCCCAACGTTGTTTGACGTCTCTACCGTGCCGGGCATCGCCTCGCTCATCTTCACCACGCCTTGTGGCACCTGTTCCAGACAACCCATCAGTGCCTCGAAAGCATCTTTGGAAATCACGCTGTCCTGCTTCTCGCACTTCTCAATGCTGCACGTCATCTTCGGGTCGTCAGGATACTCTTCGCGTAGCCATTCGTTCATCATGTCCTGCTGAGACTTGACAAACTCGCAGGCCTCGCCAGACGGTACACAAACGACGATGTCCGCCGACGAGGCGATAGAGGCATTAGCCTCGCCAAGGTTGATGGATGCCACGTCAAAGTCGTACTCGTTATAGATGGCTGCCAGAATGGCCCACATAGCTACCACGGCGCTGCAACGGCCTTTGTTGATGTCCACACCCGAGTGGCCACCCAGTCCGCCCTCGAAACGAATGCGATACCAGCGGCGCTTGCCGCCTGGAGCAGGCTGTCGCTTCATGGGGATGCGGTGGAACTGCAGACAGGCACCGGCAGCACCCGTCGTGATGGTGTCATAGTTCTCGGAGTCAAGGTTGATGACTTTGCGTCCTTTCAGGAAGTCCTTGCTTAGCTGTGAGGCTCCCGACATGCCGTCTTCCTCGTTGGTAGTCGTAATAACCTCCAGCGGACCGTGTACCATCTCGTTGCTTTCCAGCACGGCAAGCGCCATAGACAGTCCGATGCCGTTGTCAGCACCCAGCGACGTGCCTCGTGCCTTCATCCATCCATTCTCTATATAGGCATCGATGGGTGTGTTAAGCGGATCGCTCATGCCCACACAAACCATGTCCATGTGGTTGAGCAGCACGACGGGCTCCGCACCCTCATAGCCTGGCGTGGCTGGCTTGCTGATGACGACACAGTTCTCCTTGTCGCGCTTATAGGGCAGATTCAACCGCTCCGCAAACTGGCAAAGATAGTCAGCTACTCGCTCTTCATGGTGCGAAGGGCGTGGAATATGGTTCAGTTCCTTAAAGATCTGGAATACACGTTCTGTTGTTTTCATAAAGTATCCTCTTAATTTGCTACAAAAATAGCAATTATTCATCAATTCCAACTCATCATTAACATTTATTATGCCATAAAAGGGGGCAAAAACTTGGAATTATGAAAAATCTTTCGGGTGAATAGCTACAAGCTTTCTGTAATAGTAGTGATACTTTAGGGTAAAAAATGTTATTTTTTCATAGGAAAAAACAACTTCTTGTTCGTTTATTCGTACCTTTGCAAGCGTGAAACTGACGAAAAAAAGACATATTGCCTCATGGTTGCTATTGGCTGTGTTTGTGCCAATGCTGGTGCTGTCGTCTGTTCACATCCACGAAACGGGTGAAGCCATAGCAACGGAATGTGCCGACTGCGTACATCACAGTTGTCACGGTCACATGACGGTGACGCCCCATTGGGTGCACGACTGCGTGCTGTGCCAATTCCTCACGTTGCCGATGCTGGCAGCCGTTATACTGGCTGTCACAGTATATATTCATGTATGTAAGAAAAATTATGCCCAGCCTTTGTGCGGCTGTCGTGCCGACAGCTGTGGTGCTAATGTAACTAGGGGACCTCCGACCATCTGATCCACATTAGACTTTTACATACATTATTTATACCATTAATCAATCACAGAATGAAAGCAAAATACATCATTTTGCTACTGTTGTGTATATGCACGGCAGTGGCAGCTCAGGATAATAGTAAACATCATCATGCGGAGGATTCGACAGATATTTTTTTCCGTCATCTGCAACTGAATGAATTGACGGTGACGGGTGTGACGGGCGATACCAAGTTGAAACACGCCACAGCCCCCGTAAGTATCGTGACACCGCAAATGTTACGAGCTACGGCCTCGACAAATATCATCGATGCCATCGCTCACCAGCCTGGCGTCAGTCAGCTGACCACAGGCGGCAGCATCTCGAAACCTATCATCCGCGGACTGGGCTACAACCGCGTCGTGGTGATGAGCGAAGGTGTGCGTCAGGAGGGTCAGCAATGGGGCGACGAACACGGTGTTGAAGTCGATGGCAACAATGTCGGCAGTGTTGAAATTCTGAAAGGGCCAGCCTCGTTGATGTACGGCTCTGACGCGATGGCTGGTGTGGTCATCCTGCACGCTCAGCCCACGCTGGCCGAGGGTGAGATGAAGGCTAACGTCAACACGGAATACCAGACCAACAACGGACTCTTCCATTACTCGCTACAGATGGCGGGCAATCAGAAGGGGTTTGTGTGGGATGCCCGCTATAGCGATAAGATGGCACATGCGTATAAGAATAAGTATGACGGCTACGTGCCTGGCTCGCAGTTCCATGAGCGGGCTGGCCGACTAATGTTGGGAATCAACAAGGACTGGGGACACTCGCGACTGACGTGGACGGCTTATCACCTGACGCCAAGCATCATTGAGGGAGAGCGTGACGAGGTAACGGGAGAATTGGTTCACGGAGAAGGATTCACGGATCATGGCTACGGCAAGTCGCTGCCTTACCAGCAGGTGAAGCACTACAAGGCTGTGTGGGACAACGCGCTGAACCTCTCGTCGGGCTACCTCAAGGCCATCATCGGCTATCAGCAGAACCGACGTCAGGAGTATGAGGAGTCGATGGATGAATACGGTCTGTTCCTGAAATTGCAAACGCTGACCTACGACCTGCGTTACGTTACCCATGAGTGGAATGGTTGGAAGCTCTCTACAGGCATCGGTGGCATGTATCAGCAGTCAGATAACAAAGGCGAGGAATACCTGATACCTGACAGCCGCCTCTTTGACTTCGGCCTCTATGCCACTGCCTCGAAAAGCCTTGGCGACCGCTGGACACTGAGTGGAGGTTTGCGTTATGACCACCGTCGACTGCACGGATATGAGTTGATGGAGGACGGTGAGATGCGCTTTGTGGATTTCACCCGTCACTTCAATGGTCTGACGGGTAGCATCGGGGCCGTCTGCAATATCAACGACCACTTCAACCTGCGCCTGAATCTAGCTCGTGGCTTCCGCACACCCAACATGAGTGAACTGGCATCGAATGGTGTGCATGAGGGCTCTTTGCGCTATGAAATAGGCAACCAGAACCTGAAGGCAGAATACAGTCTACAGGCTGACCTCGGACTCGACTTCACATCTCGCTACGTCTCTGCACAGCTGGCGCTCTTCGCTAACCGCATCGACAACTACATATTTATTAGAGGTGAGGGGCAAGAGGTGAGAGGTGAGACAATAGATTATCCTGTCTATGTCTATACCCAGGGGGATGCCAGACTGCTGGGTTTTGAGGCTGGCGTAGATTTCCACCCCGTCCACTCCGTCCATTTCTCCAACACCTTCTCGTATGTCGATGCCCAGCTATTGAATGCTACGCCTGATACGAAGTATCTTCCCTTCACCCCTGCGCCCAAGTGGACGTCGGAGCTGAAATGGGAGCTCTTCCACCATACGCATAGCACGGTCAGTCCACACGCCATGCATGAGTACCGCCATGCCCATCCCAAGAGTGGAGTGGCACTCAACAATCTCTACATCGCCGCCGGACTCGACTGCTATCTGCGACAGACGCACATCTACCGTGCTGACAACACGGAAACCGAGACACCTGGCTACGCCTTGCTCTCACTGTCGGCTGGTACTGACATCATGTTCCGCAGCAAGAAACTCGCCGAGTTCTACATCACCGCTGACAACCTGCTGAACAAGGCATATCAAAACCACCTCAGCCGTCTGAAGTATGCTGACGAGAACGTCATTACTGGTCGCCGCGGCGTCTATAACATGGGTCGTAATATCACGTTTAAGGTTGTGGTACCGATAGCGTTTTAGCTATACTGAATTGCGGCAGGAATCAACAAAAGTTAAATCCCAGAGCATAATCAACATGCTTTGGGATTTTTTGTGTACTTTTGTAGGCGTAAAAGAAAACGACAATAGATTATCAGATAAGAACATGTGGAATAAACCATGGACTATGAAAGAGGGCTTCCTCATTGGAGGAGGCCTTATCATTGCAGGACTGCTACTCCAGCTGAGCGTCGGACCTGTTGTGTGGGATGCATTTGCGTGGAATGCTAATGGCATTGTGCTGTCAGGTTTCTTTGTAATGTTGACAGCAATGGTCTACCTACGAAACAGGGTATATGCCTTCAAGTGGATGGCTACGAATCAAGCAGCCATCCCAGCGATGGTATATGCAGTGGTGCTGACTATTATAATGGGACTTACGCGGCAGTACGAGCGTGGCACCTGGTTCAATAATATGCTGTCGTTTTGGCCGTTCGTACTCACCTACGTGCATCTCACGGTGATACTCGGACTTACCATCCACCGCAGATTTCGTGCAATATTCAGGGGTCAGGGCTCGATAAAGCGCGATGTTCCCTTCATGCTTAATCATCTGGGCCTCTTTATCGCCCTTACTACGGCCACATTAGGCAGCGCCGATATGCAGCGTGTAAAGATGATTACGGCCATTGGGCAGTCTGAATGGAGAGCACTCGAGCAGAATGGTGCCATCAAGGAGATGCCGATAGCCATCGAACTCAAGAAGTTTATCATGGAGACCTACGACAACGGCAGTCCCAAGCGTTTTGCCTCTGAAATACAAATCCTGACTAAGACGGGCAAAAATATCGAGACTACCGTCGAGGTTAACAAACCCTACGAGGTCGACGGCTGGAAGATCTATCAGTACGGCTACGACACTCAGATGGGTGCCCAGAGTCAGGTATCGATACTCGAACTGGTTACCGATCCTTGGCTGCCTTGGGTCTATGCAGGCTTCTATATGATGTTGGCTGGAGCAGCAGTCATGACGGTGATGGTGCTGTGGCGCCGATTTAAGAGCGCTTCGCGAAAGGCGCTAGGGTGGTATTTGTTCTTCGCTGCCTGCGCCGCTATGTTTGCCTATTTCTTCTTCGACAGCTACAACACCAAGACACTGGTGCCAGCCCTGCAGAGTCCGTGGTTTGCACCCCATGTGTTTGTGTATATCTTTGCTTACACGCTGCTTGGCATAGCTGTGGTCATTGCCTGGTGGAAACGTGTCGACGATCTCGTCTATGTCAGCTTTGCTTTCCTTACCTTCGGCATGCTGTTTGGTGCCCTTTGGGCCAAAGAGGCGTGGGGCCACTACTGGTCGTGGGACCCCAAGGAAACCTGGGCCGCCATCACCTGGATAGCCTATCTCGTCTACATCCACTACCGAAGGCTGCCTCAACAACGCAACCGTCTGGCTTTCTGGATGCTCGTTGGTTCGTTCGTCCTCTTGCAAATGTGCTGGTGGGGCATCAACTACCTCCCCTCAGCCCAAGGGGCGAGCGTTCACACTTATAGTACCAGCGAATAAACAGTATCGCCAATCTTGTCCTGAAGGCCTCCGCGATTTCTGAGTGAAGCTGCTATAATTTGAATCTGCGCCACAGCCATCGTGGAATCCTGCGCCAAAAGGCCGTCAGCAAACGGTATTTCCAGTCGATAACATGGATGTGCTTCTTGTGATTGATGGCATAAACGATTTCCTTTGCCACCGCCCCTGGTTGCAACATCATGGGATAATGAAAATCGCCACTGAGTAAGGCCGTATCCACAAATCCTGGGCGAATGTCTGTAAAGTGAATGTTCAGCCCACGGCTCAGCGCTTGCTGTTCGAGCGCCTGCAGGTAGACGTTCTGCATGGCTTTCGTGGCAGAGTAGGACGGGGCAGGGCCAAGTCCCTTTGTTCCGGCAATGGATGTGATGGCTGCTATGTGTCCCCCTCCATGACTGGCGAAGTACCGATATGCCTCGCCAATCATTCTCGTAAAGCCCACACCGTTAGTCTGCATTGTTGCCAGTTCTATGTCCTCTTTCAATTTCCTGTTCTGCTTGCCAATGCCTGAAGCATAGAAGAATAAGTCCATGCCTCCCGTCTTCCCGATAAGTCGCTGCAATGCTTCGGTTGCCTCATTTTTTGTTACGTCTATCCGTTCTACTGCCGCAGCACCCATGCCTTGCAGCAGTTCCACACGTCGTGCAGCAACACCTACCGTCCAGCCTTGCTCTATCAGTAGTTTTGCAACTTCCAGTCCGATACCAGACGATGCTCCTATTACTATTGCTCTCTTTCCCTGTTGCATACTCAGTCCTATCGATATTTACACGGTCGTTTCATAATAATTCTCAAATTCAAGCACAAAATTACGAATTATTATTCATATTTCATCTTAAATGACTATATTTGCAACATATTTTAGTAGAATAGATATATGAACAAGGTACGAATCACAGCTATTCGTCAGACAGTCTATGAGGACTTGATGGCGAAATACGAGAATCCCATTGAGCACACCTGCGATGTCAGGGTGGGGCAGCAGTGGGTATCCATCGACGGCCAGCAGCCTGAAGGCATGTGTCCGTCGGCATGGTACTCTATGCGCGAGTTCGTGGAGTCGCTGGCACGAGGCGAGGGCAACTTTTACGATGGATGGATGAAGAACCCTATGAGCGCTATGATTAGTTGCAACGACGGTTTCCGCCCGTTCAGTTTCTATATCGAGGTAGTGGAATAAATTGATGTTTAATCATATCCCCCAATTATTATTAACCCCTAAAAACAAACAATTATGGCAAAGTACATTTGTGAAGTATGCGGGTATGAGTACGACCCCGCTGTAGGTGATCCTGAGAACGGTATTCCAGCAGGCACCGAGTTCGAACAACTGCCTGATGATTGGGTTTGCCCCCTCTGCGGTGTAGGCAAAGATCAGTTTAGTGCAGCGTAACAATCCTAAATCCCAAGGCAAGGACTCACGGGGACAGACCCCGTGAGTCCTTATGGGTTATTTCGCCAGTTCCAGTTGGATGCCTTCGTAGAGCAGCTGGTGACCGCTGTCGCTCTCTGGCAACAGGTGGATGCGGAAGTTGCGGATGTGCTGGCGCACGTTGAAGTCCTCCGGATGGTCCACCTTGTCGCTCTCTATCTCCAGCTTCAGCATGCCGATGCCGTCCAGGCGCACGCGGTCGCCGTCCTGCAGGTGTTGCACCAGCAGTTCTGACAGTTCGGAGAGTACGGCCTTGACGTCGCTCTTCTTCAGCGTACAGTTGTTCTGGATTTCGCGGCACAGACGCTCCGTGTCGATAGTATTGTAGTGTACGGCTACGGCCTTGTAGCGTCCGTAATTCTTCAGATTGGGTTTGGTCTCTTTGACTATATTGTAATGCATAATTATTAGTTTTTGTTTTAAAGGGTCCGAAATTTTGTGATAAAGACTGACAGACTGACAAAACGCCGATGGTGAGGGCGTTTGCAGTCTTTTCAGAGACTGTCAAGACTGACAGGAGACTGCCACCTTGTAGCGACGGCGGTCGTGGTGGTCATACCCCTCTCGGCGCAGGAAGTTGCCCAGATATACCGTGTTGGAGTGCTTCCTGAGATCTATGTGCCAAGTGTTGTATATATATTCGGTAATCTGTGTGGGCGACATGTTCAGTATCTCGTCACCTGCCTTGGGCTTGCGGAAGTGGTCACAGAATACGCTGACAACATCCGCCACCTCTGTATATTGGAGTCCACCCTCCACGATCAGCCGCTCGCGCTCGCCATCGAAGTAGCACTCCTCGCCACGACGGATTTCAGCCAGTGCTTGGGCATATAGCTGCTGGTAGTCGATGGCTTTGTCGCCAGTCATATCGGTGTCTATCACGCCCGTTAGTTCGACGACCATATAACGGCGCGAGCCCGTCTCGTCCTTCAGCGGCGACAGCGAGTTGGTGGTGGCGCAGAAGGCCGCATAGCGCTGTAACTGCTGGTAGGTGGTCTCGTACATCTTGCGCTCTTTCACATCGGTGCGTTGTATGAGGTGCTTCAGGTAGGCGGTCTGTGCCTTCGACACCTGGTCGAACTCGTCGATGTTGATCAGCAGGAAGCGACTCAGCGCGCGCATCGCCTCTTTCTTGTTGGCGAAGTCGATGCGGTCGATGTAGAACTGTCGTAGCTCCTCTGGCAATAACATGCGCATGAAGGTTGACTTGCGGGTGCCCTGTGCGCCCACAAACATCATCACCATCTGCGCACCATACATCTGTCCGGCGCCACTGGTCCACTGGCTCACCATGGAGCGCATCCACACCTTGAAATTGTCTCTCCATTGGGGCATGCTGGTGGGTACGCGATCGGCCATCTCACCCAGACGGTCCCTGCCGTCCCATTCCGGCAGACTGCCTAGCCATTCGCGCACAGGGTCGTAGTCGGCCACCTGACTGCTTCCCAACAAGCGATCCATATCCTGCGGCCAAACCTTGATGCCTTCGTCAATGGCGGCATTGTTTATGTCGTTGCGTGCCTCCTGGGTCAGCGGTCGCCAACTCAGAATGTAGCGTCCCTTCTCCTGATATTCCACGTCGCCCGTTACCACATTCCTGCGGAACACATAGCGGCGCAAAAGGAAATCCTTCATCAGCTGCTGGTGCATCAGCGAGGGTTCCAACGGGTTGCGCAGTCCATAGCGGTGCTGCTGGTAGGCGTTCTCCATCGTCGAGCGCACCAGTGGCTCCTTGTCCCAGTAGTTGCCGATGTTCAGCAGACACTTCGTGGCCACCTCTTGATCGATACCTGCCCTGTTGCATGCTTCGGCGACGGCCAGCAGGTACTCGTCGATGGGCTTATGGCGCCCAAAGGCCAGTCGGCGACAGACGGCATTGAAGCGCGTGATGTCCATCTCCAGCTGGGTATAGCCAGGCAACACGTTTTTCGCCAGCGGGTGCTCCTTGGGCTGACTCATGATAGTGGCTGTCAGCTCCGTCAGTTCCTCAGTAGGCTGCTCCATCTGCACAGCAGTCGTTTGCTCGTTCCAGAGGGCGCGTTCGTCGCTCGACACATAGAACCACTGCCCGTTTTCCGCATCGTCCTCGTCGGGCTTCACGCCTGTTGTCGCCACCACGAAGTCTGCCGCCCTGCGCAAGGCGTACTGCTGGAACAGGCGCACGTCCTGCTCCAGGAAGGGTAGGGTGCCGTCCGTCAGTTCATAGCTCATCAGCACCACCAGATGGCGTCCGTCAACGCTCTGGAACGCCATCTGCATCTGCGGCCACGTCGCTACCCTCTTGCGCAACAGCTCCAGTTGCTGCTGACTGTCTGTGGGCAACGACAGCAGCACCATGCCCGTCGGCAGGTGGACGATGGGCAGCTCGCGGACGTCTTCCATATCTGCCAGACTGCTTGCCGTAGCGTCGGCAATCAACTCGTCGCGCAACAACTGCACCTGTTTTTGATACTTCTTACTGCTTATTATTGCATAAATATCCATTAAATCGGTCGTTTTCTCCCTCCATTCACCACGTGAGAAGCGTTCTACGACGACTTTTAGCCTTTTAGCGGCCTCTTTTGTCTTATTATTTACCTTGTAAATACCCTTTTTCATATCTTTATAGCTGTCTTTAAGTTATTAATAATCAATTCTTTGCAATTTCTCTAGATAATTATTGGAATTCTCTAGAGAATTTTGCGATTATTAGCTGTATACGACTGAAATTCTCTAGAGAATTTTCCATTTCTACAGCTAAAACGAGCCGAAACCATGTCAGTCTATTGTCAGTCTTGTCAGTCTCTAAAAAGACTGCAATCCCTTTGTACACCGCTGTTTTGTCAGTCTGTCAGTCTCTAACTCATTTTTCACCTACAAAGTTACAAAAAATATTTTAAATATGCAAGCTTTTCCCCTAGTAATTGCTATGCTAAAATGAGAAATTCAGACGCTTTTAGTCCCTGAGGCAGAGTTTTTAACAACGTGATTATCAAAGTGGAGTTATGTCAGGGACCTGTTATGTCAGGGACCTGGTACCTGACACAATTGAAAGTAATACAATGCAAGATTTGTTAAGATTTGATAGATTTCTCCGCAAAGCGGATTAATTCTCGCGGAAAATTTGTACCTTTGCAGCCGATTTTCTGAAAGTTATGGAAAAGAAGAATATAAAAGCAGCATTGTTTGACCTGGATGGTGTTGTGTTTGACACGGAGCCACAGTACTCGGTGTTCTGGGGCGCACAGTGCCGCGAGTTCCATCCGGAGCATCCTGGACTGGAGCATGAAATAAAGGGGCAAACGTTGGTGCAGATTTATGATGCGTGGTTCTCTGGCGAGTTGGCAGAGAAGCAGCCGCTGATTACGGAACGTCTGAATAAGTTTGAGCAGCAGATGGATTATATCTATGTGCCAGGCTTTGAGGAATATATCAGTCAGCTGCGTGGCAAAGGCGTGAAGACGGCCGTTGTGACCAGTTCGAACCAACCGAAGATGGAGGCTGTGTATCAGTCGCATCCAGAGTTCCGCAGTATGTTTGACGCCATTCTGACCTCTGAGGACTTTGAGCGCTCGAAGCCTGATCCGGACTGTTACCTGAAGGCTGCCCAGCGATTGGGCGTAGAGGTCGGGGACTGTGTGGTCTTCGAGGACTCGTTCAATGGCTTGAAGTCGGGTAGGGCTGCTGGCATGTATGTGGTGGGTTTGTCTACGACGAACCCCGCAGAGGCTATCAGACCGTATTGCGATGAAGTAATCGCAAACTACGTGAAAGATTAAAGATGAAAAATGAAAGATTAAAAATTAAATAGAAAGATTATGGCAGGATATTTAGTAAGTGACACACGCAAGGTGACGACACACCGCTTTATGGAGATGAAGCAAAAAGGTGAGAAAATCTCCATGTTAACATCGTATGACTATACCATGGCTGGCATCGTGGACAAGGCCGGCATCGACGCCATCCTCGTGGGTGACTCGGCCTCGAACGTGATGGCTGGTAATGCTACCACGTTGCCCATGACTGTCGACTATATGATTTACCATGCCCGTTCGGTGGTTCGTGCCTGTCAGCGTGCGCTGGTGGTGTGCGACATGCCCTTCGGTTCGTATCAGGTGAATGGCACCGAAGGTGTTGCCAATGCTATCCGCATCATGAAGGAGAGCGGTTGCGATGCCCTGAAGATGGAGGGTGGTGAGGAAATTCTCGACACCGTGAAGCGCATTCTGGACGCTGGCATTCCCGTGATGGCCCATCTGGGACTGACACCGCAAAGCATCAATAAGTTTGGCTCGTATGCCGTGCGCGCCAAGGAGGAGGCTGAGGCCGAGAAACTGCTGCACGACGCTCAGCTGCTGGACAAGGCTGGCTGCTTTGGCATTACGCTGGAGAAGGTACCCGCAGCACTGGCTGCAGAGGTCACGAAGCTGGTGAAGTGTCCGACCATCGGTATCGGTGCCGGTAACGGTTGTGACGGACAGGTGTTGGTGGTTGCTGACATGCTGGGTATGACACAGGGTTTCTCGCCCCGTTTCCTGCGTCGCTATGCCAACCTAAATACGGTTATCACCGATGCGGTGGGTCACTATGTGGAGGATGTCAAGAGTGGTGACTTCCCCAATGCGAACGAATCGTATTAATGGATGAATACTCAGAACACACCGATACATATCAGACTGTGGCATAAGGAGTTCTGGATGATGGCTACAGCATCGCTGTTGATTACCATCTCCGTGTATATCCTGTTGCCCGCCATGCCTCGCTGGCTGATGGAGGAGGAGAACTTCACACCAGTAGAGGTGGGACGCTCGATGGGCGTCTTCGGACTGGGACTGTATGTCTTCGGGGCACTCTGCTCGTGGTTGGTGCAGCGCTATCGTCGCAACGTGGTGTGCATGTGGGCTATCGTGGCGCTCATCGTCGATCTTCTGGCGCTGCTGTATATAGACCATCTGCGCACGGAGTTCGTGGATTTCACCATCATCATGGTGCACCGCTTTGTGCTGGGCGCCGTCTTCGGACTGGCTCAGATGGTGCTGTCGTCAACACTGGTTATTGACACGTGTGAGTCGTTCCAGCGTACAGAAGCCAACCACAGTGCCTCGTGGTTTGCACGTTTTGCATTGTCGTTGGGACCATTGGCGGGACTGATAGTCAGCATGCTCTATGGCTTCAACGGTGTTGTCTGGGGAGCAGTGGGATGTGCTGTTGTCGCCTTGTTGTTGGTGAAGACAGTCACTTTCCCTTTCCGCACGCCAGAAGAGGGCGTGAAGGTGGTGTCGCTGGACCGTTTCTTCCTGACGCATGGCTTTATCCTCTTCGTCAATCTGGTGCTGGTGACTACTGTGATCGGTCTGTTACTGTCGATGCCTTTTGAACCACTGTTCTACGCCCTGATGATGGGTGGATTCCTATTGGCATTGCTTGCACAGCGCTTCGTATTCCGTGATGCAGAACTGAAGAGCGAGATTATTACGGGACTGTTCCTGTTGGTAGCGGCCTTGCTCATCCTGTTGGTGGCACCCGCCTCGCCAGTGTCTCCCGTCTTTGTGGGACTGAGTGCAGGCATCATCGGTTCGCGCTTCCTGCTGTTCTTCATCAAGCTGAGCCGTCACTGTCAGCGTGGAACTTCACAGAGTACTTATTTCCTGGGGTGGGAGACCGGCCTGGCTATCGGCCTGGCGCTGGGATATGGCTGTTTCTACCAGCAACCCACGCTGCTGATAGATACCGCATTGGCACTTAGTGGCGTAGCACTATTGCTATATCATTTCTTTACGCATCAGTGGTTCCTGTGTAACAAGAACCGCTAAAGAGATTTACCGTCTGCACATCTGCAGATACGGACAGGTCTGACAGACCTTGAGGTCTGTGGTAGGAGTGAACGGGATGTTCGGCGAGAATATCTCGTTCACTTTATTTTCTAGCAGCTCGCAGAAACGGGCGCTATGCTCCTGGATATCCAGAATCTTATCCTTGCCGAAACACAATGTAGGGTCATAGTCTTTGCCTGCCGCATGCTGGATGAACAGCAGGGCAGGAGAAACCCTGACAGTGGTGAGTGGTGAGGGGTGAGGGGTGAGAGAATACTGGCGACTGACGATGTCTGCATAGGCGAAGGTCTGGAGGTAGTAGTCGGAGTGGTCGTGTATCTTGGCAGGGTCGAAGATGTCCTCCACGCTGTTTAAATACTTGATGTTCTTGCTACCCGTCTTGTAGTCTACCACGCGGATGCGTCCGTCGCTCATCTGGTCTAGGCGGTCGATGCGGCCACCGATTTTCAGGGGTGAGGGGTGAGAGGTGAGGGGTGAGAGTTCTCGTTTCACGTCACACTCAAGGCCGAGGATGGTGAAGGGAGCTAGGGCTTTGTCAATCTCAATGAGCTGGCGCAGATAGCGGATGATGACCTCACGATTGATGAGGTGCAGACCACCAATGACGGCATGAGGCAGCTCTTGATGGAAGGCGTCGTCGACAGCCTTGTCGATGGCAATCTTACTCTTCAGCAGCTGATCGAGGGCCTCGCGGGTGACGTGGTTGGGCAACTGGTGGTAGAGCGTGTCGGCAGCCTGGTGGAAGATGTTGCCGAAGATGCGGTTGTCGAGCTCCAACTCATCGTCGGGATTGTCAGGTTCCTTGATGTCTGCAATATAGCGGTAGTAGAACTGCAGCTGACAGCGCATGTATCTGTTGATGGCTGAGGGCGACAACAGAGCGCCAGGGCCCACGAAATACTGGTGGAGCAGGTCGAGGACGTGGGGCGTCTTCTCGATGGCCGCAGGAGTATAGCGGGCAATGGTCTTGCCCGACTGCAGGGTATGCTGTGTGATGTGTTGTCCGCTCTCTACCAGTAGCTGGAGCATGAATCGGCTCATCTCGCCACGCTGGCCGTCCTCTGTGGCGTTGTTCCACAGGATGGTGACGTCCTTGGCGCGCTGTAGCAGGCGGTGGAAATAGTAGGCGTAGATGCTGACCTTGTTCTCTACAGTGGTGAGCTCGTAGGCCTGGCGGATGCTATGAGGGATAAAGGAACTGTCATTGACCCCCTTGGGCATGTTACCCTCGTTGCAGCTGAGCAGCAGCACGTGGTCGAAGTCGAGGTTACGGGTCTCCAGGACACCCATGACCTGAAGCCCCTCGGCAGGCTCGCCGTGGAAGGGAATGGTGGTCTGCTGGATGAGCTGGTTGACAAGGCGCTGAAGTGTGGTGTCCGTTACTTGCAGGTCACCACTGTCTATCAGTGACTGGAGGCGGTTGACGAGTGTGTAGGCACGGAACAGAGACTCTTGGAATAGCGGGTCAGAGAGCCCCGCTGTAGAAGCAGCGGGAGTAGTGGCTGCGGTCGCTATCTGGCGCAGAAGGTGGAGGAGGGACTGGCTGTCGTCCGTGAGGTAGCGGTAGTACGGATGGCGCTGGAAGGCGCGTACCAGACGGGGCGTCTTTCCGCCCAGTACCATGTCGTAGTAGCGCTGGATGAAAGAGGCAACGGGTGTCTGCGACAGCGGGTAGCCCGTGGTGATGTTGACCTTCTCCACCTCGTCGGGCAGACAGTGGATGACGGTAGGCAACAGCTGCTCATTGCAGAGCACGATGGCTGTACGTCGGCCGTCCTTGTAGCGCTGTTGGTCGCGTAGCCATCTGCTGACATAGCGTGCCTGGATATGTTCTGTAGGTGCAGCGAGGTAGGTGATTTCCTTAGGCTGCTGGAAGTTCTTGTAGATGTCCTCACGCTGACTGTCCAACTCGTTGGGGAAGTACTTGAGGTAGGTGGCAATAAAGTGGCCTGCCTCATGCTGCTGCATGTAGTAGGCGTCGAAGTCCCAGTAGAAGCGGGCCTTGCCGTCCTTCTGCAACTGTGAGAAGAGCTGCTGCTCGACCTTCTGCAATAGGTTAAAGCCCACGAAGAGGTAGCGGTCGTACTGGGAGAAACCCGAGGAGGGACCCGCTGGAGAAGCAGCGGGAGTCGTGGTGGTGAGGGGTGAGGGGTGAGAGGTGACCACAGAGCGGTAGAGGGCACCTTCGTAGGCGAGACCTTGTTGGGCAAGGCGCTCGTTGAAGTCGTGGTAGATATCGATGAAGTGGCTCCACAGACGCAGGAAGCGCTGTTTGAGCTCCGTCTCGTGCTCTTCAGTGAAGTGGCTGAAAAAGTGCTTCAGCAACTGGCGCTGCTCATCGGTAAGGTAGCTGAGGTCGTCGAGCTCATGGATGTCGCGCAGGTTGGCAAAGACACGGTTGGCATCGGCCATATTCTTGTCGATGTCGTCGAAATCGCTGATCAGTAGCTGTCCCCAGCCATAGAACTTGTCAAGTGTCTCGTCAGACCCTGTATGCAGGCAGAACGACTTGTGAAGGTCGCACACCAACTTGATGGGGTCGGCCACTGACAGTGACGACTGCTGACGGAACAGTTCGCTGATGGTGATATAGGCGGGACTCCACAGGGGCTTGCCATTCGTCAGACGTGCCAGTTGGTCGTTCAGAAACAGCGAGGCACGCTTGTTGGGGAACACCACCGCTGTACGCGACAGGTTGGTGCCATATTTGTTGACGATGTCTTCTGCGACGTGTTCTAAGAAACTCTTCATACAATAACCAATAACCGTTAACCAATAACCTCTTCAATCTTATTGCTGTAAACATACCACAGCCATCCCTTCACATTCGGGTGTCCCATCTGTTGCAGCAAGTGCATATATTCGCGCACCTGCTCTTGGTATTCGGGTTTGGAACGACCGAATTTGAAGTCTACAACATGCGTCTCTTTGCCATCTGTCATGACACGGTCAGGACGACGCTCTTCTACCTCTTCTTGCTCATTGAGGCGTAAAATACTGCATTCGTTGAATAGTTGCCAACGGTTTGAGAACCAGTCTTTTACTTGCTTATCATTTAAGCGTTTCTGTAACATTGTCGATAGCTTCGTTGCTGTCACCTCATCGTCGTAAAGCACCCCATCATGTTGCAGCTGGCGCAGGGCTCCTTCGATGTCGTCAGTGGTATGGATGTTCGAGAAAATCTCGTGGAGCACGCTACCCATTTTGATGTAGCTCAGCTCCTGCTGTTCGTCGTCGCCCTCCACGAATTCGCGGCTCTTGTTACTCTGTCGGAACTCCGTCTTGTTCTCGAAAGTCTCCAGTTGAATCTCTACTGGGGTGATGGGCTGGAGGAAGACGTTGGCAGATGGCTGATGGCTACTGTCTGATGTCTGAGCCTTCAGCGTGCCGTATTGGAATTCCAGTTCACTTTCTATGTCCCCTTCTCCACTGAGGCTGCTGTCTTCCAGCTTCATGTTCGTCAGCACGCTTTCGATAAGTGCCGAACGGTTGCTCTTGGCACCTCGCTGACCGATGACATAGAGGCTGTGCTCAGCGCGCGTGAAGGCTACATACAGCAGGTTAAGGTTGTCGACGATGTTCTGCAGGTGCTCGTCCAGATAGTAGCGCTCATAGATGGTACCTTTCATCTGGGTGGCCCCATAGTCGATGGGGGCCAGCGGCAGGGCGTCGAAAGGTGTTTCAGTAGGTTTGCACCATAGCACGTCAGGCATCTCCAGGCGCCAGTCGCAGAAAGGAATGATGACATGGGGGAACTCCAACCCCTTACTCTTATGGATAGACAGGATGCGCACACCATCAGTGGCATCGCTCTGGATGGTCTTGCTGCAGATGGTCTCCTCCCACTCACGGATGAAGGCGTCGATATCTGAGGTGTGGTCTTGTACGAACTGGTTCAGCTGGTCGTAGAAAGCACACAGATAGGCGCTCTGCTCGTTGAGACGCTCCAGCTGGAAGATGGCGTAGAGGCGTTCCACCAGTTCGTAGAGCGGCATCTGCAGCAGTTCTTGCATGTGACGGATATAGGCCTCAGGCAGCAGACTGTCGAGATCGAGGTCTTTGATGAGTAGTTCTTGCTCGGCAACAGAATCTCCGAGAACGCTGCGTTGGTAGAGTTTGACGATGGTGGCCTTGGCCAGCTTGTCGTCGGGATGCGTCAGCAGGTGGAGGGCCTGGATGAGCAGACAGATAGACACCGAGGCATCCAGACGGAAGGCCTCGTCGCTGATGATGCGTATGTCGGGCAGCTGCTCGTCGAAATAGGCAGCGATGAGGGGTATATGCTTGTTGGTGCGAACGAGGATGGCGATATCGTGGAGGGCAGCACCCTGCTGTTGAAGCTGTCGGATGATGCCGGCAATGGCATCCAACGTCTTTTCTTGATAGCTGTCAGAGGGCAGTAGACGGATGTTGACATAACCACTGTTGTCGCGCTTCTCGGGTATCTCCTGTGCCACGTCGGCATAGGCGCGCTGCAGCTGTTCGGCACCGTCAGGATAATCCTCACGCTGTGCCTCGTATTCTTGTTGGGCAGCAGTCTGGAAGAAGGCGTTGTTAAAGTCGATGATGTGGCGTGATGAACGCCAGTTAATCTTCAAAGGCTGGATGTCGACAGTGTCGTCAGCATACGGGAACTGTTGGTCGATGGCGTTGAGCAGTCGCCAGTCGCCCGAACGCCAGCGGTAGATGCTCTGTTTGACGTCGCCAACAATCAGGTTCTGCGAATGCTGATGACTCATACACTCCTGCAACAGCACCTTGAAGTTCTGCCACTGTACAGTACTGGTGTCTTGGAATTCGTCAATCATCACGTGTTCCAGCTGGGTGCCTATCTTCTCAAAGATAAATGGTGAGTCGCTGTCGCTGATGAGATCGTGCAACAGCTGTTGCGTATCGCTGAGCAGGAAGCGGTTGGCCTCTTCGTTCATGTTGCGCACCTTCTGTTCGATGCTGCCTAACAGGCGTAGTTGACTGAGATGGCGCAGTGTGAGGTCAGCAGACTGGTATATCTTATATTGTCGAGGACGCTCGTCCATAGCTCTTGTCAGCAGGGGTCTCAGCGAAGCCTCGGCAACAGCATAGATGTGTGCTGCTTGATTACTCTTCTTGGTGTACCATTTCTCCGAGTCCTCGCGACACTCGCAGGCGCGCTTGCTTTCAATGCTGGCATCAAACTGTCCTTTCTGTAGCTTCATGAAAAAGCTGGCGACACCAGACTTGCCATAGGCCAGATCTTCAACATTGAGGTTCTCGCTCTCCAGAATGTCGAAGAACTCGTCGCCCATCGCCTTCATGCGTTCCTTTGATGTACTGCGCAACTCTTTCAACTGTTTGGTATATCCCTCGATGAATCCCTTCTCGTCCATCTTGCTGTTCAGCGCCTGACTATAAGCTTTGTAGTAGTCGCGGAAGATGGTCTTGCCAAACTTCTTTACCTGTCCGATGATGTTCCATGAATGGTCGTCGCTGATTTTCTCCATGATATAGCTCAGCAGCCATTGTAACATGCGGTCGGTATGTGTCAGGGAGTCGATGAGTTGATCGACAGCTTGTTCTTCTACTTGTATGTCGTTCAGGCTGATGCGCAGGTTGGCTGTCAAGTCGAGCTCACGAGCCAGGTTACGCAACACGCTCTGGAAGAAAGAGTCGATGGTCTCTACGCGGAAGTAGTTGTAGTTGTGGAGCAGCAGGTGTAGTGCCATGCCGGCGCGTTCTTTGATGGTGCCAATGGGTAGACCTGTCTCTTTCAGAATGCGGTCGGTATAGCTCTTGGAGTCTGAGAGCCCCTTCGAGATGCCATACAACTGACTGAGTATGCGCATCTTCATCTCTTCCGTAGCCTTGTTGGTAAAGGTGACGGCAAGGATGTTACGATAGCAGGTCGGGTTCTCTATCAGCAACTTGATGTATTCTACGGCCAGTGTAAAGGTCTTTCCAGAACCTGCACTGGCTTTATAAACAGTGAGCGGTTTTACCATCTGCGGAATAGTTCTATGGTGAATTTACAACCAAAGCTTTGATAGCTGGTATTCAGGAAACTGGCAAAGATTCCTGTTGAGAAATAGCGGTTCTGGAAACCATAGCCGACTTCGAAATAAGGTCGTGTGTGTTCGATAGACAGTGCACTCAGATAGAAGCGCTCCGTTTCAACGATACGTCCAACGAGAGGTACCCAAGATAGCATGATCAGGGGTGAGTCGTACGACACATGACTACGCACGTAGTAGTTGGACTCGTTGTACCAGCGGCTGTCAACCAGTTGGAACTGCCCTGACCAGTCATCTTCCCAACCTGTCGCCAGGTTATTGTCGTGGAAGTTGGCGTAGTCTACGAAATAATCCGTACTGCGATGGGTATAGAATCCCGCACCTGCACGCATGTTCAAGATACGCACACTCCTGTTCTGGTGTTTATAGACCGCATCAAACTCCCAGCGCTCATAGTTCAGGTTGGAGTGGAAGATATTCGGGATGCTGCGTTCGTAATTAGCGGTGAGCGTGGGACCTTTCTGCCAGGGACGCAGGTGAACGGACAACGATGGAGCAAAACTATGGTAGCTGTTAGGGAGCCCTGCTTTATCCATTTGGTCAGGGTATACACTCCAGCGACGGTGATAGACAATACCGGTGGTGAACTCCAGCCAGTCGAAGGCAGCAATATTATTGATAAGTTGCAAGTATTCGTTCTTGAATTTAGGCATCTCCACCGAATCGCCCATGACTTTCTGGAATGCCTCAGAGAGTGCGGCATTCGACGTACGGTCACCGTTAGCCCACTTAAACTCTACATAGCCGTTACGTTTGGGGTTGTAGGTCATACGAAGAGGAATGTCATAGTAGAATAGCTTCTTCTTAAAACTGTAACCAAACTTGGGATTAAGTGTCAGGTAGCGGTACTGGTTCCAGGCATAGCGCAGACCGAAATCCAGTTTATACGATATACCTGACGATGAACTGTAACCCATATATAATGGGTTCAGAAGTGGTGAGACTTTTAGCGTGATATTCTCTGTCTGGGCTTCTTGGCTGCTTATCAGATGGTCGCCAACGAAATCCCAAGCTGCATCTTTGATACGCGTGCTGCGCTTCTGAACAGTATCTGTCTCCTCTTCTTCCATCGTATCCTTCTGAAAGTCTGCAAAGATACGCGTCTCTTCTTTATTTAACGGCACGGGGCGTAGCTTTTTCATCAAGGCATAGTCTTCAACATCGTTGAGGGAGTCAGGGAGTGTTACGGGACAATTAAAGTAAGATGAGACTTGCGCCGTGATATTGTTGCCCAAAAACTTGAATGTTACATCTGTGGTACACTGGTCTGGTAGTGGACTAAACGGGTTGCGCTGATCCATCAGGGTTTTGATATTGAAACGGATCATGTCAAACTCTCCCTGAAGATTTACAGCTAATATGCGTCCTGAGGAAATGTCGACAGTAGCTTCTCCCTTAATCAAGCGGGTATTGCTGCTGCGAGGACGGAACCTGACAATGGCATAACTACCGACGTTGTTGACACGGTATTTGTAGAAGAAGCGGTTGGTGCGGTGAAAAGGCGAGAGAACACCGTCTGGATAGAGTTGAACAGCATAAAGATTGGGGGTGATAAACTCATATATGGAAGGCATAACATCGCGCTGATGCGGAACGGTGCTACAGAAAACCTGACGTTTGATGTTGAAGTTACTGGCACCATGATGTCTGAGTTTAGTGTAAGCCTCACCGATGTAGTCTCTGTCACCTTTGGCAATGCTATACATGGTGGGAATAACCCATAGCAGCGCATTGCGACGCTTCGTGCTGATATGACACTTGATATATACGTTCTTCTCGCCGTCAAAAATCCTTTCGGGGTGTGCATAATAGTCCCACATGCGGTTGATGAGCAGGGAATCTCTAGAACGATTAGACGCATAACAAATACTGGACATGAGTGTCATCATGCCCAGTATCATTATCTGTAATATGTACCGTTTCTGATTCACGACCCCAAAAGTACAAAAAAAATCTGGAGTCGCAAAACATTTACCCTAAATATTTCATCAAAATACGTGCATTACCAGAGTCGCGCAGCTTGGCAATGCTCTTCTCGCGAATCTGACGGACGCGCTCACGGGTCAGACCCAACTGGTCGCCAATCTCTTCAAGACCTTTCTCGTGACAACCGATGCCGAAGCACTCGCGGATGATGGTAATCTCACGCTCTTTGAGCACCTTCTGTAGTACGGTATTCAGCTCCTGAGCCATTGACTCGTGGTCAACCTGACGGTCGGTACGAGAGTCGTCACCAGAGGCCATCACGTCCAGCATACAGTTGTCCTCACCGTCCTGGAAAGGAGCGTCGATAGAGACATGGTGACTATCAGCCTGCATAGACTGGGCAATCTTCTCCTCGTCCATATTGGTGGCGTCGCTCAGCTCGCTGACAGACGGATGGCGCTGGAACTCCTGCTCAAAGCGGTTGATCTCATGACTAATCTTGTTCAGGCTGCCTACCTGATTCAGTGGCAGACGAACGATACGGCTCTGCTCGGCAATAGCCTGCAGGATGCTCTGACGAATCCACCATACAGCGTATGAGATGAATTTGAAACCACGTGTTTCATCAAATTTCTGTGCGGCCTTGATGAGGCCGATGTTACCCTCGTCAATCAAGTCAGTCAGCGTCAGTCCCTGATGCTGATACTGCTTGGCTACGGACAACCGCCCTTGCGTATCTTCTGAGCCAGCTCGATTTCCTCGTCGATGCTGATCAGTGGCGCACGGCCGATTTCCACCAGATACTTATCCAGTGCCTCACTAGAGCGATTCGTAATACTCTTCTGAATCTTTAATTGTCTCATGTTTTACTCCTTAATTCCTTTCTAACTGTCTGATATTCAGCAGTGTGTCAAAACTATTACCTTATAAAGCGGTGCAAAGTTACAAAAAATACCAATACGTTGTTATCGCACCCCCCGTTTTTTTTCTCTTAAAAATTCTTAAACAGCAGACTGCTCTTGTCTCTTGTCCTTGTTATTTCGTTTTCCTCTATGACCATGTCGTGACTTGTTGTTGCCTTGTTGTGGTCGACCATTGCGTCTTTTCCCGCCTCGACCGCGTGAATTCTTGCGTGGTGAAGCGGTCTTGTATTCCGGACCTTCACCCAAACCTTCGGGCATCGGATTCTTCTGGATGTCCTTCTCCAGGAAGCGTTCAATATCGGAGAAGTAGCGCATGTCTGCTTCCGACACAAAGGTGATGGCTACGCCGTCGCGTTGGGCACGGGCTGTACGCCCAATGCGGTGAACATAATCCTCGGCATCGTGGGGTACATCGTAGTTAATAACCATTAGGATGTCGTCGATATCAATGCCACGTGCCACGATATCAGTAGCCACGAGCACGTCAACCTTTCCTGTCTTGAAGCGGTGCATCACGTCGTCGCGTTCAGCTTGCGAGAGGTCGGAGTGCATGGGTGCACAGTTTATCTTCATGTGCTTCAGCTCGCGGGTAATGTCCTTCACCTTGTCTTTCTTACCAGAGAAGATGATAACGCGCTGAAGTTCACCGGCTTTGAACAGATGTCGGATGATGCCCAGCTTTTGGGGCTCGTAGCAGACGTAGGCCGACTGCTGGATCTTCTCGGCAGGTTTGGAGACGGCAATCTTCACCTCTGCAGGATGATTTAGCAAGGTGCGGGCCAGCTGTTGTATCTTGTCAGGCATCGTGGCCGAGAACATGATAGTTTGGTGACCCTCCGGCAACATCTTGGCAATCTGCAGGATGTCGTCAGAGAACCCCATATCTAGCATGCGGTCTGCCTCGTCGAGCACGAAGAACGACAGGCGACTCAGGTCCACATGTCCCATGCGGATGTGCGAGAGCAGACGACCTGGGGTGGCTATAATCACATCGGCTCCCATCTTCAGACCCTTTGTTTCTACATCGAAGCGGTTGCCGTCGTTACCACCATAGATGGCCACGCTGCTGATGCCATCGAGATAGTAGCCAAAGCCCTGCATGGCCTGGTCTATCTGCTGGGCCAGTTCACGGGTGGGCGACATGACGATGCAGTTGACGGCATCCTTGGGAAAACCTCCGTCGTCGAGCATGCTGAGGATAGGCAGCAGATAAGCCGCTGTCTTGCCTGTTCCGGTCTGTGCTACACCGATAAGGTCTTGACCGTCAAGTATTTTTGGAATACACTGTTCCTGAATGGGTGTCATCTCCTCGAAGTGCATATCCCATAATGCATCGAGGATATTATCGTTCAAATATGTTTCTTCAAATGTCACTAAACTTCAATTTTAAATCTTTAATCTTTCATCTTTCATTTAATTCGGTGCCTGTCTATAACAATAGTAGGCAATGAAGGCATACAGGATATTCGGAATCCATGCTGCTAGAATGGGTGGTGTGTCGGCATTGATGGCAAAGGTTGCGCTGATTGTCTGTAATAATATATAGGTGAACGACAATGCCAAGCCGATACCCAGGTACATACCCATTCCACCTTTACGCTTGCGCGACGACAGCGACACACCTATAATCGTCAGGATGAACGATGCAAAGGAGGTGGCTATGCGTTTGTGATACTCCACCTCATACTGTACCACGTTCGACGAACCGCGTTGCTGCTGTTTGGAGATGTAGCGCTTCAGCTCCGGAGAGGTGAACGTTTCCTGCTGACCTGAGGAGAATACCAAGTCCATAGGCTCCATCTGTATCAGCGTGTCAATCTCATAACCGCTAGTAATCTCCTCGCGCATACCTTTGAGCGTACGAATCTTGTAGTTACGAGCCTTCCAGTGGTAACGCTCCTCAGCGATGGTGTCATACTGGATGACGTTGGCATTCATCTGCGAGACCATCTTCTTGTTCTCAAACTTATACAGCGCAAAGCCATAGCCCGTCTTGCGGATGTCATCGTACTGAGAGAGGTAGGCCACCACACCCTTGTCGACCATTAGCTGGATGTTTGATGCCGACGTATTTTTGCTGTTGTTCTTGTAAAGCGCCTCAAAGTCGTGACGCACCACCGTACCCTTGGGAATGATATACGAACCGAGGTAAAAGTTCAACAGGGCGATGAGCGCTGCCGAGATGAGGTAGGGGCGCAACAGTCGCTTAAAGCTCATACCGCTGGCCAGCATTGCAATAATCTCCGAGTTACCTGCCAACTTGGAGGTAAAGAAGATGACGGCAATGAAGACGAACAACGGTGAGAAGAGGTTGGCGAAGTAGGGTACGAAGTTTGCGTAGTAGTCGAAGACGATGGCGCGCAATGGTGCGTTGTTGGAAGTAAACTTCGCCAGGTTCTCATTGACGTCGAAGACAATGGATATCGAGATAATCAGGATAATAGAGTACACATAAGTGCCTATGAACTTGTTAATAATATACCAGTCCATACGCTTAACATAGCGGAATGGATTGTGCTTCTTCAGCCAAGCCATTCTCTCCCAGGGAATACGTTCCAGCAGCATCTGTGATCTCTTGATGATATCTCGTAGCTTCTTCATCTTCTTCGTCCTAAATCATCAATTACTGAACGTTTCCATTGTGTGAAGTCACCTTGTTCTATATGCGTGCGCGCGTCCGTGACCAGTCGCAGGTAGAAGGCCAGATTATGGATGCTGGCAATCTGCATAGCCAACAGCTCCTGAGCCTTGAACAGGTGGTGCAGGTAGGCCTTCGAGTGGATACGGTCAATGTCGCAGCCGTCAGGGTCGATGGGCGAGAAGTCGTCCTGCCACTTCTGGTTGCGCATATTCATCGTTCCCTCATAGGTGAACAACATGGCGTTGCGACCATTGCGGGTAGGCATCACGCAGTCGAACATGTCGACGCCGCGCTCGATGGCCTCCAAGATGTTCTGCGGTGTACCGACCCCCATCAGATAGCGGGGACGGTCTTTGGGGAGGATGTCGTTGACCACCTCTATCATGTCATACATGACCTCCGTAGGTTCTCCAACTGCCAGTCCACCGATGCTGGCACCGCCTCCGTCGTTCAGCTTGCCCAACACATCACAGACATGCTTGGCGGCATCCTGTCTCAGGTCTTTGTAGGTGCAACCCTGTACGATGGGGAACAGTGTCTGGTTATGTCCGTATAGCGGCTCCGTCTCGTTGAAACGTTTCACGCAACGTTCCAGCCAGCGCTGGGTCAGCTTCAGCGAGTTCTTAGCATACTGGTAGTCGCTCTGTCCTGGGGGACACTCGTCGAAGGCCATCATGATATCAGCACCGATGACACGCTCTGTATCCATTACGTTCTCTGGGGTGAAGATATGTTTTGAACCATCGATATGACTGCGGAACTCGCATCCTTCTTCTTTCAGCTTACGGATGCCTGTCAGCGAGAACACCTGGAAACCGCCAGAGTCCGTCAAGATAGGACGATCCCATGTGTTGAACTTATGCAGACCACCTGCCTTGCGAAGGATATCGAGACCTGGACGCAGGTACAGATGGTAGGTGTTGCCCAGAATGATCTGAGCCTTCACCTGTTCGCGGAGTTCGGCAAAGTGCACGCCCTTCACGCTGCCTACCGTGCCTACAGGCATGAAGATAGGCGTCTTGATGGGACCGTGGTCGGTCTGAATCAGTCCTGTACGGGCGCTGCTATAGGGGTCGTTATGTTGTACTTCAAACGTCATTAGTCTTTCTTCTCGTCTTTTTTGTCTTCTTCGGGAATGGTGAAGTCCAGTGGGTGTTCCACCATCTCGTCAGTCAGGGCGAATTTCCATACGTCCTGCACGTTTTCGACATAGTGGAAGGTGACGCCCTTCAGGTACATCTCAGGAATCTCGTTGATGTCCTTCTCGTTCTCCTTGCACATCACGATGTCGGTGATGCCTGCACGCTTGGCAGCAAGAATCTTCTCCTTGATGCCACCCACGGGCAGCACCTTGCCACGCAGCGTAATCTCACCAGTCATTGCCGTGTTCTTGCGCACCTTGCGCTGGGTCAATGCCGAGGCGATACTGGTAGCGATGGTGATACCTGCCGATGGACCGTCTTTAGGCGTAGCACCCTCGGGAACGTGGATATGGATGTTCCAGTGGTCGAAGATGCGGTAGTCAATACCCAGTACGTCAACATGTGCCTTGACATACTCCAAGGCTATCACTGCCGACTCCTTCATGACGTCACCCAGATTACCAGTCAGCGTCAGTTTCCCGGCCTTACCCTTCGACAGCGAGGTCTCGATGAACAGTATCTCGCCGCCCACGCTGGTCCATGCCAGTCCGGTAACGACACCGGCGTAGGCATTGCCCTGATAGATGTCGCGATAGAAAGGCGGCTTACCCAGCAAGTCCTCAATCTCTGTCGGCGTAATCTTCTCGTAGGGAAGTTCACCGCTCTCGGCCTTCTTGAAGGCCAGTTTGCGCAGAGCTTTGTTCACCTGCTTCTCCAGCTGGCGCACACCACTCTCGCGGGTGTACTGCTCAATAATCTTCTCGATGGCGGCCTTATTGAAGGTCAGATGTTTGTCGTTCAGACCCGTGTTGTCCTTCTCCTTGGGCACGAGGTGGCGCTTGGCAATCTCGTATTTCTCTTCCGTGATATAGCCGCTGACCTCGATAATCTCCATACGGTCGAGGAGGGGACGGGGAATGGTACCGAGGTTGTTGGCGGTAGCAATGAACATCACCTTCGACAGGTCGTAGTCCACGTCCAGATAGTTGTCGTGGAAGGCATTATTCTGTTCTGGGTCGAGTACCTCTAGCAAGGCCGATGCAGGGTCGCCATTGTGCGTGTTCTGTGTCACCTTGTCAATTTCGTCAAGGATGAATACGGGGTTCGACGAACCTGCCTTCTGGATATTCTTGATGATGCGGCCAGGCATGGCACCGATATAGGTGCGGCGGTGTCCGCGAATCTCGGCCTCATCGTGCAGACCACCCAGGCTGACACGCACATACTTACGTTTCAGAGCGTCGGCTATCGACTTACCCAGTGAGGTCTTACCGACTCCCGGGGGACCGTAGAGACAGAGGATGGGACTCTTTAGGTCGCCACGCAGAGACAGCACAGCGATGTATTCCAAGATGCGCTCCTTGACCTTCTCCATACCATAGTGATCGCGGTCCAGTATCTTCTGGGCGCGCTTCAGGTCAAGGTCGTCCTTGGTATATTCTCCCCACGGCAGGTTTACCAGTGTCTGCAGGTAGGTCAGCTGTACGTTGAAGTCGGGTGAGTTTGGGTTCACCTGGTCCAACTTCTCCAGCTCCTTGTAGAAATACTTCTCGATATCCTCAGACCATTTCTTGTTGGCAGCCTTCTCCAGCAGTTCCTTCTTTTCAGGAGTGCTCTCGTTGCCCATCTCTGCCTGCAGGTTCTTGATCTGCTGCTGCAGGAAGTAGTTGCGCTGCTGTTCGTCGATGTCGTCACGTGTCTTGTTGCGGATGTCCAGCTTCAGACTCTGCAGGTTAATCTCGCGGTTCACGATACGCATGCAGCTGAACAGACGCTCCTTGATGCTGTCCATCGTCAGTAGCGCCATCTTCTCCTTCACACTGAATGGCATATTCGAGCAGATGAAGTTCAGCGCCATCAAGTTGTTGCCCACATTCTTGATGGCAAACGAGGCTTCTTCGGGAATCTCGTCGTTCATGTGGATGTATTCAGCAGCCTGGTTGCGCAGATCTTCTATGGCGGTCTTGAACTCCATGTCTCGCTTATCAGGCTCCTCTTCAGGGGCGGCAGCCGCACGACCAATCATGTAAGGCTGGTATTTCAATAGTTCCATCAGGCGCATACGCCCCAAACCTTGTACAATGGCGGTGATATTGCCATTAGGCAGGGTTAGTATCTTCAGCACCTTGGCAAAGACACCCATGTCATAGAGATCTGCACGGATGGGACTTTCCACCTCTGGGTCTCGCTGGCATACCACGCCAATCAAACCGTCTTTTTTCTCGGCCTTACGAATCAGCGACATGCTTGACTCGCGACCTATGAGGATAGGTGATACTACTCCAGGGAACAATACCAGATTGCGCACGGCCAGAATGGGCAGTGCGTCAGGCATTTCCATGTTTGTCAGGTCGCTGTAGTCGCCCTCTACATCGGCAATCATCGAGAACGACCTGTTCTTGTTATCCATGTACATTGTAATTTTATCTTCCATAATGAGGTGCAAAGGTACAACATTTTCTCGAAATAACACGCACGCGATAAGATATTTTAATATCTTCCGAATGAAAATGTACGAAAGAGGGTCATAAAAAAGAGCCCGCAGCATGATGACTACGGACTCATTTTATATGCAAAAAGCTGGATGTCAATTCATGGCGACTGCGTTCATTACTTAATGACTAACGCGCGGTCGATGGCGTCCTTCAGAGCAACAGCATGTGCTGTGCTGGCTGTAGCAAGCTTCTTCTGCAGTTGCTTGAGCGCCTGCAGTACGTAGGGGCGCTGACTCTTGTTCAATTGGCCGATGAGCGTGTTGACGTATTGGGTCTGCAGCGTCTTGCGGTAGATGCTGAGGTTGGCTTGTGCTGCGTCTTTCATAATCAGACGGTTTAGGTCGGCAATGTATTCGTCGGCTTTGTAGAGATCGTTGAGGTAATACAGACGGTCAATGAGACGCGAGATGTTGCGAGTGGCAACAGAGCGAGTGAGATCATTGGGGTCGGCCTCCAGGCGTTTGGCATAGGGCACATTGCGTAACCATACGGGCTCATTGAAGATGTGGCGCTCCACATATTTCATGGCGTTCATCTGCTTCTCGCGAGGCTGGGGACGGTAAACGTCACCTTGCTCGTCGATGGTCTTAAAGTTTTCCAACTGACCACCGATGTTGTTGATAACGTGGCCATTATAGCGCTGGAACTGGTCAAGGATCTCGTCGTACATACTTCTGAGGTTCTCGTTGTAGATGTCATCCTCGGAACGGGTCCACTCGGGCAACTTCAGGATTTCACGCTTCAGATTCAAGATGCCGTATTCGCTGGCTTTGACAGCATCGTCGCCCAAGTCTTCGGTTTGACGACGAGGATCGTCCTGCCAGGTCTCACCATCGCCCCACCAGAGTCGTGGATTGCCAGCCACGCCCTCTTTTGCGAACAAGGATTGTAGGGCGCGATAGTCTGCATCTTCATCCTCGGCATCGAGCATAGGCGTATAGCCCCACTGGATAGCCCATATGTCATAGTCGTTGATGCGTGGGAAGATTTCATGCTGGGTCATGCCGTCTTCAGGCTGTGCTACGTAGTTAAAACGCGCATAGTCCATGATGCTGGGCGTGTGGCCGTGTTCCTCTACCCATGCCTTATCGCGTAGTTTCTCGACGGGTACAGAACTGGAGGCACCGAAGTTATGGCGCAGACCGAGCGTGTGGCCAACCTCATGCGAGGAGACGAAGCGGATGAGCTGTCCCATCAACTCCTCGTCGTAGTGCATCTTACGGGCTGCCTCGTCGATGGAAGAGGCTTGTACCATATACCAGTCGTGAACGAGCGACATCACGTTGTGGTACCAGCAGATGTGGCTCTCCAGAATCTCGCCAGTGCGAGGATCGCTGACATGAGGCCCATAGGCGTTGGCGATGGGTGAAGCCAGATAGCGGATGACAGAGTAGCGTGCATCTTCCATAGACATCAGACTGTCCTTGCCTTCAGGCCACTCAAGAGCGTAGATGGCATTTTTGAAGCCAGCCTTCTCGAAGGCCTTCTGCCAGTCGTTCACGCCGGCGATGAGGTATTTGCGCCATTGCTTGGGTGTGGCAGGGTCGATGTAGTAGACAATAGGCTTGACAGGTTCTACCAGCTCGCCGCGACGCATCTTTTCGACATCCTCGGGACGTGGCTCCAGGCGCCAGCGACTGATATAGCGCTTCGCCTTGACACGTTGCTGTCCGTCATTATAGCTATTGAAACCATGGGTGAAATAACCGACGCGCGGGTCGTAGAAACGGGGTTTCATCAGATTGGTGGGAAGTAATACAAACGAGAGGTTGATGCCGAACGTTACCCTGTCAGTACTCCGTGCTGAAGCGAGTCGTCCATTAGAATTATAGGTCTTTACTAGGCGCACCTCGGTATTCAAGGGGAAGGACTTGATGTCCTCAACGTAAGACAATTCCCTGAACATGTTGGTAAGCTGGAATTGCGACTTTACCGAACGAGGCAGGGCGGTGTTGGGATTGTCCTCAGTGAGGAAACTGGTCACCTTAATCTTGTAGAGCTTGTTAGTATGAGACTCTATCTTGAACGAGGCAATGATAGGATTCTCGTTGGAGACGGTGATGGCTTTGTTGATACTTTGTGTAGAGTCGCTCACATTGACAAAGAGTCGTACACGCAACAGCAATTGGTTGTCAACACCCTTTTGGAAGTAAACGGTCTGCTGACTGATCATCTCGCCTCCAAACAGACCGCTACCAGAAGGCGTAGAGGTAAAGCGCGTGGTGTTGAGGAAGTCGCATCCAATGAGTGAATCAGGAATCTCGAAGAACCAGTCGTTCTCCTCTTTCAGCACATTGAACATGCCTTTACGGTATAGACTGTATTTGGGGGCTGGCTTCTGGGCGAGGCTCATGGCCTCCTTTGGATCAAACTTCCCTGTCGGTTTGATTTGCCAGCGGTTGCCGTCATCGGCTGTCTTGTGGCTGTTGATGACAATCCGGTTAGAATCGTTGGTGTTGATATATAGCGACTGTCCCTCTTTGTTGGTTGTGGACAGCATATATTTATACTTGTCGTCTGCCTGACTTTTGTCAAAGGTAAAGGCTGCGCCGATATGGTCTACGAATGTACCGTCAGCACTCAGGTATTTCTTGGCTGTTGGGCTATAGAGATAGTGCTTCCCGTTGAAGAAGATGAAGGCAAAAGTCTTGTCCTTCGCTGGGGCGTCAGGACGGAGTTGTAGGGTGGTGAGCCCTGTCCCTTGGGCATTCATCACAATAGTGCCCCGTTTACTTGTAAACGTGTACAACTTTTTGTTGCTGAATTCTTTAGACGTCTTGTCTTTTTTCTTCTTTACTTGTTCGGCTTTAGGCTTTGCCGAATCCTTTCTCATCTCGGCCCTTGTCGTCATGCTTATCATGGTGAGGGCCAGCATCAGGGTTAATACTTTGTTCATTGTCTTATTAATTAGTTTTTTCGACTGCAAAAGTACATAAAAGAAATGAACTGACCATGCGATGAATCCTTTTCTTATTATGAAAAAACATTAATGCACGCTATTCGGCGTCATTAATGGGGAGAAAATTTGTCGATATTGTTAAAAAGTAGTATCTTTGTGCTCTGTAAACGTAAAGGATATGTTTCAATTCAAGCAGTTTACCATAGAGCAGGAGTTGTGCGCCATGAAGGTGGGTACTGATGGTGTGCTACTGGGCGCGTGGGCCAAGGGAGGACCACGTATCTTGGATATTGGTACGGGGACGGGCATCATTGCCCTGATGATGGCGCAGCGCTACCCTGAGGCGCAAGTGACGGCCATAGATATTGACGAGGGAGCTGTCAGACAGGCAGAGCAGAACGTTTCGCAGTCACCTTTCTTAGGGCGCATCAGTGTGCTGCAGCAGGCTGTGCAGGAACATCTGGGCGAGTATGAGTCGATAGTGAGCAATCCACCGTTCTTTATAGACTCGCTACAGGCTCCCGACGAGCAGCGGAATATGGCCCGCCATACTGCCACGCTGAGCTACGCTGAACTGATGAAGGCGGCATACCGCTTGTTGGCTGATAATGGAGAGTTCTCTGTGGTAATTCCGTTTGACTACCGTCGCAGGATGGAGGACGAGGCTGTCTTTGTGGGCTTCTTTCCCAGCAGGGTATGCGGCGTAAAAACCACTGAAAGGAAGCCTGCCAAGCGTTATCTGCTGGCGTTTAGGAAACATCCCTGCCCCTGTCAGAAAGAACAACTGACGATAGGCTCAGAAGACTATCAGGCGCTGACTAGCGCCTTTTACCTCTGATGTCGAAGTTTCGATGCTTCGATGTTTCGAAGTTTCGATGCTTCGATGTTTCGAAGTTTCGATGCTTCGATGTTTCGAAGTTTCGAGGAACTATTTATGAAAGCCAGTCTTGACGAACTCCGTGAACTGGTCTTGATAGCCGTTGAAGACATTGACGTCCACTTCGCCTGTGATGCCATCAACACGACCGTCGGGACATAGCTGCCAGTAGGCCAGCTTAACGTCGGGCTTATACTGGCTATAACGGGCTATCCAGACGTTGTATTTCTGTTTGATATCCGTGGCGTTTGCCATGTGTCTGTTGACGAACATCTGACTGACATAGAGGATGGGGCGCATGCCTGTGCGCTTCTCGACATATTCCATAAAGATGCGAATGCGCTTCATGAGCGCGTCAGAACCACCAATCTTCCTAATCTGAGCATCGGTGGGTTCTACGTCTAGCACGGGCGGGAAGTCGCCCTTGCGGAACAGCGTGTGGTTGACGAAATATTTGGCCTGCAACTCCGCTGACGACTTGAGGGAGAAGAAATGGTAGGCACCGACATGGATGCCCGCTTTCTTGGTCTTCATATAATCGGTCATGAAATAACGGTTGCGGATGGTGGTGCCTTCGGTGGACTTGATGTAAATAAAAGAGACGGGGAATGTGCGTCCTTGCGTGTCGTGACGCTTGCCTAGTGAGGTGATTCGAAGCTTCGAGAAATCAATGCCATAGCGCTTGCGTCCTTTCTCGTGCTGATGGCGCGAAATATCGATGCCGTAGATGCGTTCTGTCGTGTATTTTAACTTCTCTCCTAAGAACTTCCCAGCCTTCCATTCACCGATGCGCAACTGGTGGTTGGGTGAGGATTCGAAGGCGAAACCTTGTAACTGGTCGTCTTGCCAGAAACCCTCCTTGTGACAGCCGTCCCATTCGTCCATTGTACCTTGTCCGCAGGCCTGTAAGAAGGTGTCCATCTGTCCTTGGTAGATGCCTTGCTCGTCGACGCGGATAGCAGAGACTACGGTGTCAGCATCCCATTGGGCAGAAACGATGCGTCCCCGCCAGTCACGGGCAATACCCTTCCCGTTGAGCGAGCCGACCAAGAAGTGTCCCGCCTTCCAGTAGCCACCGCTGATCTTGACGGCGGGCATGGGACGGTCCTTGGCAGCGATGCGGACATATGACTCATAGGGTCTGTCCCCGTGAGTCGATTTGTTAATCTTTTTTGCTTTCTGTTTGAGCACTTCATGGTAGCGTGCCACAAGATGATAGCCCTCGTCAGAGACATTGTGTACCTTGAAATAATAGCGCATCTCGTCCAATTCCGTATGGATGCGTGCTTGCTGTGTAGAGTCGATAGGGGTGTTGGCAACATAGCGTATCTCCACCTTGTCGGGAATGTGTGGCGGAGTAGCTGGGTAGCGGTTGTGAAAGGGGTTGAGGGGATTGACAAGAGCCACCACTGCCATGATAAGGATATCGGCAAGGGTGGCTATGGAACGAATCTTTTTCATTTCTCTTCCTCCAACCATGAGTCAAGGAGCTGACGGGCGATGGACAGTTTCTCGGGGATGTGGGGCAGGTGGTCGCGATCGAACCAAGCACCCTTCGACAACTCGGAGCGTTGCAGGTGTATCTTGCCAGAGTCGTAGTCGGCGGTGAACCCCACCATCAGTCCGCAAGGGTAGGGCCACGGCTGACTGCCGAAATACTTCAGATTGGTGATATGCAGCCCTGTCTCTTCCATCACCTCGCGATAGACGGCTTCTTCCAGTGTCTCGCCAGTCTCTACGAAACCCGCTACCAGTCCGTAGTGGTCATCGCGGAAATTGTTGGCATGAACCAGCAGTACCTCGTCACCTTTGCGGACCAGGACGATGACAGCAGGGGCCAGGAACGGCCAAATCTCCTTACCGCAGTGCTCGCACTTCTTGGAGATGGCGGTATCGAAGCGCATGGTACCACCGCAGACCCCGCAGAACTTCGTATTCTGGTCCCAATAGAGCAACTCATGACACTTGCCTGCCAGCCGGTAGTCGGATTCCGAAAGCTTATAGTAGCTCTGTCGCAGTCCACACATCTCATAGCGTTCGTCACCTGTCAATGGTTGGTCTATGCGGTAAGCCTTGGCGCCATCAATGTCCATCACCGTTGTCCAGGGTTTAGTACTGGTGGGTGCCTCTTCGGGTATCTGGTAGCCATCGTTCGTTTTCTGCAGGACGAGGTCCGACTGACAAAATACAAAGTATTTCATGAAATCCGTATAATCCGTATAATCCGTATAATCTGTGGTTGTTATTACTCTCCAAATATTAGTTTGCGGTCACGTTCAATGGCGGGACGTGCCCATGCATCGGGGATGAAGCGCCAGTTATTCAGTGGCTTACCTTCTACTTTCCCTTCTCGCTCAATCTTTAGTGTCAGATAATAACGCTGGTCACGCTCGCTCATGAAGATGATGCGGTTGTTGATGGAGTCGAGGGGAATGCCGGCACCATGGGTGAGCAGTTCGCCACCACCGTTGCCACGGTAGCTGTTCATGACCACCTTGTACCATGCTTTCTCGTCGAATGGACGACCGTCAGAGAACTGGAGGATGCGTACCTTCTGACCGTCGGGCTTGGTGGCATCGACGACGTAGTCGATGCCTGCTGCCGAGTCGAAGTTGAAGGTCAGGTTCTTGAAACCTCTGCGTTGCTCGTCGCCTGCTGATCCTTCGTTGAGCATCATGATATGGTCGTCGGGACTCTTCATAGTGTTCACCCATAGGTCGTAGCTCATCTCCAGGTGTTTGCGTACCTCCTCACCCGTCATGCGGAGCACATAGATCTTATTTTCGTAACGGTAGAGCTTGAACATGTCACTCATGTATATCGGTCCTGCCTTGATGTCGGTGTTGAACGTCAGAGGTGCGTTGAACGAGATATCTGCATGTGTTTCGTCTAACTGCAGCTGGTGAATCAGGTCGGTGAAAGCAGCAGAACCAAAGAAAGCATCGCGCGAGCGCATGGGACTGACAAAGGTACCCAGCTGTCGCTCCACATACTGACGGATGGCGTCAATCTGTGGCTGGAAATGGGCAATGTACTGCTGGTCGATGGCTTCGTTGCGTACATCGATAAGTGCACCTTTCTTGCTGATAACCTTGCCGTTACGAATCTGAATGGTAGCTTCTGCTACTTTGAGGGCGTTGCACGACGGGTCCATGCAGAGCGTGTTGTTGATGGTGGTGTTGCGCTCAGTATGATCGTGGCCGAAGAAGATGACATCGAAACCCTCAACGGTTTCAGCCATTTTCTTGGCAACGTCTTCCTCATAGGTTGGTGTGACGATACCGCCATCCCATCCGCTATGGAAGAGTCCGATGATGACGTCTGCCTTCTCCTGTTCCTTGAGAATCTTAATCCAATGGCGGGCTGTCTGGAGCATCTCGTCGAAACGCAAACCCGTCCACAGACTTTCGTGCAACCAGTTGGGAATAGCGGGGGTCAGCATGCCTAATATAGCTACGCGGACACCCTCACGCTCAATGATGGTGTAAGGCTTGACATAAGGCTTGTTGGTCTTGGTGTCGATGATATTGGCACCCAGCATCGGACACTTCACCTCCCTGATCCACTTATCATAGACAGCGTGCCCCGTCTCCACATCGTGGTTGCCGAAGGTCTCGGCATCGTACTGCAGGTAGTTGATAACCTCTGCGGCGATATTGGGTTCGTCAGTCTTGACATAGTTGGTATAGTAGCAGGTAGGTTGTCCTTGCAGGATATCGCCGTTGTCCAACAGAATCAGGCGGTCGCCATAGGTCTTGCGTTGTCGCTTCAGATAAGTACTGACTCGTGCCATTGTTCCTTCCATGGGACGGCGTTCCGTGAAGTTATAGGGAAAGAAAGCCCCATGGACGTCAGAGGTTTCTACTATTCGCAAGGTCACGGTCTTCCCTTGTTTAGCCATGGCTGTCATGCAGATACACATTAGTACTAAAAGGATTATTGTTTTTTTCATAGTGCATTATTTTTAAGATTTAACCATCAATTGTTATTTTTCAGGAACTCTTCAGCGCGCTGCAGGTCTTCGGGCGTGTCGATACCTACCGTTTCTACGTCGGTCAGTCCCACGCGGATGCGATAACCGTTTTCCAACCATCTCAGCTGTTCCAGACTCTCACTCAGTTCCAGCGGTGTTTGGGGCAGCTGTGTTACCTCGTGGAGTGTCTCCCTGCGGTAGGCATAGATGCCGAGGTGCTTCAAATAAGGGAAATGCTCCAGCCAGGTGGACTGTTCCTTGCCACGCACATAAGGTATTACCGAACGACTGAAATAGAGAGCAAACCCTCGCTTGTCGCAGGCTATCTTCGGAGAGTTGGGGTTCAGTACGGCCTCCATCGTCTCGAAGTGCTTGCCCAACGTGCCAATCTGTGTCGTCGGGTCGTCGAAGAGGTGCATCAGCGTCTCTATCTGTGAAGCCTGGATAAAGGGTTCGTCCCCCTGTATATTGATGATGACATCGGCATCGGTGTTAATCTTGGTAGCGGCCTCCTCAATGCGGTCGGTGCCACTCTTATGATCGGTACGCGTCATAACAACCTTGCCACCAAAGGCCTCTACAGCCTGGTAGATACGCTCGTCATCTGTGGCGACATAGGCCTCGCCCAAGACGGATGTTGCCTGTTCGTAAACTCGCTGGATAACGGTCTTACCGCCCAGCATGGCCAATGGTTTGCCAGGAAAGCGTGTTAGTGAATATTTTTTAAAACGCTTTGCAGTCTCGCATTTTTTTCATACCTTTGTCAAGTTTAAATGTCTATTCTTATGAACAAACGATATATAATTCTCTTTTTTTGTACCATGCTGGCGCTTTCTGTGTCAGCCCAGAAGATAACCCTAGGCTCCTGTAAGATGAAGGACGGCGGTGAGTATAAGGGGCAGATGATGGCAGGAAAACCGCATGGTAAAGGTAAGACAACATGGAAAGACGGCGACAGCTTTGAAGGCGAATATGTCAAGGGCAAACGTCAGGGCTTTGGTGTCTATACGTTCCACGATGGTGAGAAGTATGAGGGCCAGTGGCTGCAGGACCATCAGCACGGCAAGGGAACTTTCTACTTCAATAACAATAATAAATATGTTGGCTTGTGGTATCGTGACGAACAAGAGGGTCATGGCGTCATGTATTATTATAATGGTGACGTCTATGACGGTCAGTGGAAGGTAAGCAAGCGCAGTGGCAAGGGAAAGTATACTTATAAGAGCGGTGCCTATTACGATGGTGAATGGCTGAATGACCAGAAAAACGGTCGTGGTACCTTTAATTGGGTCGATGGTTCTTCCTACGAAGGACAGTGGAAGGATAACCGCCAGCATGGTAAGGGTACTTTCCGCTATGCCAACGGTGATGCCTATATCGGACAGTTCGTCAACGATGTGCAGAATGGCAAGGGCATCTATAAGTTCCAGAATGGTGACTTCTACGATGGCGACTACGTCAATGGCGAGCGCACGGGTCAGGGCATCTTCCGCTATGCCAATGGCGACCGCTATACGGGACAGTTCTATAAGGGCGACAAGAGTGGTCAGGGTACGCTGGTATGGAAAAACGGCAATACCTATCAGGGTGAGTGGAAGGCCGATAAACCCAATGGTCGTGGTAAGCTGACCATGAAGAATGGTGACTATTTTGAGGGACAGTTCCGCAATGGGACCATTCACGGTGAGGGTATCGCCCGCTATGCTGACGGCTCCAAGTTCCGTGGCCATTTCAAGGATGGCAAGCGTCACGGGCCAGCTATCGAAGAGAACAAGGAAGGCTTGCGCTTCGAGGGAACCTATGTGGATGATCGTCGTGACGGTCGTTTCGTAGAGAAGGACCGTAATGGCAATATCACAGCCCAAGGCACCTATGTGCGCGGCAAACGTCAATTGGAGAATAATTAAAAATATGTTTAACTTATAACACGAAGACAATTATGATCATCGACACTTTAGACAATTTGGAGAAGTATGCAGCCATTAATCCGCTGTTTCCTAAAGTAGTAGAATTTCTGAAAGCTAACGACCTTAGTAAGATGGCTGATGGCAAGTATGAAATCGAAGGCAAAGACCTCTTTGTCAATATCACGACTACTAAGAGTAAGACGCCTGATGAGGCCGTCATTGAGACTCATAATAAGATGATTGATATCCAGATTCCTATCACTGCAGCAGAGACCTATGGTTTCACCCAGCGCGACCAACTGCCCGATGTCCCGTATAATGCAGAGAAGGACATTACCAAGATTCCTGAATTGGCAGCCGACAGCTATGTGACCTGTCAGCCAGGCATGATGGCTATCTTCTTCCCGCAGGATGGTCATGCTCCCTGTATTGCCACTGTTCCTGAATTCAAGAAGGCAATATTTAAGATTAAAGCATAAAACTTAAATCATATTACTATGGCTACAACAAAGAAAACAACGACCGCGAAGGCAAAGGCAAAGAAAGCTCCCGCCAAGCGTGTGAAGAAAGTAGAGGAACCTAAGCACATTGGCTTGGTGCGTGACGACTCCTGGTTGGAACCCTTCGAACAGGCTATCCGCGGACGCCATGACCATGCCCTGTGGAAGATAGCTCAGTTGACGAAGAATGGCAAGAAGACCCTGTCGGATTTTGCCAGCGGTCATCTCTATTTCGGACTTCACAAGTTGGCTAAGGGCTGGGTGTTCCGTGAGTGGGCTCCCAATGCCACAGAGATATACCTGATTGGTGACTTCAACAACTGGCAGGAGTCAGAGAAATACAAGTGCAAGCGCATTGAAGGCACTGGCAATTGGGAACTGAAACTCTCAGAGAAAGCCCTGAAGCACGGCCAGCTCTATAAGATGAAGGTGAAGTGGAATGGGGGAGAAGGTGAGCGCATTCCCGCTTGGTGCCGTCGTGTGGTACAGGACGATCAGACGAAGATCTTCTCTGCCCAGGTATGGAATCCTGAGAAGCCTTACGAATGGAAGAAAAAGACCTTCAAGCCCAACAAGTCTCCGCTGTTGATTTACGAGTGCCACGTGGGAATGGGTCAGGATGCTGAGAAAGTCGGCACCTACAAGGAGTTTACTGAGAACGTGCTGCCTCGCGTGAAGAAGGACGGCTATAATGCCATTCAGGTAATGGCTATTCAGGAGCATCCTTACTACGGCTCGTTTGGCTATCACGTGTCTTCTTTCTTTGCTCCCTCTAGCCGTTTTGGTACGCCTGAAGATCTGAAGGAGATGATTGATACCGCCCACAAGATGGGTATTGCCGTCATCATGGATATCGTCCACTCGCACGCCGTGAAGAACGAGGTGGAAGGTCTGGGTAACCTTGCTGGCGACCCCAACCAGTTCTTCTATCCTGGCGACCGCCACGAGCATCCGGCATGGGACTCGCTGTGCTTCGACTACGGCAAAGACGACGTTCTGCACTTCCTGCTGAGCAACTGTAAGTATTGGCTGGAGGAGTTCCACTTCGATGGTTTCCGCTTCGATGGCGTAACGTCTATGCTATATTACAGTCACGGACTGGGAGAGGCCTTCGGGGGTTACGGCGACTACTTCAATGGTCACGAGGACGATAACGCCATCTGCTACCTCACGCTGGCTAACTGCCTCATCCACGAGGTCAACAAGAATGCCATCACTATTGCTGAGGAGGTCAGCGGTATGCCTGGTCTAGCGGCTAAATTCGAGGATGGCGGCTATGGCTTTGACTATCGTATGGCGATGAATATCCCTGACTACTGGATCAAGACCATTAAGGAGGTGCGTGATGAGGACATCAATGTCTGCTCTATCTTCTGGGAGGTCAAGAATCGTCGTCCTGATGAGAAGACTATCTCTTATTGCGAGAGTCACGACCAGGCACTGGTAGGCGACAAGACCATTATCTTCCGTCTGATAGACGCCGATATGTACTGGCACTTTGCCAAGAAAGACGTCAACGATATCGCCCAGCGTGGCATTGCCCTGCACAAGATGATTCGTCTGGTGACAGCAGGTGCTATCAATGGTGGTTACCTGAACTTCATGGGTAATGAGTTCGGTCATCCCGAATGGATTGATTTCCCACGTGAGGGTAATGGCTGGTCGTACAAATATGCCCGTCGCCAGTGGAACCTCGTGGATAACAAAGACCTGTGCTACCATTGGCTGGGTGACTTCGACCAGAAGATGCTTGAGGTAATCAAGTCGCAGAAGAACTTCCAGGCTACACCCGTCACTGAAATCTGGCACGATGACGGCGACCAGGTGCTGTGCTACATGCGTGGCGACCTCGTCTTCGTGTTTAACTTCTCGCCGACACGCAGCTATACCGACTACGGTTTCCTCGTACCGACAGGCTCTTACGAGGTGGTGCTCAATACCGACGCGAAGGAGTTTGGCGGCAATGGCTTTGCCGACGACAGCATTACGCACTTGACGAATTACGATCCGTTGTATGTGCAGGACCATAAGGAGTGGCTCAAGCTCTACATCCCTGCCCGTTCGGCTGTCGTATTGAAGAAAGTGTAAAAATGAAACTTTTTTAGGCAATTCTTTAACGTTTTACAATTAAATTATGTAATTTTGCAGCCGCAAAGACAAGAATTTAAGAATATTTATGGCACATAACATCTTCAAAGGATTAGGTATTGCGTTGATAACCCCCTTTCTAGAGGACGGGTCGGTGGATTACAAGTCGCTGATCCGCCTCGTAGAGTATCAACTGAATAACGGAGCAGACTTCTTCTGTATTCTGGCAACAACTGGTGAGACACCCACGTTGACGGCTGAAGAAAAACAGAAGATCAAGGACCTCATTGTTGACTTGGTGGGTGGTCGCGTACCTATTCTTATGGGATGTGGCGGCAACAATACCGCAGCTATCGTTCATGAATTGCAGACGGGCGACTTCCGGGGTGTTGATGGCATCCTAAGCGTCTGCCCGTATTATAACAAACCTTCGCAGGAAGGACTCTATCAGCATTTCAAGACCATTGCGGCAGCCACCAAGCTGCCCGTGGTCTTGTATAACGTTCCTGGTCGTACAGGTGTCAACATGACTGCTGCAACATCGGTGCGTCTGGCTTACGACTGTCCGAATATCGTGGCCATCAAGGAGGCCTCCGGCAATCTGGAACAGGTCGACGAGATTATCAAGAACGGGCCATCTGACTTTGATGTGCTCTCTGGTGACGATGCCCTGACATTCCCGATGGTCAGCTGTGGTGCCGTAGGTGCTATCAGCGTCATTGGTAATGCCCTGCCTCGCGAGTTCTCAAAGATGATTCGTCTGCAGATGCGTGGCGAATACGACGGTGCCCGCAAGATTCACCATCGTTTCCAGGACCTTTTCTCGCTGCTCTTTGTCGATGGCAACCCTGCTGGTGTGAAGGCCATGCTTCATGAAATGGGATTTATCGAGAACATCCTGCGTCTGCCACTGGTGCCGACACGTATCAGCACCCTGCAGCGCATGAGTGAGATCATGAAGGAACTGAAGATTTGATAATACATCCCCTTCTTTTGATGACAATATGATGAGAAGAGCGCTGTTGTTGGTATGCTGTTGGCTGGGAGGCCTGTTGGCTGTCCATGCTGACTTGGCCGACTCGCTGCGTCAGCGCTTACCGTCGTTGCATGGCAGGGCTCGCCTGCATGCTTATCAAAAGCTCTATCGTCTCAGTCAGAGTGGGAGTGACCTGCAGTACATGCAACGCTGCTTGAACGACTATATCAACGAGTTGGACCGCCAGCATGAAAACGATACTCTGGCGCTGGCACTGGTTGAGCGTGTCACTTTCTTTTATAACTACGACTTGACAGACTCCGTCTACAAGTATGCACCGCAGACGCTTGAAAGACTGAAAGCTCTGCAAACGTGGAACAAGTACTATGAAGTCTGGATGCACCTTTGCAATACCTATGTGTTCAGTGGTAAGTATAACATGGCGTTGCGCGAGGTGCAGACCATGTTCGACGATGCCAAGGAGCGTGATAATAAGTATGGTATGGGTATTGCCTATTACATGATGGGTAATGTCTATTCGAACATGCACAATCGTCAGGAGAGTGTGTCGTCCTACCGCAAGGGCATCGATCTGCTACTCAAAGTAGAAGATAAACCGTCAACCATTGCCGACCTGTATTCCTATCTGGGCGACGAGTTGGACGAGATGAGGGAATATGAGAAACTCCAGAAGCTGACAGTAGAGTGGAAGGCGTTCTTGGATGCCTACTTTGCTGAGAAAGAAGCCAAAGGGAACCCCCTTCCTCAATTTGTGCGTAATGTGCTGGAGTCGTACTACTATGTGGCTTGTGCACAGGCCGCTCTGGGACTTAACCAACTCGATGAGGCTGAGAAGATTCTCAACGAGGTGCATCGTCGCATTCCATCTGAGGAAGATTATGTGGGCCAGTCGTGGCTCTACTATAAAGCCAAGCTCCACTTATTGCGCAAGGACTACCATATGGCACTGGAGCTGAACACTCGCCGTTACCAGTTGGCGGACAACTCTGATATGGCGATGCTGGTACCCGTGCTCACCCAGCGTGGTGAAATACTGGAAGCGTTGGGACGTTACCAGGATGCCGTGTCGGTCTTCAAGAACCTGATACAGGTGAAAGACTCCGTCAGCGGTGTGGAGACGCGCAACCAGCTGAACGAAATGAACACCATCTTTCAGGTAGACGAACTGAAGATGGCCCAGGCGAAGGCACAGTTCCGCAATACCTTAATAATAATAGGTATAGTGGTGGTGGCGCTGGTCATCTTCCTCATCTTCCGAATGATTGCCGCCCGCCGTCTGAAGAAGGCACACAACGAACTGCTTGTGGCCTACGACCAGTTGGAGGAAACGACCACCGCCAAGGAGCGTATTGAGAGTGACCTGCGTATTGCCCGAAATATTCAGATGGGTATGGTACCCCACACCTTCCCGCAGCGCGACGATGTGGACCTCTATGCCTCGATGACGCCTGCCAAGGAGGTTGGTGGCGACCTGTACGGCTATCTGCTCGTTCCTGCTAAAGAAGAAGGTCAGTCCGACAAGCTCTACTTCGCTTTGGGAGATGTCAGCGGCAAGGGTGTGCCAGCCTCATTGTTCATGGCACAGGCTACACGCCTCTTCCTCACCTTGGCTAAGCAGCAGATGATGCCTGCCGAGATATGCACCCATCTGAACGATGCCCTCTCTGGTGAAGACAACGAGACGGGTATGTTTGTAACCATGTTCGTGGGTTTGGTAGATTTGCAGACCGGTCATCTCGACTTTTGTAATGCAGGCCACAATCCTCCTGTATTATTGGGCGATGGCACTGCCGACTTTATCGAGATGGAACCTAATGCTCCTATCGGCCTATGGCCAGGTTTGGAATATGTTGGCGAGGAGATACAAGATATCACCAATCGTCCGCTGTTCGTCTATACCGACGGACTCAACGAGGCTGAGAACCGTCAGCAAGAGCAGTTCACCGATGAGCGGTTGCTGGAAATCCTACAGACCACACCTTTCGAGTCGTCACAGCAGACGGTCGAGATGTTGCGTGAACAGGTAGAGATCCACCGCGATGGTGCTGAGCCTAACGACGACCTCACCATGTTGTGCGTGAAGGTGTTGAGAGGTTAGAGAAGTTAAGGAAGTTAAGAAGATAACTAAAACTGCATAGCTTATGAGAAAGGAACTAAAACTGAAAAACCAGATAGGGGAGCTGGAGCGTGTCAATCAGTTCGTCGCGGAAATCGGCGAGGAACTGGGGCTTGGCATGGAGCTGCAGATGAACCTGAACCTGGTAATGGAGGAGATGGTGTCGAACGTCATCTTCTATGCGTATCCTGAAAATAAGACGGCCGATATTGAACTGGTGGCAGAGAGCGACGGCAAGGAACTGACGTTCATCCTCAGCGATCAGGGAAAAGAGTTCGACCCTACTCAAAAAGAGGATGCTGATCCTAATGTGAACCCCATAGACCGTGAGATTGGCGGCATGGGCATCTACATTGTCAAGAACATCATGAACAAGGTCACCTACCAGCGCTTGGAGGGTAAGAACCTACTAACAATGAAAAAAGAAATCAACAATTAAAATAATTACAACTATGACACAGATTATCAAAGACGGTGGTAAGACCATCATTAAGACAGGTGAGCGTATCGACACTATGAATGCCCCTCAGTTTGAACAGGACATCCAGCCCGCACTCGTGGACGGTGGTGTGGATTTGGAGATGGACTGCTCTGACCTGAACTACATGGCATCTTCTGGTCTCCGTATCATTCAGAAGACCATGCGTACCGTCATGCAGCAGAAGGGTCAGTTCAAGATGACCAATGTGAATCCTGAGATCTACAAGGTGCTGGCTATGACAGGCTTCACCAAGTTCATGAAGGTTGAGAAGAAAGCAGAATAAGTTTGCCTATGTTAACAGCATTATTAATTGTTCTGGCTATTACTGCTTGTCTGGGTATAGCGCTTTATTTCCAGATAAAGGCCAGCCGCAAACAGGCAGGGGAACAAGAGCAGCTGCTGAAGGACTATCAGCAGCGTGTCGACGAACAGCAGAAGCTGCTCGATGACTATCGCGCACTGGAGAAGAATTTCGATAGTGTAGGAGAGGGCTACGAACAGGCATTGCTGGCCTTCGACAAGATGGAAGAGGAGCAACAGAAGAACAAACAGATCAACGAGGCTCTGGAGAAGCGTTGCAATGCCCTGCAGGAGCAGTGTGACCATCTGCAGCAGCATGCCCTGAAGTCTGGCGAGGTCATCGACCAGGCTCTTGCCAGCATGCGTGAGATTGCCAAGCAGACTGCCAACAACAAACTCGCTGCGCTGATTGGTAAGATTAGTGATATGGACGACGTGGAGGGTCAGAAGGCTATTGGTCGTACTGACAACATCCTGGTATCCCAGGTGGCCGACGAGGCTATCGCTGCCTCTGGTGTCGACAATATCAGTTATCTGAAATTCGAGAAACAGGTTGACCCAGTAGCTGCCGCCACCATGCTTTCTACCAATCTGGTGAAGGCTGTGCGCGCGCTGACCCATCTGCTGGACAACGCCCTGAAGTTCACCACTGAGGGCTCTGTAACGCTGAAGGTAGCCGTCGACATGGAGAAGATGCAGGCTATCTATACCGTAGAGGATACAGGCGCAGGCATCGAGGAGCCTGAACAGGAGCACATCTTCGAGCCTTACGTCAAGCTGAACCAGTTCTTCGACGGACAGGGCATCGGACTTACCGTAGCGCGCAGTATTGCCCGTCGCCTAGAGGGTGACGTCGTTCTCGACACCACCTACGAAGGCCCTGGCTCTCGTTTTGTACTGACGCTGCCAATCTAAAAAAGTTTTCTGTTTGTGATCCCGTTGGGATTCAAACCCAAGACCTTCAGAACCGGAATCTGACGCTCTATTCAGCTAAGCTACGGGACCTGCAAATATGTACCTTTGCGAAATTGTTTGCAAAGGTACATATTTTAATTGACAATCAACTTGTTTTTGAAAGAAATTATGGACATGAATAGAAATTTCTTTCTTCCAGCAGAAGTGTTTTATGATACCGTATGTATGCAGATTGTTGGTGAAAATCAAGAATTGCTAACGTTTTGCAAAAATAATCGGGCTTTTTGCTTGCAATTCAAACAAAAAGTAGTACCTTTGCATGTGCAAATCGTAAAATAGTAAATACTCAAATAGTAAATTATATCGATGAGTCAACTGATTAAACCAATCGACTATCAGTCCCTGCTTGACGCCAAACAGACGGAGCAGGGTATTAAGATGATTAAGGAGTTCTTCCAGCAGAACCTGTCTACGGAACTGCGCCTGCGCCGTGTTACCGCACCATTGTTCGTGCTTAAGGGCTTGGGTATCAACGACGACCTGAATGGTGTGGAGCGTGCGGTGACGTTCCCTATCAAGGATCTGGGCGACGCCCGTGCTGAGGTGGTTCATTCGCTGGCTAAGTGGAAGCGTTTGTCGCTGGCAGAATACGGGGTGGAGCCAGGTTATGGCATCTATACCGATATGAACGCCATCCGTGCGGACGAGGAGTTGGACAACCTCCACTCGCTGTATGTGGACCAGTGGGACTGGGAGGCTGTCATCACCAAGGAACAGCGCACCATCGCCTTCTTGAAGAATGTGGTGACACGCATCTATGCGGCTATCCGTCGTACGGAGTATCTGACCTGCGAGACCTATCCGCAGATCAAGCCTTTCCTGCCTGAGGAGATTCACTTCATCCATGCTGAGGAGCTGCTGCAGATGTATCCTGACAAGACGCCCAAGGAGCGCGAGGATGCCATCTGCGAGAAGTATGGTGCTGTATTTATAATAGGTATCGGCGGCAAACTGTCGAATGGCGAGAAGCACGACGGTCGTGCACCAGACTATGACGACTGGTCGACGGAGGGCGAGAACGGTCTGCTGGGACTGAACGGTGACATCCTCATCTGGTATCCCGTGCTGGGACGCTCGTTCGAACTGTCGTCCATGGGTATCCGTGTGGACAAGGAGTCACTGCTGCGCCAGTTGAAAATAGAAAATAAAGAGGAACGTGAGACACTATATTTCCACCAGAAGCTGTTGAACGACGAGTTGCCACTGTCCATAGGTGGTGGTATCGGACAGAGTCGTCTCTGCATGGTGCTGTTGCACAAAGGTCACATCGGTGAGATTCAGGCTTCTATCTGGCCTGAAGACATGCGTACGGAGTGTAAGAAACTTGGAATGACGCTGATATGATGTCAGATGTCAGAAGGCTGATGTAAGAAGTTACGCCAGCTCCAGACTTAGGAGTTCCCTCAATTTCCCGATTGAGGGATTTTCTTTTTCCATCAGCTCGTACTGCTCGCGACGTGAGAGGATGGGCATCTGCGCCTCGTGCTCAGCTAGTCGTAGGGAGAGGGTGATCGACTTGTTGTGCAGATAAAGCTTCAGGGTGCTCACGATGCTACCTTTGATCTGCTCCAACTGGTCTAGTGCTATCTGGTTGTCGGCCGCCACCTCCACGTTGGGGAAATCAGTGATGATGGGATTCATGTTCTTCATGCGCGTGGCAATGCCACTCAACTTCTGAGGCATGCGGTTGCACATGAGCATCCATTGCAGTTCCAGGTCTTGCTGGGTGAAAGCGTGTTCTTCATCCTTGGAAGCACCATTGGGGTCGGAGCCATCGAGGGTGCCAGGGATGATGTTCATCTTCTTGGGTTGTGCCTTCTGCAACACGTTCTTGAACGAATTGATGACACCTGACTTCAGCATGGGGCGCTTGGGGGCAGTCGCATTGGAAGGGGTAGGGGTACTAGACGAACTAGTGGGACTAGAAATACTAGCTAAACTAGTACCACTAGTCCGGGTTGACACCATGCGCTCAGCAGCAGCTACCTGCGGGGCTGCTTTCTGGGGCTGGGCGGATTGTGTCAGATGCTTAAACAGGGATTTTAATCTTCTGGGCTTACGCCCACTGCCAACGCCTTCGTCAGGCTGGGTAATCTGCGCTATCTCTATCAGCGTCAGCTCCACCAGCAGACGCTTGTTGCTCGACTGGCGATAGTTGATGTCACACTGGTTGATGAGTCGCAGGGCCTGATAGAGGAACGGTATCTGGCACTTCTGTGCCTGTTGCTGATAACGCTCACGCTGTTGGTCGCTGACTTCCAACAGAGGCAGTGTCTGTGGGTCGCGAGCCATCAGCACGTTGCGTACATGCTTGGCCAGTCCCTGCATTAGCAGACCTCCATCAAACCCCTTGTTGATGACGCTGTTCAGCAGTACCATGATGTCCATCGCCTTGTTCTCTAGGGCGAGGTCCACAATGCGGAAGTAGTTGTCGCTGTCCAGCACGTTCAGGTCTTCGATGACTTTCTGGTAGGTGATATTCCCCTGACAGAACGATGCTGCCTGGTCGAAGATGGACAACGCATCACGCATACCGCCATCGGCCTTCTCGGCAATGACGGCCAACGCCTCTTCTTCCACTGTGATGCCCTCCTTCTGGGCAACCTCCTTCAGGTGGTCGATGGTGTCACGGACTGTCATGCGCTCGAAGTCATAAATCTGACAACGGCTCAGGATGGTGGGCAGTATCTTGTGTTTCTCCGTGGTCGCCAGGATGAAGATGACGTGTGCGGGTGGCTCTTCCAACGTCTTCAGGAAAGCGTTGAAGGCTGCCGTCGACAGCATGTGCACCTCGTCGATGATGAAGACCTTGTACTTGCCCACCTGCGGTGGTATGCGCGTCTGCTCCATCAGCGTCTTGATATGCTCTACGCTGTTGTTCGACGCAGCATCGAGCTCGAAGATGTTGAACGAGCGCTGTTCATTGAATGCCTGACAACTCTCACACTGTCCGCAGGCCTCACCATCGGCAGTGGGCGTCAGACAGTTGATGGCCTTGGCAAAGATACGTGCACAGGTGGTCTTACCCACTCCTCGCGGTCCGCAAAAGAGGTAGGCATGGGCCAGCTTACCACTGCTCACGGCATTCTTCAGCGTGGTGGTCAGGGCCTGCTGACCTACCACGGTGTCGAACGACGTCGGGCGGTATTTTCGTGCTGATACGATGTATTCTTCCATGTTAAAAACGAATTTGCCCACAAAATTACAAAATAATTATGAATTATGCATGATTAATTATGAAATATTTCGTAATTTTGCAAACGTAATCGAAAAGAGCATGAAAAAAGTCAAGCAGATATTATCTAGGATCTATCACATCCCGGCACTGAAGTATGTGGTGGTGACGCTTATAGGCATCATCCTCATTGGTTTTGTTGATGAGAACAGTGTGTGGCACCATATGGTCAACAAACAGCGTATCAGTGAATTACAGGAAGAAATAGATGCCTACACGCTGCAGAACAAGAACGACCAGGCTCAGATTCAGAAGTTGGATAGCGATCCCAAAGCCATCAAGAAGATTGCTCGTGAACGTTACTTCATGAAGGCTGACAACGAGGATATCTTCGTGCTCAGTGACGATCCGCAAACTGGTAAAAGCATCTTGAACGACGATGAGACAGCTGAGTAAGTGGGAGGCCTACCTCCTGATGCTGGGGGGCTTGTTGATGGTTGTTGGTGCTGGTGCCAATGTGCTGTTTTGTTCGTGGGCACCTTACGTCTTTGCCCCTGGTGCCTTGCTGTTTGTCGCCATGCAACTGCGTCAGCGTTACGAGGGTAGGGAGTTCACCATCCGTCGTCTGCGTCGTATCCAGATCATTAGCGATTTCCTATTCCTTGTGGCTGGTCTGCTGATGATGGCCAACCAACAGAATTTCCTGGGTCTCGACCAACTGTCTTATATAAAATATGTACACAACAACTGGGTCGTCGTCCTGCTTGTAGCTGCAGTCCTGCAACTCTACACCAGTCATCGTATTGCCAACGAACTGGAGAAAGACACCAAATAAATGCTAAATATTTGCGCAAAAGTTTAAAATTGCGCAAATATTTTCCTTATTTCAAGATTACATCGTACTTTTGTCGTAGATTTCCGAATGTAATCTGTTTCTATGAGAAAAAGTATATACACGATTGTTGCCGTTGCTACGGTATTGTTAACCTCTTGCGCCACGTCTTATAATGTGCGTGGAACGTCATCTGTCTCTGCACTCGATGGCAGCAAACTCTATTTGAAGACTGTGAAGAACAACGACCTGAAGAATATTGATTCTTGCGAGGTTGTACATGGCGAGTTCCAGTTTGTCGGACTGTTGGATACCGTCCGTATGGTCAGCCTCTTCATGGACGACGAGAGCATCATGCCACTCGTACTGGAGGAAGGCGACATCGTGATTCGCATCGATAATGCCGTACAAAGCGTTGGTGGTACCCCACTGAACGATAGCCTGTTTGTGTTCATCGACAAGCACAACCAACTGTCCAACCGCATGAGCGAGTTGGGTCATCGTCAGAGCCAGATGCTGCTTGACGGCATCGACGAGGACCAGATTGATCGTCAGCTCAGTGCCGAGGCCGACCTGATAGCTGCTGAGGAGGACCGCTTGGTCACCAAGTTCATCTGCGACAACTTCGACAACGTGCTGGGTCCTGGCGTCTTCATGATGATTACCAGCCAGTATCGCTTCCCCATCCTGACTCCTCAGATTGAGGACATCATGTCGAAGGCTACGGATAAGTTCAAGAACGACCCTTATGTCCGCGACTACTACCAAGCCGCCCAGGAAAATGAGGCGCGCATGAATGGTACCAAGGATATGGAAGACCAGTCGGCACCGCTGCCTGACTCTACCGCCGTCCAGCCACAGCCTGTTGCTCCTCTGACCAATGTTCCTCAGCCATGATAACACTCATCAAGGGAGGACACATTGTCAACGAAGGCCGTGTCATCAAGGCCGACATTATAGTTAAAGACGATAAGATAGCTGAACTATCCTCTAACCCCTCACCTCTCACCTCTCACCCCTATGACTCTGTCATTGACGCCACAGACTGTTACGTTCTGCCTGGCATCATCGACGACCACGTGCATTTCCGTGAGCCGGGACTGACGGAGAAGGCTGACATCGATACTGAGAGTCGTGCAGCTGCAGCAGGGGGTGTCACCAGCTATTTCGACATGCCCAACTGCAATCCGCAGACCACCACACTGGATGCTTTGGCACAGAAACAGGCGTTGGCCCGTGAGAAGAGTCACGTCAACTACGCTTTCTTCTATGGTGCTACCAACGATAACGTAGATACCTTCTCGCAGCTTGACGCCACCAAGATTCCGGGCATCAAACTCTTTATGGGTTCCTCGACAGGCAACATGCTCGTCGACCAGAACGAGGCTTTGGAGCGTATCTTCAGGGAGTGTAAGCTGCCCTTGATGGCGCATTGCGAGGATACAGCCATCATCAATCGCAATATGGAGGAGGCCAAGGGTGCTTGGGGCGACGACCCTCCCGTCAACCTCCACGCCATGATACGTAGCGAGGAGGCTTGTCTGGCCTCTACCCGCAAGGCGGTTGCCCTTGCTCAGAAATATGGTACGCGCCTACACGTAGCCCACATCTCTACAGCCGAAGAGCTAGAGCTCATCCCTCCTAATCATTCTCCGTTATCCGTTATCAATTATCAATTAGCGAATGCGCCATTAATCACCGCAGAAGCCTGCGTCGGCCACCTTTTCTTCACCCAGCTCGACCACGAGCGCTTAGGTGCTAAAATCAAGGTCAATCCGTCTATCAAGACGCCTGTTGACCAGTTCCTGTTGCGCGAGGCCCTCAGCGATGGTCGCATCAGTGTAGTGGCTACCGACCACGCCCCTCATCTGCTCAGTCAGAAGCAGGGTGGTTGTGTCAAGGCGGCGTCAGGCATGCCGATGATTCAGTTCTCGTTGGTCACCATGCTCGAACTCGTCGACGAGGGTGTACTCACCATTCAGCGCCTTGTCGAACTGATGTGTCATAATCCTGCGCGCCTCTTTGGCGTCCAGCAACGTGGCTTCCTGCGTCCAGGCTATCGTGCCGACATCACCATCGTTCGTCCTAAGTCACCGTGGACGGTGAAGCCCGACTGCATCCTCAGCAAGTGTGGGTGGAGTCCTATGGAGGGACACCAGTACCAGTGGCGCGTAGAACGAACGCTGTGCAACGGCCAAACGGTCTACGCTGATGGTCAGGTTGTTGCCGACGTCCTTGGCGAGCCCATCACCTTCTCTCATTCATGATTATCGACTACGACATCCACCAGCTCACGCCCTACATCAACTGGGACTACTTCTTATACGCCTGGGGGATGCACAACAAGCCTGCCGACGAGCGTCGGAAGCTGCAACAGGAGGCTGAGCAGGTGTTAGCTGACTTGGAAGGGCGCTACCGTGCCCATGCTTTGTTCTTGTTGGTCGATGCACATAGCGAGAACGACGATATAGTTCTCTCGGATGGTCGTCGTATCCCCTTGCTTCGCCAGCAACAGCCTGGCAGCGAGTGCCTATGTCTGGCCGATTTCATCCAACCTCTAACCTCTCACCCCTCACCTCTAGCTTCTCACCCCTCACCCCTCACATCTAAACTCGGCCTTTTTGCTACTACCGTCGATATGGGCTTGGAGAAAGACTTCGACCACGACGCCTATCAGAAGATGATGGTGCAACTGTTGGCCGACCGATTGGCTGAGGCTGCTGCAGAGTGCATGCACGAGGCGGTGCGTAAGCACTATTGGGGCTATGCACCTGACGAACAGCTCACCATGCAGCAGCTTCACAGCGAACAGTTTCAGGGCATCCGGCCTGCTGTGGGCTATCCGTCATTGCCCGATACCAGTCTTAACTTTGTGCTCAACGAGTTGCTGGACTTCCACCAGATAGGCATCCGACTCACGGAGAGTGGTGCCATGCGTCCTCACGCCAGTGTCTCTGGTCTGATGATGGCGCACCCTCAGGCCCGCTATTTTGCGGTGGGGACTATCGGCAATGATCAGTTGACAGACTACGCCCGTCGTCGTGGACTGCCTGTAGAAGTGATGCGCAAGTTCCTATCCTCTAACCTCTCACCTCTAACCTCTCACCCCTAACCCCTCACCTCTAAAAAAAATGATAGCTCGTTTTGCCATACCTTTCTTCATCACCGTGGGGTTCATCATTGTTCCCCTCCTGTTGTTTCTGCTCTGTCGCAAGTTCCTGCCCAACAAGCGCTACGGAACGGTTGTTGGCATCCTGCTGGCAGCGATAGAGATGTCGTTGGTGGGCTATGGCATGACGGGTGGCTTCCAACCCTTGGTGGTACACCATATCGAATATGCTTCTGCCGACCTGCCTGAAGCCTTCGATGGCTATCGTATCGTGCAGTTCTCCGACGCTCATGTGGGCACCATGACGGGTTCGCGCCAGTCCATGGTACAAGAGCTCATCGACAGCATCAATGCACAGGCTGCCGACATGATAGTCTTCACAGGCGACATGCAGAACATCTATCCTGAGGAGATGATACCGCCCATGCTCTATTTCCGTCAGCTCCTGGCACCCGATGGTGTCTATGCTGTGCTGGGTAACCACGACTATGCGGTCTATCAGACGGGTACGGACGAGGAGAGGGAGCGCAACCGCGAACTGACCAAGGACATCATCCGCAAGATGGGCTTCGACCTCTTGCTCAACGAGCACCGCATCATTCATCGCGACTCTGACAGCATCGTTGTGGCGGGTATGGAGAACTGGAGCAAAGCCGAGCGCATGCCCCGCAAAGGCGACGTTGCCCAAACTCTTAATTCTCCATCATCCATCATCCATCATCCATCAGACTTCGTCCTCATGCTCCAGCACGACCCCACCTGTTGGCGAGAGAAGATACTCCCTGAGTGCGATGCTCAGCTGACGCTTAGTGGACACACCCATGGTGGACAGTTCCAAATCTTTGGCTGGTCACCTGTTGCTTTCAGCTACGACGAGTGGCAGGGCATGCACTACGAAGGTTCGCGTGCCCTCTATGTCTCCACAGGCGCAGGCTCGCTCATTCCCTTCCGTCTGAATCAACCAAGAGAAATCGCCGTAATAACGTTGCGGGCTAAAGCCCTAAATGATAACTGATAAATGATAATTGATAATTCGTAAAAATCGTTATAAAAAATCTGGCTGTTATGAGATTCTTCTATTGTATATATCAGTTGTTCATTGCACTGCCCGTCACAGTGCTCATCACCATCATCACCGCCATCGAGGTGGGCGTAGGCTGTGCCCTTGGCGACGGCCATTTCTGGGGCTATTATCCTGGTCGCTGGTGGGCACGCGTCATCACACGTGTGTTCCTCCTGCCCGTCCATGTCGAGGGTCGTGAACACCTGGAGCCCAATCAGTCGTATGTCTTTGTGGCCAACCATCAGGGTGCTTTCGACATCTTCCTCATTTATGGCTTTTTGGGTCGTAACTTCAAGTGGATGATGAAGTACCAGCTCAACAAGATTCCCTTTGTGGGCTATGCCTGCCGTAAGTCCCACCAAATATTCGTCGACAAGCGCGGACCCTCAAAGGTCAAGGCTACCTACGAGGCCGCTCGCCATATCCTGCAGACGGGCAACTGCTCCGTTGTTGTATTCCCCGAGGGTGCCCGTTCGTTTACGGGTCACATGGGTGCTTTCAAGAAGGGTGCCTTCATGTTGGCCGACGAGCTTCAGTTGCCTGTCGTGCCTCTCACCATCAATGGCTCCTTCGATGTCATGCCCCGCATGAAGGACTGGCACTTTGCCCATTGGCATCCCCTGTCGTTGACCATCCACCAGTCCGTTTATCCCATCGGCCAGGGTCCTCAGAACATCCAGGCCACCATGAACCAGTCGTACGACAGCGTCATGTCTGCCCTCGAGCCCCAATACCAAGGCTTTGTCGAGAATCCCGACCAGTAGAGTGGGGCTCACAGCACTTCTATACATTAACCAAAGATACAAAATATGAATAAAATCGTATTGATAACAGGAGCAACAAGCGGCATAGGACTGGCTTGTGCCAAGAAGTTCGCAGAGAACGGTGACAGACTGATTCTGACAGGAAGAAATGAGCAAATCCTGGCTGAGATCCAAAAGGAACTGACTGCCAAGGGTACGCAGGTGATAACGCTGGCCTTTGACGTGAGAGACCGCCAGAAAGCTAAGCAATTTATCGATGAACTGCCTAATGAGTGGCAGGAGATTGATGTGTTGGTGAACAATGCAGGACTGGCACTGGGGTTGGAACCTGAGTACAAGGGCGACTTCGATGACTGGGAAACGATGATTGATACGAATATCAAGGGACTGCTGACGATGACACGTCTCGTAGTACCAGGAATGGTACAGCGCAACCGTGGACACATCATTAATGTGGGCTCGGTGGCTGGTGACGCAGCCTATGCTGGTGGTAACGTGTACTGTGCTACCAAGGCTGCTGTGAAGGCGCTGACTGATGGCCTGCGCATTGATGTGGCAGATACTGCCATCCGTGTGACAAACCTGAAGCCAGGACTTGTCGAGACAAATTTCAGCAACATCCGTTTCCATGGTGATAACGACCGTGCTGCTAATGTCTATAAAGGCATCCAACCGCTGACGGGTGACGATATCGCAGATGTGGCTGTTTATGCAGCCAATGCTCCTGCGCATGTGCAGATTGCCGAGGTACTGATACTGGCCACCCACCAGGCCAGCGGCAGTGTGATAGTAAGGAAGTAATTGATCTCCATAGGTCAGTTATTCTTTTATTTTAACAACCATTCCAGTGCCTCTTGTCGCATACTACAAAGTCGATCTCCTTGGCTCTGGGATTTTGCTTATAGTAGTACACATCATAGAAATCATACGCGCATCGCCTTAACAATTCTATATATACTACGTTCTCTAGTAATGCTTTGGGTGTCAATCTGATGATAGTTACAATATTCTGAGAACGAGAAGGGGTAAAGATGAATCTCGTTGTAACGCCCAGTAAGATGCGTAATGCGCATAAACATCAATTCTTTTATGTCAGGTTATGTCAGGGGACTGTCCCATGACATAACCTGTAGAGACCTGGTACAATGAGCAACTGGAGATTGTTGGTGGTGATGGCAACACCATAGAGCAGAAACGTTTGGTGATGCTTTGAAACTGATCTGTTATAATAACGACGATGAGGATAATCCTGACTATTTGCCCAAAAAAGACGCAGAATGTTTGAAAAATAAAAAATAATGTTTATCTTTGCAAAGTGATTCTAATTATTATAATATGAAGGATGATTCTGAGAAAATAGTTCAGTCGCCCGAACAGATAGCCGACCATCTGCGTGTGACTTATGTTCCCACCTATTTGTTGGCTGCGGCTGCTGCGTTACTACAGATTGCATTCATTGTATGGGGCATTTTGGGTAATGTGAGTGACAAGGCCTATTATTCGGGAGTGGTCTTTCCCGTGCAGGGAACCACCGACATCACGTTGCCCAACAATGGTATTGTGCGCTCCATGCTGGTGCATAATGGCGACAGCGTGCACGAGGGGCAGACGATAGCCATGGTATCCATCGGCAACAGCCACAGCTTCCTGACGAGTACA
>CADCGD010000014.1 GCA_902800925.1 uncultured Bacteroidales bacterium | reverse complement strand
TGCATAGGAAACGGTAAGGCGTTTCAGGCTGATGCTAATGCTCTCGGTACGTTCACGTAGCAGTAGATGTACATGGTTTGACATGAGGCAGTAGGCATATACATGGAAGTAAGAAGGGATATGTTCACCATTGTCATCTATAGGATCTACTAGGTTCTGAAGACGGATGAGAAACTGTTGGTAGTCCTCTTGCTCTTCAAAGATATCTTGTCTGTTGATGCCACGAAGCATCACATGGTAGATACCTGTGCCTGAGGATGTTCGAGGTTGGCGAGGCATTATGAAATCAAAATGTCACAATGACATTATTGACGGAATACAAAGTCGTCCTTGATGGCTTCCACAAGGTTGAGTGGCGGCAAAACTATCGGATTTAATACTGTATTCTCAGTCTTGGTATGGATAATACCACGTACTGTTCCTATAGCAATAGTTGCAAGATAGCGCAAGAAGCCTACTTCTATGCGTCCAAGTTCGGAAATTTGCCTGCTGCCCTCTTCCTTAATGCCAAAGAAGCAAATGACTTCTGTAGTAAGAAGAAGTTTTTCGTCCTGAATATACGATAACTTCGTTACGCAGAAGATGTCATTGATTTCTTTATTTACGCCAAAATTGAACTCCGACTGAATATTCACGTCATTACCATTAACCAACAGATCTGGAAACATGGCAAACTGTTGTGTCTTGATTTGGCGAATACGAAATGGTATAGTCATAATTATGCTGCTAACAAATAAGATAAATCAGGCATTTCAGACGTTGCATCTGCTTTGTCAGTGCTATTTGCCTGAAGGATATACTCTTTTTCATCTGAATGGATGTACTCATCAACATCTGAAAATGAGATTTCGGGAATTTTATTGATTGCAAGTGAAAGTTCCACAAACTTGCTAAGTTTGTGGTCAAAATCGCCATTGAGAAGCTGGGTTACATAACCTTTGGTACAACCAAGGTACTCTGCCAGTTGGGTCTTGTTCATATGGCGACTCTCCATAAACGCCGTTATTTGGCGATAGAGTTCCATTTGGAGCCCTGCAGTCCAATAGGAAGGGCTCTTAAACAGTTCTTCTCGTGTCATTTTGTCGTAATCTTTGTTGTTTCAGTTTTAAGTGATTCCAAATAGAGGTTCTTTAGCCTGCGAAATTTTACCTGATCCACCTTTTGCTTGGCCTTTGTTCCACCCGTTATAATAATCTTCCCATTAGGCTTTGTAATGCCATAAACCCTAAGGTGCTTGCTTTTGAACTCGAATTCACGTACACCATCCTTGCCTCTTTGCTTCTTATTTTTGTCGTAGAAGTGATATTTATCTTCAGGGACCGCTTTCAAATCGGCCACATTTTGCATATAATTATAGATACCTGCCAATTCTGCCTTATATTGAACTTCAAGACTATTCTCGAACTCATCAAACGGGCATTTACCATCAACAACGAGTTTATCAAACTCTTGCTTACCCTTAATGGCTTCTATCTTTCGGAGTGCAAATATAGGCATAAACGTGTTTAGCTACAACTAAATTCCGGCTTTTAACTATATTTTTTAGGATATTTAAGATTTAGAGAGGTTTAAGGTGACAAGGGACAGGTGTCACCGCATTAAACCATTGATAATCCCTTTTAAAGCACCATTTCTAAGCTCGTCCATCACTTTTGAGCCTTCCGCATCCTCGACCACTCGGAATGAAGTTTATCTATTTCAGAGAAATCAGTGTAGGGCATAATCAGCTATTACCTTTTGATATCAACTCCACTTCTATGTCTCCTGTGATATTTTCACTATAGAGCAAATTATCACATACTGGGCATTCTGCTGTTTCTCTATCTCGTTGAGGCCAGATCCCATTTGTGATGGTTATTCTCACAATAGCGCCACACTTTGGGCATGTCTTTTCGATTACCTTAGTACTCATATACACTTTCTTTTTGACCTCTAAACTAGTTTGGCTTTACCATCTGATTGCCGCCTGTGGCGGCTTCGATAATCCAGCCGGCGGCGGAGTTTACGGAGCCACGGGCTGACACCTTATTCAATAGCGGAAGGCTCTGACGACCGTAGGGAGCCTGTGCCTGTAGTGAGGGGATTACAACGTTAAAATGTTAACTTGTTAACTGTTAATCAAGACAAACTTTGCTTATACCACTCGAACAATTTCTGGACGCCATTCTCTCGACGTAGCTCGAGACAGGCCTAATCTCTACTTTCTGGGTCTCCTTCGACAAGCTATTTCGATAAACTCAATAGAGCTCAGGATCTTTCCATGAAGTCAAGACTGGCCCTTCCATGCGGTCAGGGTAAACTCTGTTTTGACCAAATACCGTTTATTAACTTCTCCTTTTTGGCACGAGACCATTTGTGGAGTTGCATTTCTCTATGTCTCGCTTCTGTTAATGACTCGTACTCTTCGGTATAAACCAGCTTCACCGGTAAGTGAGCACTGGTATATGAACTTTTACCTTCGGAATGCTCTTGCAACCTTAGTTTAAGGTTTGTAGTACTACCTACGTAGTAACTACCATCGGAGCATTCAAGGATATAAACAGTACTCATGATAATGAGTTTTTGTACCAATCGAATAGGCGTTGTACGCCTTTCTCTCGACGTTGCTCGAGACAGGCCTGATTTCAACCTTATGCTTCAAGGGATTCCTTATACCACTCGAACAATTTCTGGACTCCTTGTTCTATCTCCACCTTATGAGTCCAACCAAGGCTGTGGAGCTTAGAGACATCGATGAGTTTGCGCATAGTGCCATCGGGCTTGGAGGCATCGAACTCGACGGTGCCCTCAAAGCCTACGGCCTTGACAACGAGCTCAGAGAGCTCACGGATGGTAAGTTCCTTGCCTGTGCCTACATTAATATGGCAGTTGCGAATCTCGCCCAGGCTGGGGATATAACCACCGCGCCCTGCGCTGTGGTTTCTATCTACTGCACCATCGGTGCTAGCACCGAAATGAACAGAGCTGTACTTCTCAATACCAATGATGTCGCTGAAGTTGACGTTCAGCAGAACATGCACAGAGGCATCGGCCATATCCTCACTCCAGAGAAACTCACGCAATGGCTTGCCGGTGCCCCAAAGGACAACACGGTTATCGTAGATACCGTATTTGGCGAGAACGCGGAGTACTTCTTCTCTTTTTGACGAACACGGATCGCTCGGATGACACGGATTATCTTGAGACGAACACGAATCGCTCTTTTCTTCTGAACACGAATTGCACGAATTACACGAATTATTCGAGAGATTAGTGAGATTAGTGTTCGTTAATCCTTCGCCGGTGATGCCCTCGACGGGGCGTTTGTTGAGGTCGATGGCTATCTTATCCCAGGCACCATCATGGATGAGTTTAGCAAGGTAGACCTTGCGCATCATGGCTGGCATGACATGGGAGTTCTCCAGATGGAAGTTATCATTCGGACCATAGAGGTTGGTGGGCATCACGGCAATATAGTTGGTGCCATACTGCAGGTTATAGCTCTCGCACATCTTCAGACCCGCTATTTTGGCGATGGCATACTCCTCGTTGGTGTATTCCAGAGGTGAAGTCAGGAGGCAGTCCTCCTTCATGGGCTGAGGTGCATTCTTCGGATAGATACATGTGCTACCTAGGAAGAGGAGCTTCTTGACGCCATGGGCGTAGGCCTCTGAGATCACATTACACTGTATCTTCATGTTCATCATGATGAAGTCAGCACGATACAGCATATTCGCCATGATGCCGCCGACAAAGGCAGCAGCGAGCACCACCGCCTCCGGCTGTTCTTCATCGAAGAACTTCTTCACTGCCACTTGGTCAGTGAGGTCGAGTTCTTTGTGAGAACGACCAACCAAGTTAGCATACCCTCTCTGCAAGAGGTTATTCCAAATGGCAGAGCCCACCAAACCATGGTGGCCTGCCACATAGATCTTTGCGTTCTTATCGAGTGCCATTACTTTACAATTCCTTTCTCCAAGTACTCAGCAAGGTTGGTTCTTACCTTAGCAGCAGCGCCTTCGGCGGCTACCTTGGCGATGTCGCTTTCTACCATAATGCGGACAAGGTCTTCAAATGAAGTCTTATTCGGATTCCACTTCAACTTGGCCTTTGCCTTTGTGGGGTCTCCCCAAAGGTTTACTACATCCGTTGGACGATAGAAGTCCTCGCTGACAGCAACAAGGGTCTTACCAATCAGGTTCTCAGGTCCTGCTACGCAGATACCCTTCTCATTGATACCTTCACCTTCGAACTTCAGCTCGATACCAGCGTGTTTGAAAGCCAGTTCGGTGAACTCGCGGACAGAGTGCTGTACACCAGTAGCAATCACGAAGTCCTCAGGTTTATCCTGCTGCAGGATGAGCCACATGCACTCTACGTAATCCTTAGCATAACCCCAGTCGCGAAGACTATCCATATTGCCGAGATATAAGCAATCCTGCAATCCCTGACTAATGCGAGCTGCAGCCAGCGTAATCTTTCTCGTCACGAACGTCTCACCGCGACGTTCTGACTCGTGGTTAAACAGGATACCTGAACAGCAATACATATTGTAAGCCTCCCTGTATTCCTTCACAATCCAGAAGCCATACTGCTTAGCAACAGCATAAGGGCTATAAGGATGGAACGGTGTATTCTCATTTTGAGGAACCTCCTCTACCTTGCCATAGAGCTCGCTCGTGCTCGCTTGGTAAATACGGCATGTATCCGTCATGCCCAGTTGCCTTACAGCTTCCAGTATTCTCAGCACGCCTACGGCGTCCACGTCAGCCGTAAACTCCGGTGAGTCAAAGCTCACCTGAACGTGGCTCTGAGCTGCCAGATTATATATCTCATCAGGGCGTACCTTACCAATGACACCCAACACACTCATTGAGTCGCCAAGATCTGCATAGTGCAGGTGGAAATGGGGGGTGCCCTCCAAGTGGGCTATACGCTCACGGAAGTCCACGGAGCTACGTCTGATAGTTCCATGTACATCATAACCTTTTTCCAACAAAAACTCGGCAAGATAAGAACCATCTTGACCTGTAATACCTGTTATTAAAGCAGTCTTCATATATTTTTGTTTATTACGTTAAATCTCTCTTATATTACAGAGGTCGTGCTACTGTTATTATTCAATCGCATCTTTGATGCAACCAACTATGTACTTCACATCTTCATCACTCACGTATGGTCCAGCAGGCAGGCACATGCCAATCTTGAAGATGTCTTCACTGACACCATTCACGTATGCAGGAGCATTCTTATAAACCGGCTGCTTGTGCATCGGCTTCCAAACGGGACGGGCCTCAATCTGAGCCTGATCCATGAATACGCGAAGTGCCTCCACATTCTCGTTGGGCTGGCAATCCGTTGTTGCCGACGAAGCAGCATGAATCACGCCTGCAGCACCACCAACGGCACCTGTCACGATGGTCTTATACGCATTCTCCTGACCCTTAATTTTCAGTGATGGATCAAGAGTGATGGTGCAAAGCCAGTAGTTAGAGTCGTAGACTGGTTCATGGTTCATGGTGCATGGTTCAGTGGGCTGCGAGTGCACAGTGATACCGGGTACATCAGCAAGGAGCTCTTCATAGAGTTTTTGCACGTGCTTGTGATGAGCAATGTGGTCGTTCACCACGGTCATTTGACCACGGCCAATACCTGCACAAATGTTACTCATGCGGTAGTTATAACCTATCTTCTCGTGCTGGTAGTAAGGATAGCTCTCACGATACTGTGTGGCGTACATCATAATCTCGCGCCACTCATCCTCGTTCTCGGTAATCAGAGCGCCACCACCAGAGGTGGTAATCATCTTGTTACCGTTAAAGCTCAGCACGCCATACTTACCGAAAGTGCCCAGCACCTGACCATTGAACTTAGAGCCAAAGCCCTCGGCAGCATCCTCCACTACAGGAATGCCATACTTGTTGGCAATCTCCATGATGCGGTCAATCTTGTAGGGCATACCGTAGAGAGCCACAGGCACGATGGCCTTGGGGTACTTACCTGTTTTCTCCTTGCGGTCGATAATAGCCTTCTCCAGCAGTTCCGGATCCATGTTCCATGTCTCACGCTCCGAGTCAATGAACACAGGGGTAGCACCCAGATAGGTAATTGGGTGGCTGGAGGCACAGAACGTAAACGACTGTACACACACCTCATCGCCAGGGCCTACACCACAGGCGAGCAATGCAAGATGCACCGCTGCCGTACCAGCACTCAGCGCTACCACGCGTTTGTTCTGTCCAACAAACGCTTCGAGATCTTTCTCGAAACCATTCACATTGGGACCAAGGGGTACCACCCAATTGGTATCAAATGCCTCTTTGATATATTTCTGTTCAATACCGTCCTCACTCATGTGAGCCAGGCACAAATAAATACGTTTTCTTTCAGACATATATAGTTTTATTAATTGTTTCTTTCTCGTTCAAATGTTATAATCCCGCGGGGATTAACCGATGATTCTATCTAAACTGAAACTTTCCAGATTGATACAGCGGAGTTTGCCATCTCTGTCTGCAATTTTATAATAGAGCTATCATTCCATTCTGAGAAATCACTGGAGATTTTCTTGGCATAATAGTATGATGACGTCTGATAAACAGGCAATTTCTTCTCAAAACTGACATTCTGGATATCTCTATTCAGATTCTTCTCTAAAAGACAGATATTGCCAAGCCGGAAGACAAAACGCTGCATCTTGGTCTCATCAAGATTCCATTCGTCTGTTGGATTCTGAGGATAAATATGCTCTATAGACACATCGTCATCATCATAATGTACGAAATGCGTGGAACCTTTAAAATGTTCTATCTTCCCTAAAATATACTTCACCACTTTTGCATTACGTGAATTGTAAGGGAATGTTTTTTCCTTGAATGCGCTCTTGAACTCGGCATCATCAACCATAATTGACGAAAGCTTCTTTAAATCCACCACCTTATCTATGCTGATGGACTGAGCAAGCGCATTAAAAGGAGTCTCTTGGTCATTCGGGTTACGATCACATATTACATTATAGCGGAAGCACATCGTAATAACAGTCTTCAAGACTCGCTTGAACTCATTGTCGCCCAAATTATTCTTCGCTGCCATAAGGAGCGAGAAAGGCTGCTTTAAACGGAAGAGATTCAGTAGGCCAATATTTTCCTTGACTTCAGCATCAGTCCACATTTCGTCATTCTCGTCAGTCAAAGCCATGTAGATGTCACTATAGGATATCAAATCATCCAGCAATAGGAATACTTGCTTATCTTCTTTGATTTCCTGACGAATCGTCTTATATACAGCATTAGCACGAATTGTTTTGTGCTGCATATTCCAATAATATCGAAGAAACTCGGGTAGCTTCTCAGCCTTGATATTATTAGTAAGTATGCTCCATTTACGCTCTAACGTGTCAATTCGACTGCTATGGGTGGTATCGCTATCTACCTTTGAGAACAAATAGTTCTTTAACAAATCGGCCGATGATAACTGAACACCTCGTGCATTCAAGGTCTCAAATACACGGAAAGCATTCATTTCATCATTAACTACAATCTGTGTGAAATGCAATCCATCAGCAACCGCCTGGATGAAAGAGGCATAATCCTTTCCGCTATTGAATTTGCCTGTAAGCTTCTGCTCATAGTATTCGAAACAACTACGCATCAATTTCTCTGTCGCAGTAAGATTTCGTGCCTTCAAATCACCCAACTTGAGTATATAGTCACAGAAATAGGAATTATTGTTCCTGTTCAGTGTCAGTAGGTTGTCGTAATCCAACGTAACAGGATCTTCTTTTCCTATATACAAGGATTTCAGGGATTCGCATCTACGCGTGTTGTCTTCCACATCGATTCCTTGAGCAATCTGTCTTTCTATGCACTTAATTGCAGCGTAAATAAGGAGAAGGACAGTCGTGAAACGCTGTTGTCCGTCTATAATGTAGAACAACTTATCATCCTGAGTCTGAAGAACAAGATAACCCATGTAATGTTCATCATGCTCTTCTATCATCGTCTCAATATCCTGCCACAAATCATCCCATTGTTCATTATTCCAGGAATAATCTCTCTGGAATTTGGGAACAATAAAGCGCCTATTGGTACTGATAATTGAGCTAAAGTTGCCTGTTATCGTATTTTGTATTCCTTTCATCTTATAAATTTCATATAAAATAAACCAGTATATATATTATTAATCTTATTTAACCATTGACTCACTCCGTACCTTGTCCCTCTCATCTCCCTTTCATCTCCCTTGCAACGAGCACAAATAATCGCACGCCTTTCTTAACTATTTTTTAATTCGAAACATGTTGTCAGGAGGCAGGCTACTGACAGGTGTTGTCCCGCAGAAATCGCAGAAAGGTTATTCAAGCGGGAGGAGGCGTAGTGCATTGGGATCGCGATAAATCGCGACAAACGGAACGAAGATGGATCGCGATAAATCGCGACAAACGGAACGAAGATGGGGCGCGATGCAATCGCAACACAAAGGACGAAGTATCAAAGCGACAAAGCCGCTGAGCACAAGAAGCAACGGCAAAACCGTTGCAAACAGAGAAGGACAGCGCAAAAAACGATGGTGAAAGACACGCCTACGGCGCCGCCAGCGCCCTATGCTGTCGTCACAAAGAGAGGAGTTTGCACGCTAACTAACACGAATAGATTCATGTAAATTCGGTGCAAAGGTACGAATTATTTTGCCAACAACCAAATAATTTGCGCACAATTGTTATGCGCGTATGTGTAAGAACTTTGTAATCTTGTCCCCTAGATTGTCTTGATTGTCGATGAAAGCATCGAGAATCTTGGACTTTCCGTGGAGGGGAAGGACATCGTAATCGGCTATGACAGCGGGAATTAGTGTGCTATGACCAGCCTTTAAGATGAGAGGTGAGGGGGTTCTCCCACCTGAAGGTAGGAGTGTGGCACGCAATGAGGTGAGAGGTGAGAGGCCAGAGGTGACTGTTGGTCTTAACCGGATTTCGCAATCGCCCTCCAGACACATGGAGATGACAAAGCTGTCGTACTTGCGCATGTCACGATGCTTGGGTTTGTCAATCTCCATGACACGGACATCGAAGAAGGGCGTGTCGATAATCTGTACGGCACGGTTGGTGGTTTCGGGATAGACGGTACGATAGTTGGCCTCGACATGGAAGTCCAAGGCCTGGGCAGCCAGGGCAGTATGGAGCTCACGAGGCTTGCCATCGAGACCCGGGCGGTTGTAGTCGAAGATGCGATAGGTGACATCAGAGGACTGCTGGACCTCAGCGAGGAGGATGCCCCCACAGATGGCGTGCACACGACCGGCAGGGAGGTAGAAGACATCGCCCGCCTTGACCTGATGGTCGGCAAGGACCTCAGTGATGGTGCCATCCTCGATGCGCCTCTGGTATTCGTAAGGGGTAATCTGCTGTTTGAAGCCCGCATAGAGGTGGGCACCCGGGTCGGCCTTGATGACATACCACATCTCGGACTTGCCCATCTTGCCGTGTTCGCGCTGGGCCATCTCGTCGTTGGGGTGCACTTGAATGCTCAGGTCGCGCTTGGCATCGATGAACTTGACCAGGAGGGGCAATTGGCCGTGGTACTTGGCGTTGACCGCCTTGCCCAGAATGGCATCGGGGTGTTCGGTCACGACCGAGATCAGGTCGCGACCCACAAGGGGGCCATTGCTGATGATGCTGGTACTGGAGGGTACTGCACTGACCTCCCAACTCTCGCCAATGGGCTCGTCGGAAGGCGCCAAGCCCTTGTAGGGGCAAAGCTGAGAACCACCCCAGACCACGGAGTGGAGATTGGGGTGGAATAATAATGGGTAGAAATGCATATGCGAAATATTTAGAACGTGATGTGGGTCTCACCCGCCCAGTCGGTGTTGACCGTTACGCTGGTGATACCGGCACCACCTGTGGGGTCTGTACTGGAGCCACCAAAGAAGGAGCCAGAGACCCAGGTGATATAATTCTTCTCTATAGAGACATCGAACTCGCGCTGGAGAATCTCGACGCCTGAAGCATCGAGAGCAGTAACCACAAGATGGAGGGTGCCCTCTGTGCTTTTATACGGGAAGGTGTAGAGGTCGAACTGCTTGTTATTAGCAGAGACATCGAACTTCACATCCTGCTTGCTGTTGACACAGCCAAGGCCTGTGGTGGCATCGAAGGCACCAGAACCACCCGTGTAGTAGAAGCGCATCTTCTTGACATCAGCGGGAATCTCGGTGTCTGTGAGCACAAAGCGACAGAGAGCCGTGATACGGTCGAGAGAGACCTTGTAGTCCGCCTTTTCCTCACCGATGGTGACCTTGGCATAACAGAGATAGGTGTCTGTAAAGCCATCCGCATTCTCGAACTTAATCTTCGTGGGGTCCGTCATCGTGGGGTTGCCAGTGGCGCTATGGCCCACGACCACTAGCTGATAGGTGCCTGGTTCGAGCTGGAAGGAGGCCTTGCCGAAATCGGCTTCGGCAGAGGACTGGTTGAGCTGCTTGACACGGGTGCCATCGAGGGTGTAAACCGCAAAGTTTAGGCGGGTGCAGGCCTCAGAAGCAGGAGTGGCAGCACGAGTGAAGGTCTCGAAAGGGGTCTTCTCGATGCTGAAGACGGTGACTGTCAGGTTGGCGTTTTTGTCAGCGACAGAGCCGCTGACCACACTGTCGTCGTCAGTGATGGCCTTCTCGCAGGAAGAGAGAGACAGGAGGGTGCATAGAATGCACATGTAATGGACGAGATTTCGTGCATTCAATGCACGCACAACGGACGAAGACAATGCACGCACAACGGACGAAGACATATGCAGAAACGTACAGATACTGAACAATCGTTGCATGGCTGATTTCCCAATGAGATTAGAAATCCATGGTATAATCACTCAGCCAAGCGGTCTCTATCTTAAACGAAGAAGTTGTGGGCTCTGCCGTGAATACGTTACCACGAAGGATGGTCTGACGGTTGCGCTTGAAGGGGACATTGTTCACCACCTTAGTACCTAGTACATTGTCGTCATTATCGAGGGCCTCGATGGTGATGGTCATCTTTTCCTCTGCATCATCGGCACAAGCCACGAAAGGTACAACGTTAATCTCTATTGTCGCACCAGTTGCCGTAGAAGGGTTATTGGTCTGCGAGAAGCCAGTGTCCGTGGTGGCCCAACCAGTGGTAGGATTGAAGCTCTTTCCACCCTTTTCGAAAGTGGTTCTGATCTTCTTAATACTGGCAGGACGACCATCGGTAGAGATAATCTTAAGCCAGGAGTTGATACGGTTCAGGGTTACTTCGAGATTCAACGGTGATGCGCTGGTTACTGTGACAGCCTGAACATTGCTGAAGGTTTCGCGAGGGCGCATACTAGTGTAAGCAGCTTCAGTGGGGCTGGTCAATGTGAAGGCGTCACCATCGTAATGTGCACGAGCCACAGCCACCATCGTGTAATGACCCACCTGAAGATTGGCTGTAAACTCACCAAAGGTGGTGTAAGAGCCATCGCCCTTGACCTGAGTAGTCTTATAGACCTCCCTACCCTCTGCATCGTAGAACGCCAGTGTGATGGCGCCACCAGCAAAGTAGCTATCCAGGGTCTCAGCACCACGCGTCAGGCTACCTCCCGAGGATATCTCCTCCGTTGCGATGGAGAAATCGCTAACCCGTACTGTGACAGGGGCATAGCCTTGTTCTTCGTTGTTGTCTACTACGTTGACTAAGTCAGAATTTTTGGTACAGCTTGTAGCTGCGAGCAGCACAAGGGCTGCCATGAAAATTTTTTTGTTCATAGAATATAACAATTAGTTGATTAATAATGGTGTGGCATAAAGTCATAACCAAATTATTTAACGTTTAATTCTATGAAAAAGTATATTTTATGTGAGAAAAATTACAAAAAATTTCAATAAGGGTGAAAAAGGAAGTGCCGCAACGATGTTGCAGCATAGAGGACACGATAGCAGAAAGCCCCTGCGACAAAGCCGCAGGACACACTGAAGCGACAAAGCCGCAGGGCACACTAAAGCGACAAACGAAACAAAGAAGAGCACCGGCAAAACCGATGCATACAGAGAAGGATACCGTGGATGTCAGAAAAAGTCAGGACAAGGAGAGAGCGGGAAGGCTATGACATTTTCTCAACATCTGAGAGGGAGATGTGGAGGAGGGCACAGCCCAGCATGTTGAGGCGAATGCCCAGGTATCGCTCTTGGGAACCCTTCAGTTCGACCACTTCGCCCTCGAGGCCTTTCATGTCACCACGGATGACTCGGATATTGTCACCTACACGGACAGGAGCAGACACGAACTGCACAGGACTGTTAGCATGGTAGAGCATGAACTGCAGCTTCTGCATCTGATTGTCAGGAATGATGGTGATGGGTCGCCCCCCATAAGGGTTCGCCTTACCCGCCTTGTTGACCATGAAGTAGCGAATGAAAGGAAGGTTGACAACCTCCTTACGCTCCTGTTCGGTACAGTGGACAAAGACTATCTGGGTGATGACCACCACCTCTATCTTCTTGTCCTTACCATTCTTCCAATGGTGGATTTCCTCCTGGGTAGCAGCATAAGCCTCATAGCCCAGCCGTAGCAAGCTATCGCGCGACCGCTTCTCAGCATTTGGTCCCACGAACGCCACAAACCAGTGGCGTTCAGGAACGCCTACGGCGTCGCCAGCGCCCTGCGCTGTCGTACTATTTTCCATTGGTGTTATTAATCAGATGTAGTCGTATATGAATCCTTAGAAGGTAATCTTAAAAGGGGAGGTCGTCAGCACTACCCTCTCCTGCGGGTTCCTGTGCTGGGGGGAAGGGAGACGTAGCATCCTGAGGAGCAGCAGCGGGCTGAGCAAAGGGAGCACCCTGAGCAGGAGCTGCAGCGGCAGCAGGAACAGCACCACGAGTTACATTGAAGGCACGAATGTCATTATACCAGCGGCCATTGAACTCACGGGCATCAATATCGAAAGACACGGTGATGTCCTCACCCATCTGGATGTTGAACTGTTTGATGCGATCCTCACCGAAGATATTGAAAACCATGTGACGAGGATACTGACCAGGGATCTCCATGACATAATCCTGCATCATCCACGAATTACCCGTGCGCTGAGAAACGCCACTGCGGGGTTGCATTACTGCAATAATCTTACCTGTTAATTCCATAATTATTTTGTTGTTTTTATACGATTTTTTTGTTTCAGACTGCGAAATTACGGAAAATAATTTTAAAATCATCATTTTTCTGAAAATATTTTTGCATTTGACCAACTTATTTTGTATTTTTGTAGTCCATTTACGCATATGCGAACATAACTAAAATTAAAATACTCATGAGATTTACAGTATCCAGCACTGCGCTAAGCAGCAAACTCAATGCTCTTTCGAGAGTTATCAACAGTAAGAATTCATTGCCCATTCTGGCCGACTTCCTGTTCGACGTACAGGACAACATGCTCTATCTGACCGCTTCAGACAGCGAGAACGTCATGAAGACCCAGCTGGAGTTGAGCGAATCAGACGGTAACGGACGTTTTGCCATTGGCAACCACGACCTTCTGGAGGCCGTGAAGGGTTTCTCTGAGCAGCCCATCACCTTTGACGTGGACCAGACCAGCAATATCGCCAAGATCTCGTACCAGAACGGTCTCTTCTCACTGCCCGTAGAGAATGCTGACGAGTATCCGCAGGCACAGGACATCAGCGATGGTGCCAACGAGATTGTCATCAGCAATGCTTTGTTGGCTGAGAACATCAACCGTTCACTGTTTGCTACCGCTCAGGATGAGTTGCGCCCTGTGATGAACGGTATCTACTTTGACCTGACCCCAGAGTGTCTGGCTATCGTTGCCAGCGATGGTCATAAGCTGGTGCGCAACAAGGTGCTGAGCATCCAGAGTGAGCAGCCCGCTGCCTTCATCCTGCCTAAGAAGCCTGCATCACTGTTGAAGGCCCTGCTGGGTAAGGATGGTGGTGATGTGACGATTCGCTTCGATGAGCGCAATGCCCAGATCAGCTATGGCGATGGCGAGATTATCTGTCGACTGATTGAGGGTCGCTATCCGAACTATAACAGCGTGATTCCGCAGAACAACCCCAACCAGCTGACTGTAGACCGTCAGACCCTGTTGGCTGCCCTGCGTCGTGTACAGCCCTTCGCCAACGACTCCAGTAACCTCATCCGATTCCATGTGGAAGGCGGTACCCTGCAGTTGGATGCTGAGGACTACGATTTCTCGAAGACTGCTACAGAGCGCATGTCATGCTCGTATAATGGTCAGCCGATGAGTATTGGCTTCAAGGGTTCGTCGTTTATTGAGATTCTGAGCAACTTTGACTGTCAGGATGTTATCCTGCAGTTGGCAGACCCCAGTCGTGCAGGACTGGTATTGCCCTCTGAGCAGCCCGAGAACCAGGATGTGCTGATGCTGATGATGCCAATGTTAATCAACGATTAAGCCCGAGGGCTAATCGTTGATTAACAATTGAGAATTGAAAATTGAGAATTGATAAAGGCGCATTCGCTAAATGATAAAGGCGCATTCGCTAAATGATAAATGATAATTGATAAATGATAATTGATAATTGATAATTTATTGTGAAGCTGAATTTACAGAAACCACTGGTGATTTTTGACTTGGAGACCACGGGCCTTGACATTGTCAAGGAACGGGTCATCCAGTTATCATATATTAAGGTGTACCCCGACGGAAGAGAAGAGAGGGGTAACGAGATTATCAATCCGGAAAAGCCCATTCCCGATGAGGTGGTAGCCCTGACAGGTATCTCCAATGAGGACGTCAAGGGGAAGCCCACCTTCAAACAGTTGGCGAGCAAGATTTGTGAGGTGTTTACCGGAGCAGATATTGCCGGCTATAACAGCAACCACTTCGATGTGCCCCTGTTGGCAGAGGAGTTCCTGAGGGCTGGTATCGACTTTGACTTCTCGAAGTGTCGCCTGATTGATGCGCAGACCATCTACCACAAGATGGAGCGCAGGAATCTGGCAGCCGCCTATAAGTTCTATTGTGGCAGAAAGATGGAGGACGACTTCGAGGCCCATCGTGCAGACCAAGACACCGAGGCCACCTATCGCGTGCTGATGGGAGAGCTGGACTGCTATACCGAAGAGCACCAGCGCGAGATTGGGGAAGACCCCACAGAGCGCACGCTGCCTAACGACATGCAGGCCCTGGCAGACTTCTCGAAGGTTAACGACAATGTGGACTTTGCCGGTCGTATTGTGTGGGCAGAGGTCAATGGTGAACGTACAGAGGTGTTTAACTTCGGCAAACACAAGGGACTGCCTGTGGCACAGGTGTTGCGCATGGATCCAGGGTACTATAGCTGGATACTCGGTGGGGACTTCACGTATAACACCAAGCAAGTGCTGACGAGAATCAGGCTGAGAGAGGCGCAGAAATAGAAGGCTACCCCAGCCCCTCCCAAAAGTGAGGGGAGTTGCACGCAATCCAAAAAGGAGGGGATACTAATAAAGAAAAAGTACAGAAAGATGTTAAAAGGGAAGAAGATTGTACTGGGAATTACGGGAAGCATAGCCGCGTATAAGGCGTGTCTGATTATCCGTGGACTGGTAAAGGCTGGTGCTGAGGTGCAGGTGGTGATAACGCCTGCAGGAAAGGAGTTTATCACTCCGATAACGCTGTCGGCACTGACCCATAAGCCCGTGATTAGTGAGTTTTTTGCACAAAGGGATGGCACATGGAACTCGCATGTAGACCTGGGACTATGGGCTGACGCCATGCTCATCGCACCCTGTACGGCCTCGACCCTTGGCAAGATGGCCAATGGCATTGCCGACAACATGCTCATCACTACCTATCTGTCGATGAAAGCCCCCGTGTTCATTGCCCCAGCAATGGACCTGGATATGTATAAGCACCCCAGCACACAGGAGAACATGAAGCGGCTCATCAGCTTTGGAAATACCATCATTGAGCCCGCATCAGGGTTCCTGGCATCAGGACTGGAGGGCAAAGGAAGAATGGAGGAGCCGGAAAGGATCGTGGCTATACTGGAAGAAAAGCTAGGAGAAGCCCCCTCAAAAATGAGGGGGAGTAGTGGCGAAGGGGCATGGCAATGCCATGCCCTACGAGAAAGCCAAGAAGAGCAAGAGGCATGGCAAAACCATGCCCTACAAGAAAGCCAGGAAGAGCAAGAGGCATGGCAAAACCATGCCCTACAAGAAAGCCAAGAAGAGCAAAAGGCATGGCAAAACCATGCCCTACAAGAAAGCCAAGAAGAGCAAAAGGCATGGCAAAACCATGCCCTACGAGAAAGCCAGGAAGAGCAAGAGGCATGGCAAAACCATGCCCTACGAGAAAGCAAGGACGGTCTTTTGACTGGAAAGAAGGTGCTGATAACCGCTGGACCTACGTATGAGAAGATAGACCCCGTGCGGTTTATCGGGAACTATAGCAGTGGGAAGATGGGCTTCGCGCTTGCTGAAGAGTGCGCACGAAGAGGCGCTGAGGTGACACTGGTCGCTGGGCCCGTCAGTCTGAAGTGCTCGGAGACTATCCATAGGATAGATGTAGAGAGCTGTGAGGAGATGTACCAGGCAGCCACTGAGGCCTTTAAGAGCAGTGATGCAGCCATACTCTGTGCGGCAGTGGCAGACTTTAGGCCAGAGCAGCAGGCGAAGGAGAAAATTAAGAGGGAGAAGACAGCCCCCTCCTTAAGGAGGGGGAACGAGGACGAAGAAGAGAGCCTCCCCCTAGCCCCCTCCCTAAGGAGGGAGAACGAGGACGAAGAAGAGAGCCTCCCCCTAGCCCCCTTCAAAAAAGGAGGGGAGGAAGCTGACCCAAAGGCCCCCTCAAAAATGAGGGGGAGTAGTGGCGATTCTGAAGACGGGGGGATGACACTGAGGTTGGTGGCTAACCCGGATATTGCGGCGGCACTAGGGAAGATGAAGACAGAGAAGCAGGTGATGGTAGGGTTCGCCTTGGAGACCAATGATGAAGAGGTGAATGCTAAGAAGAAGCTGGAGAAGAAGAACCTGGACTTCATTGTGCTGAACTCGCTGCAGAACAAAGGAACGTGCTTCCAGTCGGATGAGAACCAGATCAGCATCATCTCCAAGGAGGGCCAGCGCGACTATGAGAAGAAGTCGAAGCAGGAGGTTGCTAGGGATATTGTGGAGGAGCTGGAGAGAGTAATAAAAGCAGCGGGAAACCCGCTGCCTGCAGGCAAAGATAGAGGTGAGCAGCGGGAAACCCGCTACCTGCAGGCAAAGATAGAGGTGAGCAGCGGGAAAACCGCTGAACACAAGCAAAGATAGAGGTGAGAGAATGAGAAAAATATTCTTACGCTTCGCTAGTGAATAGTGAATAACGAAGAGTGAATAGTGAGGGATGAAGAAGGGGATTCTTACATTATTATATATATTGCTTGCGGTGAGTGCTGGTGCACAGGAGTTACTGGTGAAGGTGACCATCAACAGTTCACAGGTGGAAGGCTCGGATAAGAGTGTCTTTGAGAATCTGCAGCAGACACTGGAGCAATGGATGAATGACAAGCAGTGGACTGAGTTGCAGTTTCAGCAGAATGAGCGCATCAACGTCACCTTTAACATCACCGTACAGAAATATGACAAGGGCAATAACCGCTTTACGTGTACGGCAATGATTCAGGCCAACAGACCCGTGTACAACTCTGCCTACACCTCTACCTTATATAATAATAAGGATGGGGACTTCAACTTCGACTTCGTGCAGTTTGACCAGTTGAACTTCATGGAAGAGAATATCGACAACCAGTTGACGGCCCTGATGGCGTACTATGCCTATCTGATTATCGGCCTGGACCTTGACAGTTTTGGGCCTATGGCAGGAACAGAAGTATTGAGGAGATGTATGAATCTGACGAATAACGCGCAGGACCTGGGTTTCCCCGGTTGGAAAGCCTTTGAGGACTCCAGAAACCGTTTTGCCATCATCAACGACTACTTGGACGAGGCCATGAAACCCTTCCGTCAGTTGCAGTATGACTACTATCGCAAGGGACTGGACGAGATGAGCAACAATGCAGAAAGAGGACGTGGCAATGTGTCGGAGGCCCTGGAACTGCTGAAACAAGCCCATCAGGACAAGCCCCTGAGTCTGTTGCCCCAGATATGGACCGACTATAAGCGCGATGAGTTGGCGAACATCTATAAGGGTAAGGGTACGCAGAAAGAGAAAGAGGCAGTGTATAATATCCTGTTTAACCTCAATGCGTCGCAGAGTAATGCGTGGGAGAAGATTAAGGAATAAGCCGACCCCTCCCAAAAGGGAGGGGAAGTGCACGTAATCCAAAAGAAGTTAAGAAGGAAGACGAACACGAATTTCACGAATAATACGAATTAAATTATCGTATGCTGAAACATTTATATATTAAGAATTATGCACTGATAGACCTGCTGGATATTGAGTTGTATTCAGGGTTCTCGGTGTTGACTGGTGAGACTGGTGCGGGAAAGAGTATTATCCTGGGCGCTATTGGTCTGTTGTTGGGTCAACGTGCTGATTCTAAGAGTATTAAGACAGGGGCAGAGAAGTGTACCATCGAGGCACACTTTGACCTGTCGCGATATGATTTGCAACCGTTTTTTACCGAGAATGATATAGACTACGATGCGGAGGACACCATCATCCGCAGAGAGATCAGCGCCACCAAGAGTCGTGCGTTTATCAACGACACCCCTGTGGCCCTGTCGATGCTGAAAGAGTTGGGTGAGCAACTGGTGGACATCCATTCACAGCACCAGAACCTGTTGCTGAACAAGCAAGACTTCCAACTGAGTGTAGTGGATATCATTGCCCAAAACCAGGGACTGTTGGCTGACTATCAGGAGAGTTACAGTCAACTGCAGACAGCCAATAGGGAGCTACAGGAACTGAAGGACAACATAGAGAAGAACCGCCAGCAGGTTGACTTTATGCAGTTCCAGTATGAGGAGTTGCAACAGGCCAACCTCGTGGATGGTGAACAAGAAGAGTTGGAGCAACAGAGCGATATGCTCTCGCATGCAGAAGATATCAAGGGAGCATTGTATGAGGCAGATGGTCATCTGAATGGTGACCAACAAGGGGCTGTGGACAACGTCAGACAGTCGTTCCAAACCCTGCGGAATATAGCCCGTGTGCTACCTGCTGCCAGTGAGTTGGCAGAGCGCTTGGAGAGTTGTCATATCGAGCTGAAAGATATTGCTGATGAGGTGAGCAGTCTGTTGGAGCGTACCGACTTCGATCCCGCAGAACTGGACCGTCTGAACAATCGTCTGGACCTGCTCTACGACCTCGAAAAGAAATACCATGTGGATAACGTGGAAGAACTTATTGCCCAACGCGACCTGTTGGGTAAACAGCTCAATGCCATTGAGAATAGCGATGACGCCATGGCAGAACTCGAGGCTAAGTGCGAACAGCTCAAAGGTAAGTGCCAGCAGCTGGCAGACAAGTTGACCAAGCAACGCCAGAAAGCCGCTAAAGAAATTGAGAAGCAGATGCAACAGCGACTGGTGCCACTGGGTATGCCCCATGTGCGCTTTGAGGTCAGCATCACGCCCTCAGCCCTCGGCAAGAGTGGTCAAGACCAGGTCGCTTTTCTCTTCTCCGCCAACACCTCTACCCCACTCCAGCCCGTCAGTCAGGTGGCCTCTGGTGGTGAGATAGCCCGTGTGATGCTGTCGCTAAAGGCCATGATTAGTGGTGCCGTGAAACTGCCCACCATCATCTTTGACGAGATAGATACCGGAGTAAGTGGCAAGATTGCTGAGAAGATGGCTGAGATGATGCGCGAGATGGGACAGGCTGAGCGACAGGTGATTAGCATTACCCATCTGCCACAGATTGCGGCTATGGGTAGTCACCACTATCGCGTATCTAAGGAAGAAACGCCACAGGGAACTACCAGCAGCATGCACCTGCTCAGCGATGAGGAGCGCGTCAGGGAGATTGCACAAATGGTCAGCGGAAGCGATGTTTCAGAAGCAGCGATTGCTAATGCGAAAGCGCTACTGAAAAAATAATACAGCGGGAAAACCACTGGACACACTGATATAGGAAAAAACAGCGGGAAAACTGCTGCACACACTGATATAGGAAAAAACAGCGGGAAAACCGCTGGACACTGGCAAAGCGTTAGAACGGTGCAGGACCAGCGGCTTCACCTGGTTCGAAGGGGGAGGCGTTGGGGTCTGTCGGCATACCATCATTCATCTTACTACCCAGGATTTCGCCACCACCATCATCTGTATGCTTGGTGCTGCGAAGTTGTTTGTCCTCCGGATTTTCGAAGCGCGTGAACTCACCACGGAACGTCAACAGTACATCGCCCGTAGCACCCTTACGGTGCTTGGCAATGATGATTTGTGCCATGCCATGCAGGTCGCGCCCCTTGTCATCCTCAAAGATATGGTAGTACTCCGGACGGTGCACGAAGAGCACCATGTCCGCATCCTGCTCGATGGCTCCCGACTCACGCAGGTCACTCAACTGCGGGCGCTTACCCTCCAATCCGTCACGACTCTCTACACCACGGTTCAGCTGCGAGAGCGCCAAGATGGGAATATCCAATTCCTTGGCCAGTCCCTTCAGTGAACGCGAGATGACAGACACCTCCTCCTGACGCGAGGAGAAGCGCATACCGTTAGCGTTCATCAGCTGCAGGTAGTCAATCATTATGATTTTCACCCCGTGCTCACGAACAAGGCGACGTGCCTTGGTGCGCAGTTCGAAGACCGACAAACCAGGCGTATCATCTACATACAACGGAGCACCCAACAAGTTGTTCAGACGCTTGTCCAAACGGTCCCATTCGTCGGGCTGCAGCTGACCATTCAGAATCTTCGAACCCTGAATCTCACAAACGTTTGATATTAAACGATTTACCAGCTGCACGTTCGACATCTCCAGCGAGAAAAACGCCATTGGCACCTGATAGTCTGCCGCAATATTCTTTGCCATAGACAATGCAAACGATGTCTTACCCATGGCCGGACGTCCTGCGATAATCACCAGATCAGAAGGTTGCCAACCAGAAGTGATATCGTCCAACTTATGATAACCCGTAGGGACACCCGTCAAGCCGTCCTTGTTGGCTGCCGCCTTCTGGATGACATCCACCGCATTCTTGATGACAGGGTCTATCTGCGTGTAGTCCTTCTTCATGTTACGCTGTCCCAGTTCGAACAGCGAACCCTCCGCCTCCTGCATCAGGTCGTCCACATCCACCGTCTCGTCGAACGCTTTTGTCTGGATGTTGCTAGAGAACGATATCAGTTGGCGCGCCAGCGACTTCTGGGCGATGATACGCGCATGATACTCGATATTGGCTGACGAAGCCACACGTGACGACAGTTCCGTGATGTATCCCGGACCACCCACCATCTCCAGGTCGCCCTGTTTGGCCAGCTGTTCCGTCACTGTCCAGATGTCTACAGGACGCTCCTTCAGTGACAGTTCCATGATGGCCTGATAGACCTTCTGGTTGCGGGGTTCATAGAAACTCTCCGGCAGCAGCGTCTCACAAACCACCGCATAGGCATCCTTGTCAATCATCAAGGCGCCCAGCACGGCCCGTTCTATCTCTGTTGCCTGGGGTTGTACGTGTGCGTAAGTGTTATCCACAGGTTGCTGCCTGCGTTGTCTGGTATTCTTCTGTTCAGCCATAATCAGTCTTTTCTGTCTTTGAGGAAATCGTGTAAAGAAGTGTGTGGACGATGGTTCATATACATTGCCGCCTCGTCCACATAGTCGTTTTCGAACACCTGTTTCTGCATCAGTCGGTTGACCACCCACATGATGCGTCCCATGTGCTTGTCGCGATCCGTCTGGATGTTACCCTTGGGCAAGGGATAGATGCTCAGCAGGTAGAAACTCAGGCAGTCCGGCACAATCATTCCGCGGTGCATCAGCTGGCGCTCCTGCTCGCTGTAGTGGTCTGCATAGAACGGATAGTCAGTGCCCAGATACTTGTCTAAGCTGACACCCAGCGAACCACCCGACACGATGATGCTCTGGTCGAAGGAGCCAATCTGCGTATAGACCGTCGGTACGGCAATGTCAGGCAGTTCGTCCTTCAGCCGCTTGAACGCCAGCGACAGCTGTTCGTCCACATCGTCCATGTTGGCATACTGCTGTTGCACGTCGTTGAGCATCTGCTGCAACGTGGAGTCCTGAAAGAAGAACAGGAACTTCGTATTGATGGCCGGATCGTCGACCTGTCCCAAGTGCAGCATATCCTCTATGAGCATGCGCGTCTCTGTGGGGAAATAGGTGTTCATCTGTTGCAGTGCAGAATAGTCGCCCGTGGTGAGATAGAGCATCTCGATACGGTCGAAACGCTGGATACCGATACGCTTGCCTGCAGCATCCGTATCAGCGGGTTTCAACTGCCACTGACAACCGACGCAGACCAACATCAGCACGACCAATATTCCGTAAACTTTCTGCACGTTACTAACAGGGAAACATTAATTTTCTTAAAAATACGATGCAAAATTACTAAAAAATATTTTTAATAGCAAATTTTTTGCTAAAAAGATAAAAATTGGTTGGGGAATTTAGTAAATTTGTGGCTGTTATCGACTATCAGTAGCATGAAAAGTACAATATTCCATTGGCTGTTGACCTACGCAGCACTACCCTTGATGGCCCTGCAGACCTCAGAGGTCCAGGCCCAGAGAACCATTGAAGTGAGTGTCACCAATCCGTCTGCACAAGCACGGACAGACCAGTCTGTGGTGCTTCCGTTGAAGGACTATGGAGAGGATATCCGTTCGGCACTGGTCATGTGCGAGGGACAGGAGATTCCCTGTCAGTTGGATGATCTGGACCAGGACGAAACCTTCGACGAGCTGTGTTTTCTGGCCGACCTGGGCAAGAAGGAGCAGAAGCGCTATATGGTGACCCTCTATACAGAAGGCGAGCCACGTCCCTACCCTGCCCGTGTCTTTGCCGAGATGGTGTTGGGCAACTCCAAGGACAAGACGCTGAAGAAGAACCAGCAGAACAACTATATCGAGTCGATTACCGCACGTGGCGATGCCGCCTATACCTATAACATCCAGCACCACCATGGTGTGGACTTCGAGAGCGAGTTGAATGGCATCCGCATCTATTTCGATGCCCGCCAGACCCTCGACCTATATGGTAAGTTCCACAAGCAGCTGGAGCTGAAGGAGACCCAGTTCTATACCGATGATGACCAGAAAGCTCGCGGCTATGGCGACGACGTGCTGTGGGTGGGTCAAACGTTCGGACTCGGTGCCTTCCGTGGTTGGGATGGTCAGAAACCCACACTCGTAGAACCTGTTCGCAGCCGCACCCAGCGCATCATCAGCTATGGTCCGCTGCGCACCATCGTCGAACTCGTGGACCGCGGTTGGCAACTGACATCACCCATCAGCCATCAGACATCACCCGTCAACATGACCATCCGCTACACCCAGTATGCGGGCCACAGAGACACCGATGTCGATGTGCTATTCAACAAGGACGTCACGGACTATCGTTTCTCCACCGGCATTATCAATGTGAAGGATTCCGAGGAGTTCACCGACAAGAAGGGTCTGCGCGCCTGCTGGGGCACCGACTACCCCTCGACCGATACGTTGAAGTGGAAGCGCGAGACGGTAGGACTAGCAGTCTACGTACCTCAGAAGAACATCGTCAGCGAGGAGCCTGCCAACAAGGACAACTACACGTATATAATAAAGGTGGCAGGCCGCGAGATGCACTACAAGGTGACGTATACCTCCGCCAACGAGACCTTCGGCTACCACTCGGCCAAAGAGTGGTTCGACTATCTGAAGGCGTGGAGACGAGAGGTCGAGCAACCAGTGGTTGTGAAAATAACGAGATAACGAGACAACGAGACATCGAGACAACGAGACATCGAGACAACGAAACGACGAAACGACGAGACATCGAAACGACGAGACATCGAAACAACGAGACATCGAAACAACGAGACATCGAAACAACGAGACATCGAGACAACGAAACGACGAAACGACGAGACATCGAAACAACGAAATTGCGAAATTACGAAATTACGAGAAACGAAATAATATTTCTAACAATTAAACATTTACTTTACTAACAAAGATTAACATGAACAATGTACCTGTAATTAAGATCGGTATCGTGGCTGTTAGCCGCGACTGTTTCCCCGAGTCATTGGCCGTTAACCGCCGTAAGGCTGTTATCGCCGAGTATGAGAAGAAGTTCGGTAAGGAAGGCATCTATGAGTGCCCCATCTGTATCGTTGAGAGCGAGATTCACGCTCAGCAGGCTTTGGCTGATGTGCAGAAGGCTGGCTGTAACGCTCTGTGCGTTTACCTTGGCAACTTCGGTCCTGAGATTTCTGAGACCATGATTGCTGACTGGTTCCAGGGTCCCACGATGTTCTGCGCTGCTGCTGAGGAGACTCAGAACGACCTCATCGACGGTCGTGGAGATGCTTACTGCGGTATGCTGAACGCTAGCCAGGCTCTGTCTCTGCGCAAGACCCGCGCTTACATCCCCGAGGAGCCCGTTGGCGACGCTGGTCAGTGCGCTGAGATGATTCACGAGTTCCTGCCCATCGCCCGCGCTATCGTGGGTCTGCAGAACCTGAAGATTATCAGCTTCGGTCCCCGTCCTAATAACTTCTTGGCTTGTAACGCTCCTATCCGTGCGCTGTATGACCTCGATGTTGAGATTGAGGAGAACTCAGAGCTCGACCTGCTCGAGGCCTTCCAGAAGCACGCTAACGACCCACGCATCGATGACGTCGTGAAGGATATGGCTGCTGAGCTGGGTCATGGCAACAAGATTCCTCAGGTGCTGCCTAAGCTCGCCCAGTATGAGCTGACTCTGACCGACTGGATTGAGGCTCATAAGGGTTCTCGTCAGTTCGTGGCTATGGCTAACAAGTGCTGGCCTGCTTTCCAGACCATGTTCGGTTTCGTACCCTGCTACGTCAACAGCCGTCTGACCAGCCGTGGTATCCCCGTAGCTTGTGAGGTTGACATCTATGGTGCTCTGTCTGAGTATATCGGAACATGTATCTCTGAGGACGCCGTTACGCTGCTCGACATCAACAACACCGTTCCCCGCGACATGTACGAGGAGAGCATCAAGGGTAAGAAGTTCGCTTGCGACACCTATACCGACAAGGAAATCTTCATGGGCTTCCACTGCGGTAACACTGCTTCAAGCAAGGTTTGCAACTGCCAGATGTGCTTCCAGCGCATTATGGCCCGCGCCCTGCCTGTTGAGGTTACCAACGGTACCCTGGAGGGTGACATCCAGCCCGGTCTGGCTACTGTATATCGTCTGCAGTCTACTGCTGACACCAAGCTCCGCGCTTACATCGCTCAGGGCGAGGTTATCCCCGTAGCTACCCGCTCGTTCGGTTCTATCGGTATCTTCGGCATCAAGAACATGAGCCGCTTCTACCGTCACGTCCTCATCGAGAAGCACTACCCACACCACTGCGCCGTTATGTTCGGTCACCAGGGTAAGTACTTGTGGGAGGTTCTGAAGTATATGGGCATCCCCGTGGACGAGATCGACTACAACTTCCCGAAGGGTGACTACTACCCAACAGAGAATCCGTTCGCATAAATCCGCGACAGACTCCAATAACAACGAGCCGTAGCTTTCCGAGTTACGGCTCGTGTTTTTTCAGAGTATATTTTTGTTGTTATCAAAAATTATTTGTACCTTTGCGCCGTCAATATAGAGAAAAGAAAACGTTCAGAGCGTGATAGAGAAGCACATAGTACTTGAGGACATTGATCCCGTGGTGTTCTACGGGACTGGTAATCAGCACCTTCAGATGATTCGCGCCTTGTACCCGAAGCTGCGCATCGTGGCCCGCGACAACGTTATCCGCGTACTGGGCGATGAGGAACAGATGGCAGCCTTCGAGGAGAGTACAGAGCGCATGAGACAGCACGTGCTGAAGTTCAACTCGCTGAACGAAGAGAATATCCTGGACATTGTGAAAGGTCGTCGTACTACCGACGACATCCCCGACGACGTGGTGTGCTACTCCATGTCGGGACGTGCCATCAAGGCCCGCAGCCAGAATCAGCAGCAACTCATCGATGCCTACCAGCAGAACGACATGGTGTTTGCCGTCGGTCCTGCGGGAACAGGTAAGACCTACCTGTCGATAGCCCTGGCAGTGAAGGCGCTGAAGGACAAGACAGCCAAGAAGATTATCCTGAGCCGCCCTGCCGTAGAGGCTGGCGAGAAGCTGGGTTTCCTGCCGGGCGACATGAAGGAGAAGATAGATCCCTATCTGCAGCCGCTCTACGACGCCCTGGAAGACATGCTGCCACAGGTGAAGCTACAGGACATGATGGAGAAGAACATCATCCAGATAGCTCCGCTGGCCTTTATGCGTGGTCGCACGCTGAGTGACGCTGTGGTCATCCTGGACGAGGCTCAGAACACCACACCTGCCCAGATCCGCATGTTCCTGACACGCATGGGATGGAACACGAAGATGATTATCACAGGCGACATGACGCAGATAGACCTGCCAAAGTCGCAGAAGTCGGGTCTCGTCGAAGCCCTTCATATATTAAAGGATATAGAGGGCATCGGCATCGTCAACCTGACGGGCAAAGACATTGTGCGCCACAAGCTGGTAACCCGCATCGTCAACGCTTACGAGCAGTTTGATGAGGGAGTTAAAGAAGTTAAGGAAGTTAAAGAAGATAACAATGAAAGCATTAACAAAGACTGATTTCCACTTTGAGGGACAGAAGAGCGTGTACCACGGAAAGGTACGCGATGTGTACAACATCAACGACGACCTGATGGTGATGGTGGCCACCGACCGCATCTCCGCTTTTGACGTCGTGTTGCCGAAGGGCATCCCCTTCAAGGGACAGGTGCTGAACCAAATTGCCGCCAAGTTCCTGGATGCCACTACCGACATCTGTTCTAACTGGAAACTGGCTACTCCCGACCCCATGGTCACCGTGGGTTTGAAGTGCGAGGGTTTCCGTGTGGAGATGATTATCCGCTCTATCCTCACCGGTTCTGCCTGGCGTGAGTACAAGAATGGTTGCCGCGAGCTGTGTGGCGTGAAGCTGCCCGACGGCATGAAGGAGAACGAGCGTTTCCCCGAGCCCATCATCACCCCGACCACCAAGGCTGACGAGGGTCACGACATGAACATCTCGAAGGAAGAAATCATTGCTCAGGGTATCGTTTCGGCCGAGGACTACGCCATCATGGAGGACTATACTCGCAAGATTTTCGCTCGTGGTCAGGAGATTGCCGCCAAGCGTGGACTCATCCTCGTGGATACCAAGTACGAGTTTGGCAAGCGCGACGGTAAGGTTTACCTCATCGACGAAATCCATACCCCCGACAGCAGCCGCTACTTCTATGCCGACGGCTATGAGGAGAAGTTGGCTAAGGGCGAGCCCCAGCGTCAGCTGTCTAAGGAGTTTGTGCGCCAGTGGCTCATCGAGCACGACTTCATGAACGAGCCCGGACAGGTGATGCCTGAGATTACTGACGAGTATGCTGAGAGCGTCTCGGACCGCTACATCGAGCTCTACGAGCACATCGTTGGCGAGAAGTTCGACAAGGCTGCTGAGGAAGGCGATATCGCTGCCCGTATCGAGAAGAACGTCAGCGAGTGGCTGAAGACGAGATAATTGGAGGTTGCTGTAACACAGCAACAAACTGAACAAGATATGTACGAGCAGGAGAAGATAACCCCATACCACGACGGTGAAAAAGCCTCGCAGGTGGAACAGATGTTCGACAACATCGCTCCCACCTACGATAAGTTGAACCATCGTCTGTCGTGGGACATCGACAAGGGGTGGCGCCGCAAGGCCATCAAGGCCCTAGCGCCCTACCAGCCCCAGTCGCTGCTCGATATTGCTACCGGCACGGGCGACTTCGCCATCCTCGCTGCCCAGATGCTACAGCCGAAAAAGCTGATAGGTGCAGACATCAGCGAGGGAATGATGGACATTGGTCGGCAGAAGGTCAAGGCACTCGGTCTGGACAATGTGGTGACATTTGAGAAGGAAGACTGTCTACACCTATCTTATAATAATGACACCTTCGACGCGGTGACTGCTGCTTTCGGCATCCGCAACTTTGCCGACCTCGACGCAGGACTGTGCGAGATGTGCCGCGTGCTACGACCAGGTGGACACCTCAGCATCGTGGAACTTACCACACCGGTCAAGTTCCCCATGAAGCAGCTGTTCCGCATCTATTCTCACACGGTGCTGCCCGTCTACGGTCGACTCATCTCGCGCGACACTAGCGCCTACTCTTACCTCACCAAGACCATCGAGGCTTTCCCACAAGGCGAGCGCATGGTCGATATACTGATGAAGGCAGGCTTTGCCGAAGCCTCGTTCCGCCGACTTACGTTCGGCATCTGCACGATGTATTTCGCAACAAAATAGGTATTAGAATTATGGAAAAGTACGGACTTATCGGTTACCCATTGGGCCACTCATTCTCCATCAGCTACTTCAACCAGCGTTTTCAGGATGAGGGCATCGATGCTGTGTATGAGAACTTCGAGATTCCCTCCATTGAGGCACTCGACGAGGTGATTGGTGCCAACCCCGAACTGAAAGGACTTAACGTGACCATTCCCTACAAGGAGAAGGTCATTCCCTATCTGGACAGTATCACGCCAGAAGCCAGAGCCATTGGTGCCGTCAACGTCATCAAGGTCACTCACGAGGGTAGGAACACCAAGCTAAAGGGCTATAACAGTGACGTCATTGGCTTCACTAAGAGCATCGAACCCATGCTCGAGAAGAAGTGGCACAAGAAGGCACTCATCCTCGGTACGGGCGGTGCGTCGAAAGCTATCAACTTCGGACTGCACCACTTGGGACTGGAGACCGTCTTCGTCAGTCGCTATGAGCGTCCTGACACCATCCAGTATGACAAGATAACCCCCGACGTAGTGAAGGAGTACAACGTCATCGTGAACTGCACGCCGCTGGGCATGTATCCGAAAACCGAGGAGTGTCCACAATTGCCCTATGAGGCCATGGATAGTCACACCATCCTCTATGACCTTATCTATAATCCCGACGAAACGCTCTTCATGAAGCGTGGCGCCCAATATGGTGCACAGACCAAGAATGGTCTGGAGATGCTTCTTCTGCAGGCTTTTGCCTCCTGGGAGTTCTGGCACGAGAAATAGACTATTCTGCACGAGCAATAAGCTATGGACGAATATAAGGCATCACTCGACCAATTGACCAAGCAGTACAACCAGACCATCCAGGCTTTGGAGAGTGCCTTTGAGTTGGAGAAAGGGCAGGTAGGCCGCGTCAACAAGCTCAGAGAGCAGTACTCCGGACGCTACACACAGCTGGTGTACGAATATCGCCAGAAGCGCAAAGCCATCATTGCGGAGTACAAGCAAAGCCATCCCGAATGGACCAGGGCCCGCAAGATGTGGGGTTGGCTCTTCGTCATCGGTATCCTGGCGGCTATGACCTGTTGCACGATGGCACTGCCCGACAGTCCAGAGGCCGAGGTCACCGTGGATAGTGCGCTCAGCGGTTCGGGCGCTGAGTCCTCTGAGGTCACCTATTGGAACGCCGACAACATCCCCATCCCCTACCTGCAGGACTCTACGCAATATGTCTCCAATCCCGACCACGTGCTCTCGCAGCAAACCGTTGACAACATGAACGTTACACTACAGCGATTAAACCTTGACTTGGGCGTGCAGTCGGTAGTCATTGTGGTCAATCATATCGAGAACGACGATCCCTTCCGTCTGGCTCAGGATGTGGGCAACAAATACGGTGTGGGCTATGGCGACCGCGGCCTCATGGTGGTGTGCGGTTATCAGGACCACTCGCTCAACATCTCACCGGGACGTTCGTTGGAGGGCGACCTCACCGATGTAGAGTGCCGTCGTCTTGAACAACAGTATGCCGTACCATTCATGCAGCGCGAACAACCCGACAGCGCCATGTACTATCTCACTGAGGCTATCTACTCCACTCTGGAGAAGAAGAAGCTTCCTGAAATATCGTCGCTGATGGCTGAAGATGCAGAGGACGACGAGGCTGAAACAATCATCTTAATTACCTTAATAGCAATCACTGGTTGGTGCATCTTCTTCCTTTACAAGAATAGCAAGTACTACTGGGTGGGACTTATGGGCATGGTGCCCCTGCTGGCCAACCCGTTCTATGTTGCCCCACAAAGTAGCGGTGGTGGTTTCGGAGGCTTTGGCGGTGGTGGTCACAGCGGTGGTGGCGGCTTTAGCGGAGGCTCCTTTGGTGGCGGAAGCTTCGGAGGCGGTGGTGCCACATCACGTTGGTAAGAGGCGCTTTGCTAATGAATAGTGAATAGTGAGAAATTAATAACTAAAATACAATCATTATGAAACTGAGTAAATCTACAATCGGAATCATTGCAGCCGTGGTCATCATCTGCATCTGGGCTGCCAGTGCTTACAACTCAATGGTCAGCGAACAGGAGAAAGCTACTACTGCACTGGCTAACGTACAGTCAGCCTATCAGCGTCGTGCCGACCTCATTCCCAATCTGGTAGAAGTCGTCAAGGGCTATGCCTCACACGAGAAAGAGACCCTCGAAGGTGTTGTTGCTGCTCGTTCAAAGGCTACACAGGTCACTCTTGACCCCACGAACATGACTCCTGAGAAGATGAAGGAGTTCCAACAGGCACAGGGTGAGCTGGGTGCTGCTCTCGGTCGACTGATTGCTATCCAGGAAAACTATCCTGACCTGAAGGCCAACGAGAACTTCCGCGACCTGCAGGCTCAGCTGGAGGGTACCGAGAACCGCATCAACGAGGCCCGCAACAAGTTCAACGGTGTCGTTCAGCAGTACAACATCGTCATCCGCAAGTTCCCCAAGAACCTCCTTGCTGGTATCTTCGGCTTTAACACCATGGATAAGTTCGAGGCAGAGGCAGGTGCAGAGAAAGCTCCACAGGTTAAATTCTAAAAGCTGGTTGCTGTGACACAGCAACAAACACAACGTGTGACACAGCAACAAACACAACGTGTGACACAGCAACAAACACAACGTGTGACACAGCAACAAACACAACGTAATTATGGACAATCGTTATATGATGAGAGGCGTGAGTGCCGCCAAAGAGGACGTTCACGCAGCTATTAAAAACATTGATAAGGGTATCTTCCCGCAGGCTTTCTGTAAGATTATCCCCGACATCTTAGGGGGCGACCCTGAGTATTGTAACATCATGCATGCCGATGGCGCCGGCACCAAGTCGGCACTGGCCTACATGTATTGGAAGGAGACTGGCGATCTAAGCGTATGGAAAGGCATCGCTCAGGATGCTATCGTCATGAATACCGACGACCTACTTTGTGTCGGCGCTGTCGACAATATCTTGGTATCAAGCACCATAGGTCGTAACAAGATGTTGATTCCCGGCGAGGTCATCTCTGCTATCATCAATGGTACCGATGAACTGCTGGCAGAACTGCGCGAAATGGGCATCGGCATCTATCCCACTGGCGGCGAGACCGCTGATGTAGGCGACCTTGTACGCACTATCATCGTAGATAGCACCGTTACCTGCCGCATGAAGCGTTCCGACGTTATCGACAACGCCAACATCCGTCCGGGCGACGTTATCGTTGGTCTTTCATCTACAGGTCAGGCTACCTACGAGAAACGTTACAACGGCGGTATGGGCTCTAACGGACTCACCTCAGCCCGTCACGATGTCTTCGCCAAGTATCTGGCCGAGAACTATCCTGAGAGCTACGATCACGCCGTGCCCGACAAGTTGGTTTATAGCGGAAAGTACAAGCTTACCGATGCTGTCGAGGGTTCACCCATCGATGCCGGTCAGTTGGTACTCTCGCCCACCCGCACCTACGCACCTGTCATCAAGAAGCTGCTCGACGAGCTCCGTCCTGAGATTCACGGAATGGTACACTGCACCGGTGGCGCACAGACCAAGGTACTGCATTTCGTCAACGACAACTGCAAGGTCGTCAAGGACAACATGTTCCCTGTGCCCCCATTGTTCCATGCCATCCACGAGTGCTCAGGCACCGACTGGAAGGAGATGTACCAGGTATTCAACATGGGTCACCGTATGGAAATCTACGTTCGACCAGAGGTTGCCCAACAGGTTATCGACCTCTCGAAGTCTTTCAACATCGATGCCCAGATTGTCGGCCACATCGAAGAAGGTCCCAAGAGTCTGACTATCAAGAGCGAATTTGGAGAATTCAATTATTAATACGATATTATCTTCATTTAAGAGGGAAGTCTTTCCGACTTTCCTCTTTTTTATTTTCATATATAAACCTATAAACACTACACTTCGTTAATTTTGTCAGTATTTTCACAATTCAATCGTTAATTTCTAACAGCCGTTAAGCAAGGTGGCAGAAGTGTTAAATTGCGACAAAAAGATACGACAAATTGTCAGTATATGGAAAAATGCCCCTATATTTGCACCGTCAAACGACAAAGCGAATACGAACAATAACATTAATTAAACTGATAAGATTATGAAAAAGATTGTAAAGACCTTGATGCCTGCCATGTATCTCATGGTGATTGCATTCTCCGCAGCCTCGTGCAACAAGACACAGGCCGCTCCTGCAACAGCTGCTGTTGCTCCAGGACAACCCGTCGACCTCACGTATGCAGCTGAAAAGTCGCTGCCCGCAGTGGTATATATCAAGTCGGTGACCAACTCGAAGTTGCAGACCGTAGAGTATAGTGATCCGTTTGAAGACTTCTTCTCAGACCCGTTCGGTGGTTTCTTCGGACGTGGACAGGGACAGGGCAACGGTGGTGGCCGCAAGCGTCAGGTGCAGACCCCGAAGCGTGCTTCAGCAGGTTCAGGCGTCATCATTTCAGCAGACGGCTATATTGTGACCAACAACCACGTGGTAGACGGTGCTGACGAACTGACAGTAACGCTGAACGAAAACTCGAAAGAGTACTCAGCCCGCATCATCGGTGCCGACAAGACTACCGACCTGGCACTCATTAAGATTGACGCCAAGGACCTGCCCGCCATCGTTATTGCTAACAGCGACGATGTGAAGGTTGGCGAATGGGTACTAGCTGTCGGTAACCCCTTGGGACTGAACAACACCGTTACTGCTGGTATCGTCTCAGCCAAGGCCCGTTCTATGGGTTCAGGTGTCAGCTCTATGATTCAGACCGATGCAGCCATCAACCAGGGTAACTCAGGCGGTGCATTGGTCAACACCCGTGGTGAACTGATTGGCATTAACGCCATGCTGGCTTCTCCCACAGGTTCGAACATCGGTTACGGTTTTGCCATTCCGACCACTATCGTCCAGAAGGCCATCGACGACTTCAAGAAATACGGTACCTACCAGCGCGCCATGATTGGCATCAAAGGTAGCGATGTCAGCAATTATGTGGATGTGGAAAAAGAAAAAGGCAACGAAGTTGACCTGGGCACTATGGAAGGCATCTATATTGCCGAGGTTGTTGAGGACGGTGCAGCTGCTAACGCTGGTCTGCAGAAAGGTGACGTAATTACAACCATCGACGGCAAGAAGGTGAAGCAGTTTGGTGAACTGCAAGGCATCATCGCCCAGAAGCGTCCTGGCGACAAAGTGACTGTAAAGTACCTGCGCAACAAGAAGGAGAAGACCGTTACGCTGACGCTAAAGAACGAACAGGGCAACACGAAGGTCGTAAAGAATGCTGATGTCGACGTACTTGGCATCGACGTGCGTCCTGTTACCGAGAGTCAGAAGAAGCAGCTGGAAATCTCGTATGGTCTTGAGGTCCTGAAGGTTAACGGTGGAAAGATGAAGGACGCCGGAGTACCTAAGGGCTTCATCATCCAAGTGGTCAACGACCAGCCTATGCGCTCGTTCGATGACTTGCAGGAAGTAGTGAAAGACGCCAAGGACCAGATGCTGGTTATCAAGGGAATCTTCCCGACAGGCAAGCGCGGTGGCTTCGTGGTTTACCTACAGAATGAATAAGGTGAGAAGATAAACAGGAAAAAAACAGAAAAAGTAAGGCATTTTTTTGGTTATTCCAGAAAAATGCCTTACTTTTGCAAAAAATTGCGAGAACGGGCTGCACCTCAGCAAAGAACAAGTTCTTTGCATTCGGTTTGCACCGTCCTTGTCATTCGGCTATAAAAATACGACTAAATGAGACAACTAAAAATCACGAAATCCATTACGAATCGCGAAAGTGAGTCGCTGGAAAAATACTTACAGGAGATTGGCCATGAGGAATTGCTCTCTACTGACGAAGAGGTGGAGTTGGCACAACGCATCCGCAAGGGCGACCGTAAAGCATTGGACAAGCTCACCAAAGCGAATCTGCGATTTGTGGTTTCTGTTGCCAAGCAGTACCAGAATCAGGGATTGTCACTCCCCGACCTCATCAACGAGGGTAACCTGGGACTCATCAAGGCAGCTGAGAAGTTTGACGAGACGCGCGGCTTTAAGTTCATTTCTTATGCCGTGTGGTGGATTCGTCAGTCTATCTTGCAGGCTATTGCCGAACAGAGTCGTATAGTCCGCCTGCCCCTGAACCAGGTAGGTTCGGTGAACAAGATTAACCGTATGCTCAACAAGTTTGAGCAGGAGAACGAGCGCCGTCCGTCGGTCGACGAGATATCGGAACGAACGGACCTGCCAGAGGACAAGGTTGGCGAGGCGATGTTAGCTAACACCCGCCACGTGTCAGTCGACGCTCCCTTTGTGGATGGTGAGGACAACTCACTGCTCGACGTACTGATAAACGACGATGCGCCGATGGCTGACCGTCAGTTGGTAATAGAGTCTTTACGCGAGGAAATCTCCAACGTGCTCAATACGCTAAGTGACCGCGAGCGCTGCGTTATCAAAGCGTTCTACGGCATCGGTGAACCGGAGATGACACTGGAGGAGATAGGCAGCAAGTATGGTTTGACGCGCGAGCGCGTACGCCAAATCAAAGAGAAAGCTATCCGTCGGTTGCGCTCAAACACAAAGAATCAATTATTGAAATCATATTTAGGACAATAAGTTATTAAAAGTATTTAGGACAATGAGATTTTTAAAGTATATCGTACTGACGCTGCTTGTCTGCGTCTCCATGGGAGCCGAGGCCAAGACGGTAAAGGCTCGCCACATGTATGTATTCGGATTTGCAGCATCGTTCAAGGATTCTGTCGTCTACATGACGGAGATACAGGACGTGCAAGGTGCCTTGTATGATACAAAGACTAAGTTCCTGTTGGGTCGCGACAGCTATTCCGACCAGCTGAAGGCCTTTTTCAAGGAGAAGATGCAGTTGTCCGACCGTGTATGCATGGTCATGTTCTCCACCTCAAAGAAGAAGGCTGAGAAGAAGTACATGAAGCTTCGCAAGAAATATACGGGTGATAAAAAACGCCCCTCAACATATGAGGTGCGTTATGTGACCACACAGGATTTTGAATTCGAACCTGTTGGATTGGATGAGTAATAGTGACGGCGGAAAAACCGCCGTCCACTATTTTCAGGGATTGTTCTTTTCGAAGATAGCCATCCGCTCCTCCAGTTGGGCATACTGATGGTCTTCGATGAATGACGTACAGACGCGCAGACCTTCCTGATGCGAACCTGTGGTTATCAGACAGATTGCCGACACTCCGTAGTACATCAACTCTTTGGCCAGCTCACCACTGGTCATCTGCTTATAGCCAATGGTGAAGTAGAAACCGTCGGCAACAGGTTCGTCAAGGTCTTTGTCATAAACCACATGGAAGCCGTGACGACAGAATATCTCCTTCAGCTTATGAGCACGCTCGCCATAGACGCTGACCTCCTTGCGGAAGTCGTAGTCACCGTCAGTGGCTGCTTTCAGCATAGCCGCCATCGCATATTGGGCAGAATGGCTGGTACCTGAAGACAAGGCATAGAGCATGCGTGTTGAGAATACCAAACCAAAGGATAGACCCTGATAGCGCTGTGCCAGCTGGTCGAAGTGGCGATGGAACAGTTTATCCGAGATACACACCACGCCAATACGCTCGCCAGCATACGAGAAAGCCTTGGAACCACTGATGAGCAGCATGTAGTTATCGGTATAACGGCCTACAGTAGGCTGATAAGGCGGCTGGAACGGCACGCTGAGGTCTTTGCGAAAGTCCATAGCGAAGTAGGCCAAGTCTTCCATCACCACGCAATCGTACTTCGTAGCCAGCTTACCGATGGTCTCCAGTTCCTGTTCGTTCAAACAGATCCATGCGGGATTGTTAGGATTGGAATAGACGATAGCACAGATGTTGCCGTTCTTCAGGTACGACTCCAGCTTCGGCCCTAGTTTCTCGCCACGGAAGTCATAGACATCGAATGTCTCGTACTTCACACCCATCACCTGTAACTGCATCTTCTGCACAGGGAACCCCGGGTCAATAAACAGCACGGTATCCTTACCCTGTTGCGCCTGTGAACAGGTAAGGAACGAAGCAAACGTGCCCTGCATGGAACCCGTAACGGGTACACAACCCTCAGCAGCTACGTCAAGACCGATGAAAGCCTTGACAAAGCGCGATGCTTCTTTCTTCAGTTCTGGATAGCCCTGAATATCAGGATAGGAATGGGCAATACCATCCTGCAAAGCCTTGACTTGTGCGTCGACACCCACTTGAGCGGCAGGCAGTCCTGGGATACCCATCTCCATCTTGATAAACTCTACCCCACTCTCCTTTTCTGCCTTGGCAGCCACCTGCTTCACTTCGCGGATGGTTGCCTTGGCAAAGTCGGTAATGCCTAGGTCGCTAATGAGTTTATCAACCAGTTCTTTCTTAATTGGTGTTTCCATAACTATCAACTACTTCTGTGCTTCTTTACCGATAGCTAATGCCTTGATATTTGCCTCGACGATAGCCTCACCTTTACGACCGAAGACGCGACGGATAGCATCCTCCAACTTCTCGTATTCAATGCCTAAGGCTTTCTGGGCAGCACCCAAGAGAATAACGTTAGCCGAACGGGGCACACCAGCATCCTTGGCTTTCTCCTCAATGTCAAGCATGATGACATTAGGCAACTGTGCAAGGTCTTTTTTGATGACCTCGATATCAGGATAATTCGGAATGTTGACAAATGGTGTGCTGCTGGTGATAATCCAGCCGTTCTTCGAGAGATACGGCAGATAGCGCAGCGCCTCCATGGGTTCCATGGAGATAATCACGTCAGCGCCACCTTTGGGAATCAGATCGCTGGCAATTGGATTGCTCGAGATGCGCAGATTTGACTGCACATCACCACCACGCTGTGACATGCCGTGTATCTCGGCCTGCTTGATATATAGGTTCTCGTTCATGGCGGCTTCACCAATGATGGTAGCAATAGAGAGGATACCCTGTCCTCCTACACCGCAAAGAATAATATCTGTTTTCATTTTGCTGCTTTCTTTTGTTTCAGATGACGTTGTAAGGTCTGCATACATTCACGACGTGGAATGATGACAGAAGTGCCCTTGTAGTTAATCTCGTCGCGGATAATCTGCGTTATCTCCGGCATATTCTTCGGCAGAGGAACCACCACCTTCAGGTGTTCGTCCGAGAGTCCAAGACCACGACAGATGGCCTCAAACTTATTGGTACCTGCCGAGTCCTGTCCACCCGTCATACCTGTTGTCAGGTTGTCAGAAATGATGACAGTGATATTTGCATTCTCATTGATGGCATCTAACAGCCCCGTCATACCACTATGCGTAAAGGTAGAGTCACCGATGATAGCAACAGCTGGCCACTGACCGGCATCGGCAGCACCCTTAGCCATAGTAATGGATGCACCCATATCAACACACGAATGGATGGCGCGGAACGGAGGCAGGAAGCCCAGTGTATAGCAGCCGATATCACCAAAGACGCGAGGATTGTCGTACTCCTTGAGCACCTCGTTCAGAGCAGCATAGACGTCGCGGTGGCCACAGCCCTGACAGAGTGCAGGCGGACGTGGAGCCACATCAGCACACGGATCAAAACACTCGCCAATCTCCATACCCAGCGCTTTCTTCACCACATCAGGTGTCAGTTCGCCTGTACGGGGCAGTGTACCGTCCAGCTTACCATGAACATTCTTTAGGTCAGCAACACCACGGACGATATCCTCGATAAATGGCTGTCCCTCCTCAACGATGAGCACCTCGTCACACTCGTCCAACAGACGACGCACCAACTTCTTGGGCAACGGATACTGCGAAATCTTCAGGATGGGATAAGGACTACCTTGCGGGAAGCACTCGTTGACGTAGTTGAAGCCAATACCACTGGCCAAAATACCCAATTTGTGGTCGTGACCTTCTATATAAATATTATAGGTGGAACCTGCAGCATCTTCCTCCAACTGTGCCTGTTGAGCGGTAACGGCATCGTTGCGCTTCTTCGCATTGGCAGGCAACAATACCCAGTTAGCAGCTTTTGCGTCGTAGTTCAGCGCGTTCTGCTCACGAGGAGCATCAGCCAACTCAACAACAGCGCGGCTATGTGCCATGCGAGTGGTAACACGCATCAGCACGGGCAGACATTGCTTCTCTGAGTAGTCAAAGGCAGCGGCCATCATGTCGTAGGCCTCCTGCTGGTTCGATGGCTCGAAGGTTGGAATCATGGCAAACTTACCATAGAAACGAGAGTCCTGCTCGTCCTGACTGGAGTGCATCGAAGGGTCGTCAGCCACCAGCACGACAACGCCACCGTTGACACCCGTCATACCACTGTTCACAAACGGGTCTGCACAGACATTCAGTCCCACATGTTTCATACACACCAGCGCGCGCTTGCCCATGAACGACATACCCAGCGCAGCCTCCATGGCTGTCTTCTCGTTGGTCGACCAGCGGCTGTGCACACCACGTTCTTTGGCCAGTGGCGACAGCTGGATATACTCTGTAATCTCGGTAGAAGGAGTACCTGGATAGGCATAGACACCACTCAGTCCTGCATCAAGCGCACCCTGAGCGATGGCCTCGTCTCCTAACAACAGTTTCTTCATATTTCTGACTAAAATTGGTTATTTCTGATAAATTGTTCGCAAAGATACGAATTATATTTCAAAGTAACAAAAAAAAGAGCCGCAACCTTTCAATTGCAGCTCTTTTTTATTACTTTTGCTTACTCGATGTGTCTTTTACTTCACTTTAGCTACGATAGCCTTGAAAGCCTCAGGGTTGTTCAGAGCGAGGTCAGCGAGCACCTTACGGTTGATCTCGATACCAGCCTTAGCCAGCTTGCCCATGAGTACAGAATAGCTCATACCCTCCTGACGAGCGGCAGCGTTGATACGCTGAATCCACAGGGCACGGAAGTTGCGCTTCTTGTTCTTACGATCG
>CADCGD010000013.1 GCA_902800925.1 uncultured Bacteroidales bacterium | reverse complement strand
GTAGTCGTCTCCCACCCTCAGGATATCGGGGTCGGAGAACTCATCATAGAACAACGGATTGGTATACGTGCCATTCCCGTTGTCTGCCGTCCAACTCTGTCCAAGAGATGAGAGAGAGAAAACGGATGAGGTAAAAAGTATTAATAGGAACTGTTTCATAGCAATAATCAACTGTCAACTAAAGTGTAGGCCAACCATCTGCTGTCCAACGGATAGGACGTTGTATCAGGATGCTAGCACCTTTATGCTCGATACTGTAACCATGACAGATGAAGATGTCCTCATCGCCGAAATGATAGACAGCACAGTGGCCAGCAGCCTCAAACTGTTTCTTGTCACCCTCAAAAATCAGTGTTCCCCCACCCTCACGCATGTCGACGCCGTTGCGGTCGAAGTAAAGGCCATCAACAGTCTTGGAGCGCCCCACCGCAACACGATAGTTGCTCTGGGCACCACGACAGCAGTAATTCCACGACACAAAGAGATAATACCAATCTCCATGCTTGAAAATGAAGGGGGCCTCGATGGCGTTGGTACCCGCATACTTGGACGTGGGATTGGCTGGCTGATTCTTGGCATTGGGAGCATAGCGACGGGCAATAGTGCGGGGCTGTTCGCCTTTGGCAACATGCATCGTTGTATCCAGTCGAATCAACTGGATGCCGTCCCAGAACGAGCCCCACGTCATCCAGGGCTGGTCGTTATCATCGATGACAAAGCAGGGATCGATGGCGTTCCACTGGTCACGACCTTCACGAGAGGTGACAATGCATTCCTCGTCATTCCAGACAGGGGCAGAGAGCGACGGCGTGCTGAGCAGTCCGATGGCGGAACCATTCTTACCAAACGTGGAACAGCTATAGGCCATCCACCAGCGATTGTGCCAACGAATGATGTCTGGAGCCCACACATGAGATTTGAAACCTGGAACCGAGTCCTGTGTCCACTGCGGCATCACCGTCATAACGGGTGAAGGCGCCATCGTCCACATCTTACAATCCTTCGACGTCAGGTGCTGGATGCCGATACCCGTACAGTAGAGATGATAGGTGCTATCCTCGTAAGCCATCACAGGGTCGTGCACCATCGGTGTGTCGGTAGAGAAAGGCACCCGTTTTTTTGACGCAGGTTGTGCGGTGACAGTCAGCACCGCCACCACACAACACAACATCAGATTTGTTTTAGTCATGTTAGTTTAATTATTCGGTTACCTTGTATCCCCAGATGGTAACACCTGTAGCACTGTTAAGTGCAGTGAAGCTGGGAGCCACAGTATTTGCAGGCTCTAAGGTCTGTGGAACCATCACACCCTTATAGGCTGCACCAAGATTGATGGTGATATAAGAAGTACCTTCCTTCACAGACCACGTACCCGTCTTGTCGCCAGTAATAGTACCATCAGCATTCAGCGTGATATTGACAGGAGAGCAGAAAGCCTTGGCAGCATGATTCAGTTTATATTGGTGGGTCAGCAACTTGTAGTTGCCGGAGATATCGGCAGTAGCAACTTTCTGGGCAACACCGATGCCAGCACTCTTCACACCCTCGCCAGTATATTCGAACGGAGCAGCAACCAACCAGCCATCCTCGTTCTGATAAACCTGGTGGACACGCACCTCGTGACCCTCGCCACGGTTCTGGAAACGTGTATGATAGACTAGGTAAGTACGACCATCCTCAGCAGCAATAATACTATTGTGACCCTGGGCACGCTCACCATAGTCACCCGTCACCTGATTGCCCCATTCGTTATAGGCACCAAAGATGTTGACACCACGATTGTCAGTAGCAGTAGCACCGAAGTTCAAGGCATAGCTACCATATACGGCACTGACACCACGACTGTCCACGTAAGGACCATCAACATTCTCAGAACGGAACACACGCATCTGGTAACCGCCAGCAGCTTCCAGACCGCCATAGGTCACGAAGAGGAAGTAGTAGCCACCAATATACTCGATATAGCTGGCCTCACCCGATGAATAGTAGCCACCAGCAATCTTCTTGCCGAAGTAGGGGTCAGAAGTTGAACTAACAGCATAGGTCACATCGTAGTCACGCAGACCCGTTGCCTCGTCGAGTTCGAGCATGAATATACCACCACTCCAAGAGCCATACGACATCCACAATTTACCCTCCTCGTCGTAGAACACGCAGGGGTCAATGGCGTTGGGCCAATGGTTGCCGTAGTTGTCGCTCGGATTATAGCGGCCTGGCATAGTCTCGCCCAATACAATTGGAGCATCAGTATCCGTATAGCTTGACTGTGCACGGAAACCACTCATCACAACAGGAGCCTGGTAGCGATAAGGGCCTTCAATCTTGTCGGCAGTAAGCATGATAATGCTAGAATACCAGCTATCGCCATTGATGCTGAGATACATGCACCACTTACCCAACACCTTATTATATATAACGTCGGGAGCCCACATGTTGCCATCAACAGAATAGCTGCTGTTACCACGCTTTGACCAGGCGAAAGCATCGAAGTTCAGGTCGTACTCCTGACCACCCTTCTTCACCTTCGTAATCTGAGGAGTGGTGAAAGCATCAGCGTTAGCTGCATTGTTGCTGGTCTCAGTAGCCCAAGGAGCCGTGAAAGCGGTCCATGTCATCAAGTTTGACGACTTGGCAGCAGCGCGGTGCGAACCAAAGACATAGTAAGTGCTGGTTTGTGGTTCCCAAACAATGCTGGGATCGTGGACGCTGACACGCTTCAGATCAGCAGGGCCGCCTGATTGTGGGTCGTCATCAACAGAGGCCGATGCCAGTGTAGTAAACGACAATTGTCCAGAGTAAACCACTTCGTCGCTGCTCTGTACAAAGCCACGGACATAATAGGTTGTGCTGGGTGCCAAACCTGAAATAATCAGGCTCATGTCCTTCTTCGAAGACAGCACCTTATTGTCAGCGATGGTAGGATTCTGCGAAGTAGAATAGCAGAAACCACGATAGATGATATGTGAACCTGTTGCTGTGGCCGTAACCTTGGCAGAGGTAATATTCACAGACGACACAGTCGGTTCGGTGATGGTCAACGGATTGTTAACCTCTTCTATGTCGTCTTTGCAGGCTGTTGCCATCGTCATGATGGCAAACAGCGCAAACAGTTTAGATATATGTTTCATAATATGTTGCATTTAAATAATTACTCGAATACCAGATGACATGCATCTACAGAGAAACGAACATAGAAGTCGTCTGGGTTGTCAACCGTCACACCAGTATAATCTTGTGTATAGGTCTTTGAATTGTTGCCCACCATGACAGCTTTCACATCGGCACTGCCGTCGCCATTGTTGATAACGGTAACTGTTACCTTAGCACCGTTCATGGCAGCACGCCATTCATCCCAGTTTCTGCCATCTTCCATGGTCTTAGTGCAACTGTCGAAACCGGTTCCCCAGCCCCAGTTGTCAGCACGGCAAACAGCTTTCTGCTCACCAGCACTATTACCAAGCACAATCATGAAATTATCCCAGTTATTTACAGCTGCTGAATTGTTGGTGAAATTGAAAGTAGCTGCCTGATGGGCTGTCACTCTAATCATCTGTGACATCACTTGATTGTCCCATACATTGGAATTGTCCGTTGCACCCAGTATTTGGTCGAATACAACATGTGCATTCTCTACAAGGATGTCAAAGTAGAAATCATCTGGGTCGAGCTGATTAATACCAATGTATTCCTGCGTATAGGTCTTACCATCGTTGCCTACCATGGTCAGTTTAATATCTCCCTTACCATCACCATTGTTGGTAATATAGGCTGTCACCTTAGCACCGTTCATGGCTTGCAGCCAGGCAGCCCAGTCTCTGCCGTCCTCGCAACCATGCGTGCATGCATCATAACCAGAATCCCATCCGAAATCATCTGCACGCACCACAGCTGAGGAAGCCCATGCCGCGTTGCCAAGACGAATGAGGAAGTTGTCCCAATTGTTTACTCCTGCAGTATAGCTGGTGAACGAAACGACCTTGGTCTCCATTGGAGCAACCTTTATATGATCTGTATGAGTTTCATACCAAGGAGCAGAGGTGTTATCAATAGCGCCAAGTGTCAGCGGAGCAGGAACAACGAAGGTTTCCGTAAAGACACTGAGTTCCTTTACCACATTGAAGATCTTGCTTGCAACAACAGGCTTGCTACAGTTATTCCCCAAGTAGGTCTTATTATAAATGACCACAAGAGTCTTCTGACCAACGGTTTCAAAGTCTGGAATTACCTCAATCTGCAATTCTTCAGGCTTGATGTCTTTGTTCACACCTTCGCCAAAGGTTACGACGGCAGAGATGTTAGAGATAAACTCTTCATAATCTGTGCCTACCACCACTTCGCTAGGAACACCATTGAGCGTCATCGCTACCGGTTCACTGTCCTCGATATCGAAATCGCCAAACTCAAGATGACATCCTTCCAGCGTGAAACAGAAGTAGAGGTTGTCGGTATCTACTATAATGTCGGTATACTCCTGCGTATAGGTCACATTGTCTGCACCAATCATGGTGATTTTTACATCGGCCTTGCCGTTGTCTTTATTGGTAATCAGTGCCGTACACTTGGCCATGCTCATCGCCTTCAGCCATGTGGCCCAGTCGCGCTTGTCCTCTGTCATCTTGGTGAAGTGACTATCGCTCTCCTCACCGGTATAGCCGGTTCCCCAGCCCCAGTTGTCTGCACGCAGCACCGCATACTCTGTAGCCTTGTCTTCGCTGCGCAGGACGATGACGAAGTTTTTCCAATTACTGTTTCCGCCATAGTTGACGAACTTCAGCTGATAGGTCATACCTGGCTCTGTCTTAACGTCGTCTGTAAAGACCGTCCAGAATCCTGTTGTATTGTCTGCCGTACCCAGTTTAGCGGGATTTGGTATGACATCAACAATGTTCAACACCTCCTCAGGGAGTTCCTTGTCTGCCAACCAGTCAGGGGCAGATACCTTATAGAGGTCGGCACCTTCACAACTCATCATTGCCAGCATGCCTATTGCCGACAGACAGAAGGTTGTTGCAGTTTTTATAAGATGTTTCATATTATTCTGTATTAATAGGATTGTTCAAATAATTATTTATCCAGGTCAACTACAGGGTGTATAGTTATTCCGTTTGAAGAATAGTAGCTAGCATTGCTGCTTGTATTGTTGGCAGAGTTACCCGTCAGCTTGGGGTTAGCGTTCAAGATACCAATGTAGATGGGGATAAACTCATGACCAGCAAGCCAGTTGTCGAAAGAACTCTTGCTGCTACCATTGTACGATACAGGATCCTTCGGAGTGTACTTCACATTACCCTTTGCATAGTCATCCTTTGTCCAGAAATTAACAGCAGCATGCTCCTTGATTTGCTGCAGGCGCTCAGCATTGTAGAAAAAGCCCCAGCGGATAAGGTCGAAGCCACGACCGAACTCACAACCGAACTCCTTAGGACGCTCCACATTAGCAATCTGTTCAAAGAGCTTGTCGGCAGAGGTAAAGTCTGCAACCTGCAGGTCATTCAAGTTGGCACGACGGCGGACAATATTGATCCACTCTATAGCCTTTGCCGTAGGACCGTTAATCTCGTTCTCACACTCGGCAGCACGTAGCAAGACGTCAGAGTAGCGCATCATGCGTAGGTTAATACCGCAGTGCAGACCAGTAACCACCGACTCATAGAGTCCGGTACGCATATTGGTCCACTTGGCAATGGGAAGGCCACCATAGTTATTGTTGGTGACTACATAGTCGTCAGCAGCCATCTTCTTGCCATAGCACATGTTGCCGTACTCAAAGTTCTCCCACTCTGTCTCGTAGGTACCGATGGTCCAATAGAGACGAGGATCAAGGCTGTTGTTCTTGGTCTTCTCAGCCTTGAAGAGGTTGTAGAGCCAGGGAGAGGCAGAGAGGTCAGCCCAACCGCCGAAGTCGCCAGGACCAAAGTTACTCTCAATGGCGTGTCCCTGAGTAGCATTTGCACTGGTGTTCACGGGTGTCCACTCGTCGTCGGTACCCTGTGTGCCGTAGTCGAGGAACTGTACCTCGTAAAGGCTCTCAGCATTGTTCTCGTAGGCTGAACCCTCACGGAAGTTGTCACCGTAGTTAGCCATCAGCTTATAAGCACCATACTTCTGGTTACCTCCGTCGGCAGTATTGATAATGTCTGTCAGCACTTCAAGGGCTTTCTGAAGATTATCCTTAGTAGGATGCATCATCAATGCACGAGCATAGTAGCCGGCGGCAGCTCCACAGGTAACACGGCCTAAAGACCACTGACCACCCTCATCACGGGTTGGCAGCAGCGTCATAGCCTCAGAGAAATCGGTTTCTGCCTGCTTCAGCACATCGTCGTAAGAGCTATTGGCTGAATAGAGAGTCTCCAACTTAGCGTAGTCGTCGTAATTGAGCATGAGAGTGGGATTCTGATAGTATCCTGCCAGATTGTAGTAGCTCAGACCACGCAGGAACAGAGCTTGTCCCTTGATGCGCTGCCACTGTTTGCTCAGAGCGCTATTGTCGGGCTTGTCAGTAAACTTGGAAAGGATATAGTTGCAGACATTGATGGTGTAATACCAGTCACGCCATACCCATTGGTTCATCTCGTTGTCTATAGCACTGTTCAAGTCGTCGTAGGGCAGATACCATACCTGTGACGAGTTCCATACCTCATCACCACGGCATACGTCGTAGTTGTAACCGACACGGGCATAGGTTCCCTCCATACGGGTGTGGTTATAGGCAGCTATCACGCTCTCCTCCAACTCGTCAGCGGTCTGGCCGAAAGTGGTAGCTGTTTGTCTGTTCACATTCTCCACGTCCAACTCGCTTTCGCACGATGTCAGAACGCCGATGCCCATCATGAGGGCAAGTGAAAATTTATATAGTTTCATAGTTCTTTCTTCTTTATATTATAATAGCGGTAGCAAATTTTTCATTCTTCACTTATCAGAACGAGAAGAGCAGACCTGCCATGAAGCTGCGTGCACTAGGATAAGAGCACCAGTTGAAACCAGGAGTGAAGGTACCACCAGCATAGTCTACATTATAACCTTTATACTTTGTCAGGGTCAGCAGGTTCTGTGCCGACACATAGACACGCACACCAGAGACATAACCCTTGAACCAACTGTCGCGGAAGTTATAGCCCAATTCGATGTTGGCCAACTTCCAATAAGCAGCGTTCTGGATCTTACGATCGCTGAAAAGGTCGTTCCAAGCCATGCCGCTCGTAGAATAATAGGTACGAGGCACGCTGGAGATATAGGTCAAGCCATCGGCCGACCAGCGGTTAGCATCGAGCTGGTCTACGCTCTTATTACCTGGGCCATAACAAGATGTTAGACTGTTATAGATACCATCGGTAACGTGGTAGCCCAATGCACCGAATGTCGATATGCTTAGGTCGAAGTTCTTGTACTCCAAGTGAGCACTGATACCGAAGTTTACACGTGGAAGGCCACGACCCAGTACCTGACGGTCATTAGTATCAATGACTCCATCACCATTGAGGTCCTTGTACAGACAGTCACCCACCTGTGCACCATCCTGAGTAGCATGGTCGTCAAGGTCTGCCTGTGTGCGGGCAATACCCTCATAGACGTAGCCATAGAACTGGCCGACCTCTTCACCAACTCTAGTGATATAGTCGCCATCAAGATACTGCTCTGTACCGAAACCGAGCGATGTCACCTTGTTATGCAGCGTGCTCAGGTTGGCACTAATCTCATGCTTCAGTGCGTGGTCGCGGTTACGATAGGTAACGCTGAACTCAACACCGCTGTTCTCCATTGAGGCAGCATTCATGGTCACCTCACTATTGGCAAAACCACCACTGTTGGGAACGGGTACATGCGAGAAGAGCAGATCCTGTGACTTGTTCTTATACCACTCAGCGGTGAACTCAATGCGGTTATTGAACAAAGCCAGATCAACACCAACGTTCATGGTCTTCTTCTTCTCCCAATAAACATCCTCGATTACAAACTGGGAAGCTGCTGAACCAGTGACAGGCTGGTTGCCAAAGCTGTAAGTCATATTGTTACGGGCCATCGTCATTTCGTAGACACCATCGGCAATATTCTCGTTACCAAGCTCACCATAGCTGGCACGGATCTTGAACATATTAATAATGTCGCGATTGATGGGATAGAAACTTTCCTTATCGAAGCGCCAACCGACAGAGATAGAGGGGAAGGTATCCCAACGGCGGTCTTTCGACAGACGCGAGCTACCGTCGCGACGAACCACTGCCGACAACAGGTATTTACCGTCATAATCGTAGTTCAGACGGGCAATATACGATGCCATGGTGTGTTTATATTCGTAAGAGTCGGCATCTTTATCCGAAGCATTCTGAATCTGCAGATAGTAAGGCTCGGTGAAGTTAACACCCCATGCAGACAACGTATTGGTGTTCTCCTGTTCGAAGGTCTGACCGACAACCAGGTTTGCATGGTGCTTACCGAAGGTGCCATCATAGGTCAGCGTATTCTCTATCAAAGCATCGGTATACTTACGATGAGACTTGGTCAGCTTCTCATTCGACTTGTCCAAATAGACACGGTTACTCTGTATCCATGCAGAGATCCAAGTACGGTCGTTGGCATGAGTAGCACTGTATGATAGGTTCAGTTTATAGGTCAGCTTGTGGTTCTTACTGTCCAAGCCAATCATCTTCAGCAAGTCAACGTCAGCTGATGCGGTACCAACAAAGCGGTCAACCAACGTGTTACGCTGGAAGAGGTTGTTGACCAGCAATGGGTTGGCAGCAGAGATGTCGCCATGGACTGTATCGTAGTAGACACCATATCCATAAGCATCGTAGTTCCAACTCTTAGCAGCTCCCACCTTATCGTCAAGCCACCAGGTCGATTCATCGTAGGCCTTGATAGTTGGCTGCATGGTTGTAGCACCCATCAGGACGTTCCATCCCGACATACCATACAGTCCCTGGATGTATTCACCAGCATTCGAGACACCCATACCGTCCTGGCTAGAGTGAGAATAAACCAATGAAGTACGGAACTTGATAAACTTAGTGTCCATTGTATTATTCACACGGGCAGTGAAACGTTCGTAGTTAGGTCCGGCACCTTCCAAGGTTCCCTTTTGTTTGAAGTAGTCCAGACCTATATTATAGGTATTATTAGCACCACCACCACTAAGGTTGATGTTATGATTCTGACGGGTACCAGTCTTGAAGACCTCACTGAACCAATCAGTATTTGTATTGTCCTGGAAATGGTAACGGCCATCGGCACCGAGGCTGTAACCACCAGGAAGGGGTGTACCTGCATTGGCACATGCCTGACCGAGGTACTGGCTATACTGATCAGCATTCATCACATCATAGACATCGTTGGAAATCCAGTCAACACCGAAGTAACCCTTATAGTCCACCTTCAGAGGCTGGTCTTTCTTACCATTTTTGGTAGTGATGATAACCACTCCGTTAGCGGCACGCGAACCATAGATGGCACCAGCAGAAGCATCCTTCAGTACCTGAATGGTCTCGATATCGTTCGGTGAGAAGTCACGGATGGTCGTTCCCATGGGCACACCGTCAACAACATACAGAGGTGCTGTGCTGCCGAAAGAACCAATACCACGGATGCGAACGGCAGGGTCGGCACCTGGCTGACCGTCAGAGGTAATCTGTACACCAGCGACTTTACCTTCCAGCATGGTAGAGATGTTAGAGTTGGAGACACGCTTAAGTTCTTCGGCATTGACGATAGACACTGAACCGGTCAGGTCTGCCTTCTTCTGCGTACCGTAACCGACGACAACCACTTGCTCCAGCATGTTGGAGTCGTCATCCAACTGAATCTGTCCGAGTGTTGCACGCCCGCGAACAGCAATTTCACGATCCTTGTAGCCCACGTAGCTGACGACAAGCACGCCGTCAGAAGCAACATCGATGGTAAAGTTTCCGTCAAAGTCAGTGACAACACCGAGCTTTGCATTCTTCACCTTGACGGTAGCGCCAATAAGCGGCTGACCGTCCTGATCCACAATCTGGCCACTAACCTTGATGGTCTGTGACTGAGACACAGATGCCATGACTGGAGTCGGACAGGCTAAGAAGCCGCCTGTGATTCCCGCCATGAGCATCATAGAGAATAATACTTTCTTTCTCATGTGTAACGTTTTTAGGTTATGTTAATTTGTTATGTAATTGATTTCCGTTGCAAATGTACGGCACTTGATTTAAATCAAGGTGGACAAAACAATAATAAAGGTGGACAAAATTGTCCACCCGTCATTTTATCCACTCTGTGGTCTTATTTACACGAGCTGGGAGCTACTCCGTACAAACGGGTAAAGCAACGAGTGAAGTATTTGGGATCATTGAAGCCTACCTTATAGGCAATCTCTGTGATATTGCGGTCGGCATAGTTCTCTAACAGCAGCTCACGGGCAATGCTCAGACGGTAGTTGCGGATAAACTGGCTGGTGCTCTGTCCCGTCTCCTCCTTGATGCGCTTGGTCAACAGACTCTTGCTCATACTCATGGCATCGGCAAACTCCGTAATGTCAAACTGACTATCCATATAGTGATGCTCCAAGATATCGGTGGCCCGCTCCATGAAACTCTTGGTAGGCTTGGTCTGCTGCTTGTCAGTCTCCACACTCCGATGGCGACTCTGCTTAATATGTTCCTGATTGTTTAGAATATTCTGAATACGCGTCTGCAAAGTCTCTGGGGCGTCAGACTCCTCCAGAACTTTCTTAATCGGGATTAACAGTTTTTCGGCTTCCTGACGACGAAGAGCTGCCAGACGTTGCTTATAGACATACAGGAAAGCAATGGTCAGCACTACCAGACACAACAACATAAACCACCAACTCTTCCAAAAATAGGGAGCTATCTCCACCTCAATGCTGATGGTCTTACTCTCCTTGCCGGCTTCGGTACTGTTTTTCACCTCAAAGACATAGGTTCCAGGCTTCAGACTGGTGTACCTCACAGAGTGCTCACCAGGCTTCAGAGCAGTCCATTCGTCCTCAAAACCTTTCAGTCTACATATGTAATACTGTGCTTGGTCGGCGTAGCTCAATGTAGAGAAGCTCAGCGCAAATGACTTGTTGGACTCGTGAAGTTTAATTTTCTCAGCACAAGAGATGTCGCAGTCCAGAATAGCGCTATTGCTGGAATTAATCTCCTGGTTGTCCACCATCAAGCCAGTGAAAGAAAGGTGTTCCGGATAGACGGCATCTGTATTCTCGCCACGTACCTCGGTGAGTCCCTTTACACTACCTAGGAAGACTGTACCATCGGGTCCCTTGACAGCAGAATTCCAATAGAATCGCTGACAGAGCAGTCCGTCACGCTCACCATAATTAATAAAGGTATGCTGGCGAGGATCATAAACCGACAGTCCGTTATTGGTGGTTATCCACAGCAGTCCCTGATTGTCCTCCACAATGCCCTTCACGGCATTGTTGGCCAGTCCGTCGTCGGTAGTCAACACTTCAAAACGCTCCTTACCTCCCTTTTCCACCACACGATGGTACAGGCCATAGCCGTCACTACCCAGCCAGAGGGTACCGTCCTTGGCTTCAACGACACAGGTTATCTTGTCGACAACTACCGAATTGGGCTTATCCAACTTATGGCGCAGATGGCGGTATTTAAAGTTTCCTTGCCCCACCCGACCGGAGCGCAGGTCGATGTCACAGATGCCCGTCAGACACCCTACCCACAAATGCCCCCTGCGGTCTACGCAAGCGCCGATGCATCCTCGGATATTACGATTGTCAGGGAACGGGTCTTCCACATTGCCCGTCTTCAGGTCATAAAGGAAGATGCCGTCGTTGGAGCCAATCCACAGCGCATCATGATATTTATCGTATGCCAGGGCCCCGATATAATTCGTCTGCTGCAGGAAACCAGCAGGCAGGACAACATGGTTAATGGTTATTGGTTCATGGTTAATGGTTATTGTATTCAAGCCTCCACCCCACGTACCAATCCACAGACGGCCGTGATTGTCAGGCTCCAGCACCGATACGGAGTTATGCGACAACGCAGAATTGGCTGTAGTCCAATGCTCGAAATGGCCACCAGGACCGCGACAACTGAGTCCTCCCTCAACGTTTCCCACCCAAAGGGTGCCGTCAGCACTGGCGTACATGGCATTCACCGGATTGGGCGACAACGACTGAGGATTATTCGGCTGGTGGACGTAGTTCTGCAACAGCAGGGGCTTAGGCAACAGTCGTACGATGCCTGCCGTCTCTGTACCCACCCATAGCTGCCCCTGATAGTTTAGCAGACAACGGATGAAATTGGTGGGCAACGGATAGCCTGCCGTAGAGGAGTTCCAACAGGAAAAATCAGAACGGCTGGCATCAAACAGGCAGATTCCACGCAATGTACCCACCAACAAGTTGCCGTCGGAGGTCAGCGCCAGACAGGTAGCGTGATTGTGAGGCAAGGAGCGCTCTTCGGCAGTATGACGATAGATCTGCAGTGTACCGTTATAAAGGTTATAAGCATAGAGTCCCTGATTGCTAGCTATCCACACGGTACTGCCCTGACGCAGCAGGTCGGTAATGAAAAGCCCTTTCAACGTCTGCAGGACGGAATGGATGGGGGTAAACTTCATTTTGTCACCCGCAACGGTGAGTCGAGATAAACCAAGGGAGGTAGACACCCACACTTTACCATTATTCTCAATGTCACGTATAGCAATATCTGGAGTATTGCCTGTATAGCGGCAACGGCTAATGCTGGCAACATTGCCGTCATCATCGAAAGCATAGCGGTAGATACTGTCGCGAGCCACCTGCCATAAAGCTCCCTTCGAGTCGCAATAAACCTTCACGGTGCTACGGTCCAGCAATCCACCAATGGTTCCCTTGCCATACGAGGGGGTAACACTGCGCATGGTCTTCAGGTCCAAAACCACCGTACCCTCGTCGTAGGCAATCCACAGACGCTGATGGCTGTCTTCAGCAAATCCCAGACACGAGCGACTGTCGCCCTGCACAGGGGCTTTAAACGTGTAACCGTCGTATCGCACCGCTCCACCACCATAGCTCGACACCCAGACAAAGCCCTGACTGTCCACAAAAATATGGTTCACATGGTCGTGAGGCAGTCCACTGGTCAGGTCCAGACATGAGATATTGTAGCGTTCAAGCAACGAACTTGAAAGCTGTGCATGGACCGATGCCGACAGCATCTGCAGGATAATGGCCAAAAGCAGTACTCGCATATTCGCCGTCAAAGTTACGAAGAAAAAAAATGAAAACGAACAAAACAACGTGAAAAGTTGCATAGATTTAACTTTTCTGCCATTTTCTTTGGTCGTTCACCGAAAAGTGTTTATCTTTGCATATCTGATTACTAGTCAACAACAAGGTTATAATCTAAAACAATAGAATCGGATTTGATATGATGAAAGACAATAATAAATGGGTGGCCTGTTGGGGAAACGCCACCTCCATCACCAACCGTCGCGAGGCCATCTATGCCAAAGACCTCACGTTGCGCTATCCTGTCCGTATGTGTTTCAGCGGCAGCATGCTGCGCTTCCGTTTCTCCAACCTCACTGGCACGGAGCCTGTTACACTCAACAAGGTCTTTGTTGGCCATACGCCTATTACCTTTGCAGGAGAGACGAGTGTTACGCTTCTGCCAGGCAAGGAGACGGAGAGTGATGCTGTCAGCTATGCTGTCAGCCGTGGCGACACCATAGAGGTGAGCTTCTATATGGCTGGTTTTACGCAGATGAATAGTGGAACGCTCGTCACAGGACCGCTCTCTAAGGGCTATTATGCCTATGGTGACTATGCAGAGGCTGACGAATTGCCTCTCAACCTGACGCGCAATACCAACTGGTTTTACTTCCTCAACACCATCGATGTGCTGACGTCTGCTGAAAACCATGCGGTGGTATGCTATGGCGACTCTATCACTGCCCAGTCGTGGCCCGACTACATGGCTCAGCTGGCCTTCGGCTCCAATGCCGCCATCATTCGCCGTGCTGTCAGCGGCACGCGCATCCTGCGTCAGTACGACTGCATCACCTATCAGGCCTACGGCCTGAAGGGTGCCACCCGCTTCCCCATTGAGATGAATGTGGCAGGCGCTACGGACGTCATCATCCAGCATGGCATTAACGACATCATCCACCCTGTTGGCACCGATGTCAACCCCTTCCGCCCATGGAGCGACCTGCCTACAGTAGAGGAGATGGAGCATGGTATTGAGGATATCTATGTCAAGCCCGCTAAGGCCATGGGACTGAAAGTGTGGAGCGGTACCCTGTTGCCCATCTATGGTTGGCGTACCTACAATGAAGAGCGTGAGCAGATGCGTCAGGCGTTCAATGAATGGCTGCGCACCTCGCCTATCTTCGACGGATGTATTGATTTCGACGCAGCAGTACGTAGCGTCACCAATCCCAAGGCTTTTGCCGACGGCTTTGACAGTGGCGACCACCTGCATCCCAGCGAGCGTGCCTATGAGGCTATGGCTCAGGCAGCAATCCACAAGCTAGTACGCACCATGCCACGCTATGACCACGAAGAGTTATACTAACTTTGCAGCATGATTACTATTAAATAAAAGAGGAAAAAATGAAAAAGAATCTGTTTTTGACAATGGTCCTGATGTGCATCTTTGCACAAGGACTGGTGTTTACGGCCTGCTCGAGCAAAGACGATGAGCAGACGGAGGCACCTGCGAAAGAGTACTTCACCCTATGGAACGACTGCGAGGCGCTGAGGACGCTGAAGGGGTATGTGGAGGATGTGACCAACCCGGACTCCAAGAACTTCATTCCTGAGGAGGACCGCATAGCCACGTTCGACATGGACGGTACGTTTGTGGGGGAGCTCTACCCTACCTACTTTGAGTACAACATGCTGGAATACCGCGCACTGGACGACCCCACGTACAAAGACCAGGCGCCCGACGATGTGCGCGAGGCAGCACAGAACATCCGCGACTTCGTGCGCGAGGGTAAAAAATTGCCCGACCACTTCGACATGGTTCACGCCCGTGCGGCAGCGAAGGCCTATGCCGGCATGACCATCGCTGAGTTTCATGACTACGTATTGAACTACGCCAAGAAGCCTGCCAACGGCTTCAAGGGAATGACCTATGGCGAGAGCTTCTACAAGCCCATGCTGGAGGTGTTCAACTACCTGAAGGCCAACGGATTCACCTATTATGTGGTGTCTGGTTCAGACCGCTTCATCTGTCGTGCACTGGTGGAGTCGATAGGCATTGAACCCAACAGGGTGATTGGCATGGACGTGTGTCTGAGCTCTAACAAACAGGGTGAGAATGTGGGTGTGGACTACACCATGGGTAAGGAGGAGTATCTGGTGCGCACGGACAGCCTCATCATCAAGAACCTGAAGACGAACAAGGTGAGACAGATCAGTCAGGAGATTGGCAAGATTCCCGTGCTGTCGTTTGGCAACAGCAGTGGCGACCAGGCCATGCACAACTACTGTCTGAGCAACAAGCAATACCGCACGGCCACCTTCATGCTCGTTGCCGACGACGATGAGCGCGACCACGCCGACCTGGCAGAGGGTGCCAAGCGTGAGGCGAAATGGCGGGAGAACGGCTACACCGTCATCTCCATGAAGAACGACTTCAAGACCATCTACGGCTACAGTGTGGAGAAGACCAAGTTCGACTTTGAATAGTCTATACCTTTATAATATAATAATAGAGCCCACTCATCAAAGTGGGCTCTAGTAATAATTATACCATCTGTGCAGGTGCTCCGTGGTAAATAACGAGACCCTCGATAGGGCTCTGCAGGATATTGCCCACCGTGAAGCCCTCGGCATGGGCAGCCTCCTCCAGCTGCTCCTGATAGTGGTGTGCCATAGAGCCCACAAAGTGCACGGGCAGGTCAGGACGGTTGTAAGGCACAATGTTCTTACGGAAAAAGTCGCGGAAGTTATCAATGACCAACTGTTTGATATAAGGATTGCCAATATGCTCCATGATGAATGGCGACAGGGAGGCCAGCCAGCGGTTGACCATGGGTTCACGATACACCTTCTGGATGATGTCCTTCTGTTCCCACTTGTTAACCTTCAGGAACTCGTCACGGACATCGGCCAACGCAGGATTCTTGAAGATAGCGTTCAGGAACAGGCGGCCCAGTACGGAGCCACTGCCCTCGTCACCAAGGATATAACCCAGGGCAGGCGTGTTCTGGACAATGTTTTCGCCATCATACAGACAGCTGTTGGCACCCGTACCAAGGATGCACGCCATGCCAGCCTCGTGACCACACAGTGCTCGGGCAGCAGCCATCAGGTCGCTATGCACCTCGACGGTCTTGGGCGACAGCTCTTCATTCATCAGCTGTATCATCATAGGTACGTGCGCGGGCGTACAACCACTACCATAGAAGAAGAGGTGCAGGTTCTGCAGCAACGGGCTCTCCAGCACGCCAGACTGAATGAGTTTGGCACGAGGGAAACTGGACAGCTGAGGCAACAGCTCGCGCTCAATGATATCGCGAATGTCACCTGCCGTCTGATGGATGGGGGTGATGCCTTGGGTTCGGAACGTAGCGATTTCCTCGCTCTTCAAGAACGGGTTAGTAGAGTGCAGGAGCGTCCAGTCTGTCTTGGTGCTTCCGCTGTCAGCAATGAGTATCATATTGGTCTGTATTTTTGATTTTGCCACAAAATTACAAAATAATTCATAATTCATAATGCATAATTGCGAATTATTTTTTAAATTTGCACGAAAATTAATAGAAGAAGGCAGAATGAAGAGAATATTGACCATCTTGCTGGTGCTGCTCACTACTTTGAGTGCACAGGCAGTGCTAAAGGAGAAAGACCTGCAACAGACGTTGAAGATACTGCGCACCGAGCTGACCACGCACCACCGTGAACTGTCGCAACAGATTGAGATGAACCGCAAGCAGAACGAGCAGGTGCGCCAGCGACTGATGGAGACCATGCAGCGCTCGAACCAGAACTCACTGATGCTCTACTCACAGAAGTTGGATTATGTCTTCGACCTGACCTACGCCTGCCATGAGGCTACCGAGCAGTATCACGACTTCCGTCGCCAGCAGCTGCCCTTCAAGATGTTCATGGACAAGACCGACTCGGAGATAGCGCGCTACGACTCGCTCATCACCTCGCTGAAGTCGATGCCCGTCACCCTGCTGGATGACAAGGGCAAAACCGACCGCAACGTCTGTATGACGCTGGCCACCAACATCCGCAACTCACTAGAGGAGAACCGTACCACCCTGCAAGACTACATCCGCTACTACGACATGACGGAGAAGCGCCTTAGCAACTTGAACGACTATGCCCAGAAGCGCTATTACGACATACAGACCAACATCTTCAAGAACGGTGGCGACAGCTATTTCGCCATCATCAAGAGCTGGGACCGCTACTGGCGGACCATGGAGCGAACGGTAGAGAAGAAATACCGTCCCAACGCCCATTCGCAGTGGGATAGCCGTTGGATTTTCGGTCTGCTCATCTCCACCATTTTCTATGCCATCATTGCCTCGCTGCTCAACTTCCTGGCCATCCGTTTCGTAGTGCCCAAGCGCTTTCGCACAGCGGAGTTCATGAAGAAGCGCACCTGCATTACGCTGGCTACGACAACCATCACCTTCGCACTGATCCTAGGTATCACGCTGGCGCTGACCGACCAGAACTTCTTCATCATGGCAGCCAACCTGTTGGTAGAGTATGCATGGCTGTTGGGCGTCATCCTGATATCCTTGCTGCTGCGTGTGACAGGCAATCAGATAACGAGTGCTTTCCGCATCTACACCCCCCTACTTTTCGTTGGTTTCTTGGTCATTGCGATACGTATCATCCTGATACCTAACGAATTGGTCAACATCACCTTCCCGCCGATTCTACTCATCTGTGCGCTGTGGCAGTGGAGTGTGATACGACGCCACAACAAGAATGTACCCCGCTGGGATATGTTCTACACCTATATCTCGCTAATTGTATTCCTTATCAGCGTAGGCTGTTCGTGGATAGGCTACACACTGCTGGCCGTACAGATTCTCATCTGGTGGATCATGCAGCTGACGTGCATCCTCACCATCACCTGTGTCAGCCAATATCTGAAGCTCTATGGCGTACGCCACCACTTTGGTGAGCTCCCTATTACTAAGACATGGAGCTACGATCTGGCCTACGAGGTACTGCTACCCGTGATGGGTGTCTGCTCTGTGATGATTAGCGTCTATTGGGCTGCCGACGTCTTCAACCTCAGCGACCTTTGCTGGAAGTATTTCAAATACTACTTTGTGAACATGCAGAACCTGAAGCTGAGCATCCTGACGCTGGCAATGGTGGTTACGCTGTGGTTCTTCTTCAGCTATCTGAACCGCACCATCCTGCAGCTGATGCGCATGCACTTCGAGGATAAAGACCCCGAAACGGCAGCAAGCCGTGAGGTAATGGGCAAAAACGTGTTGCAAGTAGTGGTTTGGGGCTTATGGTTCCTCATATCAATGGCTATCCTCAACGTCTCTACAGAGTGGTTACTGGTCATCACCGGAGGTTTGTCAACAGGTATCGGTTTCGCCTCGAAAGACATCATCGAGAACATCTACTATGGTATCTCACTCATGACTGGACGCATTAAGGTGGGCGACCTTGTACAGATTGACGATACGACAGGACGCGTGTCCAGCATCAACTACACATCAACCGTTATTGAGGCCCTGACTGGCGAGGTCATCACCTTCCAGAATGCCCAGCTGTTCTCGAAGAACTACAAGAACCTGACGCGCAACCACGGCTACGTGCTGCAGATGATCCCATTCGGCGTGGCCTATGGCTCAAATATTGCACAGGTGAAGCGACTGATAGAAGACGCCATCAACGACCTTCACATGGATGGTACAGACCCCTCGAAAGACGTCTTTACCCGTGTCACGGAGTTGGGCGACAGTAGCGTCAACTTCAAACTCTTCGTTTGGACAGAGCCGCTGATGCGTGGCGCCGTCACTGCCCAGGCGCTCACCACCATCTACGACACCCTGAACGAGAACAACATTGAAATCCCATTCCCACAGCAAGATGTGCATATTCGCAGTTAGTCATTAGCAGTTAGAGACTGACAGACTGACAAAACCCCGATGTACAGGGCGTTTGCAGTCAGTTTAGAGACTGTCAAGACTGACAGAAGACTGACAGAAGACTGACAGCTTTCTCTAGACAATTTCTGAAATTCTCTAGAGAATTTTGCGATTATCAGTTGTGTATGACAGAAATTCTCTAGAGAATTTATCATTTCAATAGCTAATACGAGCTAAGATCTTGTCAGTCTTCTGTCAGTCTTGACAGTCTTCAAAATGCGCTCAATCCCTTTGCACATCGGGGTTTTGTCAGTCTGTCAGTCTTTATCACAAAATTTTCGACCTATTAAAATAGAAACGTATAATTATACAACATTATCCAAATATCAAATAGCCAATAACAAAAATAAGGTGAGCCTTGCGACTCACCTTATTATTAATATTTGTTTTTTAAACTAAACTCTCCGAATTAGAAGTTGTAGTACATACCAATCTCCAGGGGAGCCAGAGTGTTAGCGCTCAGACCGAACTTGCTCTTAGCATCCTGATCCTTGTTCTTAGAAGACTCGAAGAAGAGACCATTACCGAGCTTAGCAACGAAACTGATCTTGTCGTTAGCATTGTAGGCAACACCTGGACGAACACCTACGCCGAAAGTAGTGTTGTTCCACTCATCGTACTTAGTATAAGTAAAACCTACCTGAGCGTCAATGAAGAGGTCTACATTGCCGAACTGAACGAACTTGTAACGATAGTAAGGAGCTACTGTGAACTGGATAGCGCTCTTATCTGTCTTGCGATCACCAACAAGAGCCTGACCAAATGTGTCGTTTCTGTTAAGCATCTCATTAGTATTGTTCGTAACACCGAAACCGAGAACAATACCAACAGAAGACTTCTCGTCAAGGTTGTAACCGAGCTCAGGCTTAATCTGGAAAGTCATACCAGTTGCATCATTACCATCGACGTCAGTCAGCTTGTTCTCGAAACCAAGACCAAGAGCACCACCAACATAAACCTGTGCGTTCATTGTAGCTGCTACTGCGACTGCAGCCAGAGTCATCATAATCTTCTTCATAATTTAAATTTTTTAATAGATTAATGAATAAAATGCGTTCTTTCTTTTTAATTGTCTTAACGATTTTTTTGTTTTGACGCTGCAAAGATAAGAAAAAAAAACTATACGACGTATCAAATTTTTCTAAAAAATTGCATTTTTAACTAAAAAATTGATTAAAGTCATAAAATCTCTCCGAATTAGAAGTAGAAGTTCAGAGAAACATTAGCACCATAGTTGCCGGTCTGAAGAGCGGTGTTCTTGGTATTAATGCGAGAATAGTTCTTGGCAGCGCCCTCACCCTCGGGTTTGTTGTCTCTTGAAGTCCAAGCCCATGTCTTTGCAACACCAAAGTCGAGGTTAGCACCCAAAGAAATCTGAGGAATGATGAAATACTCAACACCAACATTCACCATAAGACCCAGTTTGTTGGTAGGAGCACCAGCATAAGTATAATCACCGTCATTGTCACCATCAGTAACCTTAGTGTAGTTCCAATTGTTCGTGTGAACGTACAACAGGTCAACACCGAAGATGGGCTGCAGACGCTCTCCTGGGAACAAACGATACTCAAGACCGCCCTTAAACTGGAAAGCTGTGGTAGTAGCACGGTCGAAAGATCTAACCAGTTCGATATCATCAGATGTGTTATCGTAGTTGTTCGTTACATTGTACTTGTTATTGAAACCGAAACCTACAACGAGAGCCAGATCATCCTTCAGGAAATACTTACCAGTAATAGTTGTACCACCGAACAGATTGTCACTGTCAAGACCCTCAAAAGGAGCAAGTGAGTTGTTTGTATTTCCATTGAACATGTTACCAACATAGTTCAAAACAGGGTTAGCGTTGAAAGTAATAGCGAAACCGCCTTCCTTAGAACCATACCATTTTTCTTCCTGAGCATTCTGAGCATTAGCAGTTGCAAAAACAGCGACAGCTGCCAGCATCATCATCATCTTCTTCATAATTTTACTTTTTTAATAGATTAATGAATTAATTGTTTTCTTTCTTCTTTTTAGTTGTCTTAACGATTTTTTTGTTATGACGCTGCAAAGTTAAACAGAAAAACTTTACAACGCATCAAATTTTCCCAAATAAATTGCATATTTAACTAAAAAATTGATTAAAGTCATGCATTCGGGGGAAAAACGCCAAAAAATTTGGTTTTCTTATAACTTCTTCGTACCTTTGCAAGGTATTATGTAAGCACAAGAGGCATGAAAAAGACATTTATTGCTGGCCCATGCGTAATTGAATCCGCCGAGTTGTTGGACACGGTGGCTGCCAAGTTATTGGAAATCAATAAGAAACTGGGTACTGACATCATATTTAAGGCATCGTTTGACAAGGCGAACCGTACCTCGGTGCATTCGTTCCGCGGACCGGGCATTGACAAAGGACTGCAAATGTTGAGCGACGTGAAGTCTAAATATGGTCTGCGCATACTGACCGACATCCACGAAGCTTGGCAGGCTGAACCTGTTGGACAGGTGTGTGACGTGCTACAGATTCCCGCCTTTCTCTGTCGCCAGACCGACCTGCTGCTGGCAGCCGCCAAGACGGGCAAGACGGTCAACATCAAGAAAGCCCAGTTCCTGAGTGGCCACGACATGAAATACCCTGTAGAGAAAGCCCGTGACGGCGGTGCCAAGGAGGTTTGGCTCACAGAGCGTGGCAACATGATGGGTTATAACAATCTGGTGGTGGACTTCCGCAATATTCCCGATATGCTGGAGATTACCGATACAGTCATCATGGACTGCACACACAGCGTACAACGCCCCGGCGGTGCAGACGGGAAGACAGGCGGCGACCGCCGCTTCGTGCCCCAGATGGCAATGGCCGCCAAGGCTTTTGGCGCTACAGGATTCTTCTTCGAAGTGCACCCCACCCCAGATCAAGGTCTCAGCGATGCCGCCAACATGCTGGAACTGGATGCGCTTTACGATTTAGTCGTAAAGCTAGTGAAAAGTGAATAGTGAAAATTGAAAAGTAATGACAAGCAGAGAGATTGCTATACAATGTCTGAAGGATGAGGCACAGGCCATTATAGACCTGATACCGAAGATGGACGAAGACTTTGACCGTGCAGTAGACCTGATTATGGACTGCAAGGGCAAGGTTATCGTAACCGGTGTCGGAAAGAGCGGACACATTGGAGCCAAAATTGCCGCTACACTAGCCTCGACAGGAACACCATCGTTCTTCATCAACCCGCTAGATGTCTATCACGGCGATCTAGGTGTGATGTCACAGGGCGACGTGGTGGTAGCTATCTCTAACTCCGGCCAGACCGACGAACTGTTGCGCTTCATCCCCATGGTGCTGCACATGCAGATACCTATTATCGGTATGAGCGGTAACCCACAGTCGCTGTTAGCCAAATACTCCACCTATCACCTGAATGTCAGCGTAGGGAAAGAAGCCTGTCCGCTGAATCTGGCACCGACCAGCAGTACTACCGCCACACTGGCAATGGGCGACGCACTAGCCATTGCACTGATGGAAAAGCGCCACTTCCGTCCACAGGATTTCGCACAGTTCCATCCAGGCGGCGAACTCGGCAAGCGTCTGCTGACCACTGCTCAGGACGTGATGATAACAGAAAACCTGCCTGTACTCTCTGCCGACATGCATCTGGGCAAGGCTATTATCAATGTCAGCAAAGGCAAGCTAGGACTGGGCGTAGCCATCGAAGACGGCAAGATTGCCGGTCTTATCACTGACGGCGACATTCGTCGTGCCATGGAGAAGTGGCAGGCCGAGTTCTTCAACCACACCGTGGAGGATATTATGACGCGTACTCCAAAAACGGTTGGCCCGCAGGCTAAGATTTCGGATATCCAGAAAATGATGAACAAACATAAAATACATAACGTGCTGGTAGTGGACAGCGACAACCATCTCATGGGTATTGTCGACCGCTACGCGTGCGTACTATAATATATATAAGGTATATGAAGATACTGAAAAGACTACTCATAATCCTCATGCTGGCGTTGCCGATGGCTGCTGCCGGCGTCTACTTATTTAAGACTCTCGACGCCCATAACGGATTAACTATCAGTCAGATAAACTGTATCCTTAAAGATTCACGTGGATACATTTGGTTGGGAACACCCGCCGGTCTTTATCGTTACGACGGCTATACATTCCACAACTTCCAATGCAACTCTCAAGACGGTTCATCACTGCCCGACAGCTACATCATCAGCATCCAAGAGACACTTGAGGGAACGCTATGGGTGGAGACGGCAGCAGGCTTCTGCGTCTATCATCCACAGGGCGAGAACTTCGAGCGCGACATGAAGCAGGTTTATGGTCGCATGGGAATAGAAGGAACACCCAACGTGGTATATATCGACAGCCACAAAAACTTCTGGGCCGCCATCCCCAACAAGGGTGTTGTGGCCTACAACATGCAACAGCAGCTGCTCTATGAATTCGGTTATACCGACGACTCACATGGTGTACCGCAAGGCGTGATTACCTCTATCAGCGAATGCCGCGACGGTGCGCTGATTGTCTATGAGGACGGGCGCATCGTATGCTGCGACGTCATGCACCAACAGCATACCGTCTGGAAGACAGACTTCGTTGCCCAGCAGCAACTGCGCAAGTCAGCAACGCTGAAAGCTTTCGCAGACCAGATGGACAATATCTGGCTCTACGGACAAGGCACACTAATGCTTTACAAAAAGAGTACCAACACATGGAACACTACCATTGGCGACCAGTTAGGCATGACGGGTAACAGTACCGACCACAGCGTTAACGGTATGGCTGGCGACCGCAAAGGCAATATCTGGATAGGTACCGACCGCAACGGACTGATTCGCGCCAACGTGAACACACTGGCAATGGAGCCAGTTTCCCCACGAGGTGCCAACAACCAAGCACAGGGACTAACACAAGATATCATAGGTATCCAAAGCGTGTATATTGACGACACAGACCTGCTATGGATTGGCACAGAGAAGTCTGGACTGGCCTTCTACGGTGACAACATCTATAAATTCAAGTCATTGTTAAACGGTGACATAACCGCCATCGCAGAAGACAACAACGGCAAGATATGGTATGGTACTGGTGACAAGGGCATTATTGACTATGACGGTCCACTGGCCAGCCATAAGGTGACCTGCATGACGACAACCCCAGATGGTAGCTTGTGGGTAGGCTCCAAGCAGAATGGTATTACCCGCATCAAGAATGGTACCAGCACCTTCTATTCTGCTGCCCGCGACAGTTTGAAGACGCTCATTGACGATCATATCAATGCCCTCAGCTGCGATAAGACCGGTAACCTCTGGATAGCTACCAATGGCGGCCTGCAGGTGTATAATCCCAGAATGAACACGTTCTCCTCATATACCAGGGAGAATGGTATGCTGAACACCAACAACATCACATCCCTGTTCTATGGCACCAACAACAACCTGCTGATAGGTACCGCCGAGGGACTGATAGTGCTCAACCTGTCGACCCGCGAGAAGACTATGCTGACTGGCAACTTCTCCAATATGAAGTCGTTTACAAACAACTATATCACCCAGATTTACGAAGACTCCAGAGGACTGCTATGGATTGGTACACGTGAGGGAATAAATATCCTGAACCCAGTCAACGACGAGCTCAGCCTGCTGACAGAGAAGGATGGCCTGTGCAACAACTCCATCTGCGGTATTGCAGAAGACAAGAACCACAGCATCTGGATTACCACCAGCAATGGCGTCAGCCGTATCGTTGTACAGCGCAACCACGAGGACGAGACCTTCAACTACGGTCTTTATAACTACAGCATCAATGACGGTCTGCAAAGCAACGAGTTCAATATGGGCTCTATCCTTACCAAGAAGAACGGAGAGGTGCTGTTTGGTGGACTATTTGGTGTCAACTGGGTACGTCAAAGCACCAAAGACGAGCAAGCTTCGCTGCCTCGCGTCATGCTCACCCAGCTGTTTGTCGGTGAACAGGAGATTCTAACTGGCGTCAACTACGATGGCAACATCATCCTACCACAGGCCCTCAACGAGAGTAACAAAATAGAACTGCTCAATAGTCAGAACACCATCACCATCAAATTTGCCGCAGGCAACTACAACCAAGGAGAGCGTCTGCAGTTCATGTACTGGATGGAAGGACTGGACAACGACTGGCGCAACGGCGATGCCCTACTCCACGGTGTACGTTTCAACCATCTGGGCAGCGGTGATTTCAAACTGCACGTCAAGGCTATGAGTGCCGATGGTGCTGTCAGCAACCAGGAGCGCATTCTTGAAATACACATTGACCGTCCTTGGTGGCTGTCGTGGTGGATGCTGACTTTCTACGTTATCATTCTGATTATCATTGTCGTCATTTGGCGTTATGGCATAAAGAAATACAAAAAGGCCTGGAAGAAACGCCACACCGTTATTGAGGAACTGACGCGCCAGCGTGAGGAAATCAAGCTTGCCAGCGACGAGCTGCGCCAGCCCATGGCACGTATGACCACCATCATCGGTGACATGTCTATGAAAGAACAGACACTGGAAGGTCGTGAACAGCTGAACTCACTGCATTTCCAGCTATTGCAGATCATCACTCGTATCTCTGAAATGCAGAGCACTCTGGAGAATCCGGAGAAGAAAGCAGAGTCTACCGCCAAGGATCGTCTGGAGCTGAACGAAGAGGGCGAGATTGAATTGGCTGTTACCACCGGACAGCAGCTGTCTCTTGACATCAAGCCCATACGCGTTGAGGGACAGACACAGAAGTTCTGTGTGGTATTCATCGATAACAACCGCGAATTCCTGCACTTCATGAAAGCTCACCTGTGTGAAATCTACGACTTCCACGTCTATGACAATATCAAGGATGCTCTCCCCGACATTGAAACATTGAAAGCAGACCTTATCGTCTGCAAGCACAATATGGGCGACAGCATTACGGGTAGTGAGCTATGCAATCAATTCAAGTCAAGCCACAATAGGAGTAGAACCAAGTTTGTGCTGATGACCGACACCGTGCTGACGCAGGAGACCATGGGCGACCAGAATATTACACTGGCTGCCGACGACTACCTTGCCAAACCGTTCAACGTCCAGGAAGCCGTCATGCGCTTTAATAAGGTAATGGGTCTTGCTCCCATTGAGATTAACCAGAACGTCATTGAGGGTAAGGAGACACGTATGTTGGAGGGCCAGAACGCTAGTATGACTACTGCCACCATGAGTTTCGAGGACCTCAGCAAGATGAGCATCTCCGACAAACAAGAAAAACAGGAGGCTCCCACCAGCCAAGAAGAGCAGGAGGCACCTGAGACTGTGGTTGCTCCTGAACAGCCCGACATGCTGGCTAAGTACTATAACGACAAGACCATTGGCGACTACTCTATGAGCAACATCATGGATCAGCAGCTGATGCGCAATGTTGAGCAGTTTGTCCTACAGAATATGAGTCGTGGACAGATCAGTCTGGAGGACATGGCTTCTGCTATGGGAATGGGACGCGTGCCATTCTTCCACAAGATTCGCGCCATCACCACCAAGACACCTGCTGAGATAGTCCGTGAGATACGCCTGAAACACGCTTGTACGCTACTCATCAACACAAATATCAACTTGAACGAGTTGGCATTGAACGTAGGTTTCATGACGGCCGAGAACTTCAGCAATATCTTCAAGGAAAAGTACGGTATGCCCCCCTTGGAATACCGACTAAAGAATAAACGCTCATGACACTAAGACATATACTTGCAACACTGACCTTTGCAATGAGCATGACATGCTCTGCGCAGATTAGCGATTCTGTGATTGTTTACACATTACGTCAAAACGGAATCCGTTTTACGGATAACAATAGCGTCACCCTACTGATGTCAGGTCAGGAGAAATTTGACGACATGTTTCAGGCCATCCGTCAGGCCAAGAGCAGCATCCATCTGGAATACTTCAACTTCCGTAACGACTCGATAGCATTCCTGCTGTTCGACTTGCTGCGCGAAAAGTGCAAGGAGGGTGTTGAGGTACGTGCCATGTTCGACGGCTTCGGCAACGATTCCAACAACCAACCTCTGAAGAAACGCCATCTGAAGCCCTTGCGCGAGGCCGGCATAGAGATTGTGGAATACAGTCCTATTCGTTTCCCATGGGTGAACCACATCTATGGTCGTGACCATCGCAAAATTGTGGTCATCGACGGTAAGATTGCCTATACGGGAGGCATGAATGTTGCCGACTATTACATAAAAGGAACGGAACAGGTTGGTGAATGGCGTGACATGCACTGCCGCATAGAGGGTGACGCCGTCAACGATTTGCAAAGCATCTTCCTCAGGATATGGAACCGCACGACAGGGCAAAACGTTGGGGGAATGAAATACTACAATGGTGGTACGCTGACCCGTTTCGAAGGACTGAAACCTGATACAACTAGCACACATGGCAACAAAATGATAGGTATCATCAATCGTGAACCAGGCATAACACCTAAGATTATGCGCACCTTCTATATCAATGCCATCGACCAGGCTGAAGACTCTATACACATCATTAATCCCTACTTCACGCTAATACCATCAGTTACGAAAGCCCTGACACGAGCGCTCCGACGTGGTGTAAAGGTAGAGATTATGCTGTCAGCAAAGAGTGACATTCCCCTAACACCCGACTGTGCCTTGTATCAGGCTCACAAATTAATGAAGCGTGGCGCTATTGTCTGGCTGTACATGCCAGGTTTCCACCATTCCAAGATTATGATGGTCGACGGACAGTACTGCACCGTTGGCAGCACCAACCTGGATGCACGCAGCCTGAAATGTGACTTTGAGGAAAACGCTGTTATCGTAGACAAGCGGACTACCCGTGAGCTTGACGACATGTTCTGGCGCGACAAACAGCAAAGCTTCCAGATGACGGAAGAGTCTTGGGACGAGATCCGAACAGGATGGGAGAAGTTCCGTGGATGGTTCGCCCACCTGCTTCAGCCATTCCTTTAAACAAGAGATAGCATCATATTGATTTCCACATCGTTAATTCCACGTTTCTTCAGCCAATCAATATCGAAAAAGTCTGCTTGAAGAACCGTATTCTGCTGATATCGTTGACTATACTGACGGAACAATTCTGACGCACGACCAACCCGCCCTTGTAACCACAGGCAGTAGCCATAATTCTTCAGATCGTCGTCTTTCTGTTGTTCACGACCAACCAACTGCTCATAAATATTAGCCGCCTGTTCCAACTTACCCTGACAAGTCAGTGTCCATGCCAACACACGATTCACTGCATTATTGTCGGGCTGTTCATAGTTCAGACGATAAAGTGGTTTCAGCGCTTCCTCATAACGTTCCAACTGCACCAGACAAATAGCAACATACAATTGGTTGCTAGTCTTCTCCGGATAATAATCCGTCAGTTGTTCAAACCACGTTAGCGCCTCCTCATAACGACCTTGATCGTAGAGTTGACGCCCTTTACCCAACAAAGCTCTCTCATGTCGCGGATTGAGTTGCAAAGCATGGTCGTAGTCTTGTGTCCACAGGTAATACTGCATATCACGGCAAGATGCCGCAAAGGTCTGTAGCAAACGCTGGGCAGCACGATTCATCTGGTGCTTCTTCAACTGTCGCACAATCTGCACCTTATATTTCTCTATAGGCGTATCACTCAACAATGAAAGCGAGAAGAAATCACAGCCCCCCATCTCGTCTGCGGTGACATCGAAAGGGTTCGCTAGTTCCGCACGATGAGGGTATAGACGGAAGAAACGGTAGATATCCATCAGATAGAGGCGGCGCTCTAAGGCCACAGAAGGTTCAATGGACTCTCCCAACTCATCTGCAGAGAATTCGCCACGCTGAAGCATCTCGCGCACCTGCTGAGGCAACTGATTTATCACATCGTGAATGGCGACGACAAAAGAATACTTGTCGCTGTTACAGAATACATTGGCCGCAAAAACCTTGTTCAGGAGATAGAGATTCTTGGAATTGGTCATAAACTGCGCAATATCAGGATGCTGTGCATAAAACGGTACCAACCAGTTGCTGATGTCATAGAAGAAAGGATAGCGTTTAATCTGGGAGAAGCCATGATAGAACACATCAACACCCTCTTTCTGCATATCTTGCATCCGGCGCATAGAATTCTCCAAATGTTCCATACGTTCCTCCGAGACTTCAGGATGGAGCACCTCCTCCAATCGCTCTTCTTCTGTTTCTATATCATTCGCCATCATCTTGGACGAACTCTTCAACAGATCAGGCATAATCTCCTTCTGGATGGTACGGCTGTCTTTCTCCTCGTTCAGACAATAGATGAGTTGTATCTGCAGTTCGGTGAGTTCTTGGCACACCTGTTCAGACTGTAACAGTTTCAGCAGCAGTTCACGCTGCTCCGGATATACTTTCCGATAGGTTTCCGAAGCCGACAATACCCACCCCACCAGTGCACGCTGGCGTACAGCCTCGTCCTGCGACAGCCGGTAGACCTCTGTCAGCGTACGGAACTTAGCCATATCAAACTGGTTGAGCAACGACAGCATGACAGCGGCAATCAGCAGTTGCTGATCAATAGTATCTATTGTCGGCGATGTCAACATCTCGACGAACTTATCTCCCACGCCATCAGACCACTGACGGGACGTCAACACATATTCGAAGAGTTGGTTCATCTGCTGCTGGTGGTCTTTATATAGAGCCACACTCTTAGCCTTCCGTTTATCGTCTGGCTCCAACTGCAGCATGGCGACATTGCTGACGAAACCCTCCATCTCCTGACGAATAGCCGCCAACGACCAGTTGCGCTGCCCTTGACGCACACGGGTATAGAGGCTGTTCTGATAGGGCGAAGCCTTCATGCGGTGATAGTGAACTACATTGGCATAAAGCACATACATCCGTTGCAGTAGTCGTTGATAAAGGTCTGCACGCTGCGGATCCTCACCGCCATGAAGCCAGTAGTCCTCCATGCGGCTGTAATCCTCACGCACCTCAGCCAATTTCTCGGAGGTATGCTGTTCTGGCCATGCTGCCAGATAGTTCTCCATATTGCGGATAGCCCAACCGCAGTTACCAGCCTGCAGGGCTTCATCAACCAGTTTCAGACTCTCATTTGTTGCCATTGCGCGCATTTGTCTTTAGTGTATCAATTTTCTGTAGCCACTGCTCTACATAGGCAACATCCTGCTGACGCGGACCATGGGCATGAGCATATCGAATATCCTGTGGTATCGAGTCGATGAGTTGCGATTTTACTTTGCAGTGTTCAATAAGCAAATCTCTATAATAAGCTATTCCATATTTACTTATAGAATCACAAGACTGATTATACGCTTGTGTGAACAACGCCAATTGCTTACCACGAGCCTGACGCCTCATCTCCTGCTCACGAAAAGCAAGCACACCCAACTGAAGCTTCACAGAACGAGAGTCCATGATAACAGGATTCTTCATCAGACGAGCCTGTGTAGCCTGGGGCTCTGGCAACCACAGTGCATCAATCTCATTGTTCTGCAACATCTGCACTCGGACATTCAGGTCGTTAATCTGAACCTTAAACACCTGATTAGGAGCCAACTTCACCGAGTCGCGAGCACGGTCTGTCAACAAATCAGTAGCCGAAAAACGCGTCATTGCCACCATCTTATCATCCAACTGTCTCAGTTGGCGGATACGGGCATTGCGGTTGGTTACCAGTTGCCAGTAGGCATTGGTAGCTGCCACATAGCGCATCTTCAGGCCTTGCTTCTCCATACGCTTGGCACGCACCAAGTCAGTAATCACACCCTCTACCCTGCCGCGCAGTATAGCAGTATCGCAGTCCATCTGAGCATTGTAGAACTTCAGCCTAACACCGCCATTCAGGGTATCAAAGAGTTGATAATATTGCGCCACATACAAGGGCAGACAGTCCAGCGTAGGCATTACGGCAACCTTTAGCGCCGCCGAGTCCTTACGCATAGCCTCACGACGTTGTTCTCGCGTGATACGTTTCGTCTCCTCATACGACTGTCCGCAGGCCGCTATCATCAGCAAAACAACTATAACAAGTATCAATTTCTTCATATTGCCTGCAAAATTACGAAATAATTATGAATTATGCATTATGTCATCGACAAAATATCGCTTTGCTTGCAAAGAATTATGAATTAATTTTGTACCTTTGCAAGCAATATGGCAAAGGATAAAATCATGTACGTCTGCGACAACTGCGGACAGGAGTCAGCCAAATGGATAGGCAAATGTCCTGCCTGCGGCCAATGGAATACGTTCAAGGAAATCAAAGTGGCCAGTTCTTCTCCTAAACTAGGAGAGACCAGAAAGGGCCTGAACAAAGGAACTTCCGCACAGTCTTCCGCGTTGGCTACTGGCAAAGTGCTGCGACTGAAGGACATCTCGTCGCACGACGACCCACGCATTGACATGCACGATGCGGAGTTGAACCGCGTACTAGGCGGCGGACTGGTGCCTGGCAGCATCGTACTACTAGGTGGTGAACCTGGCATCGGCAAGTCGACACTGTCGCTGCAAACCATGCTCCAGCTGACAGACAAGAAGGTATTATACGTCAGCGGTGAGGAGAGTGCCCACCAGTTGAAGATGCGTGCAGAAAGATTAGCGGTCAGCGGTTCCACCACTGACAACAATTTCTTGCTGCTCTGCGAGAACTCGCTGGAAGCCATCTTCGAGCATATCAAAGAGGTACAACCGGAGGTGGTGGTAGTAGACTCCATACAGACCATTTCCACAGAAGATGTAGAGTCGAGCGCCGGTTCCATCGCCCAGGTTCGCGAGTGCGCCTCCGCCCTACTCCGCTTTGCCAAGACCAGCGGCGTACCCGTCATCCTGATTGGCCACATCACCAAGGAGGGTACGTTGGCAGGCCCAAAGATCCTTGAGCATATCGTCGATACCGTCATCCAGTTTGAGGGCGACCAGCACTACATGTACCGCATTCTGCGAAGCATTAAGAATCGCTTTGGAAGCACGTCGGAACTGGGCATTTACGAAATGCAACAGACAGGACTGAGACAGGTCAGCAACCCCTCAGAACTGTTGCTTACAGAAGACCACGACGGACTCAGTGGTGTAGCCATCAGCAGCGCCATTGAAGGCGTACGCCCGTTCCTGGTAGAAACGCAGGCACTGGTATCTTCTGCCGCCTATGGCACGCCACAACGTTCAGCCACAGGCTTTGACCAGCGCCGCCTGAACATGTTGCTGGCCGTCTTAGAGAAGCGCGTGGGTTTCAAGCTAATGCAGAAAGACGTCTTCCTGAATATTGCTGGCGGACTGCGTGTTACTGATATGGCAATGGACCTCTCTGTTATTGCTGCAGTACTGTCGAGCAACGTCGATACTCCCATTGAAGAAGGCTGGTGCATGGCTGGCGAGGTAGGACTCTCTGGCGAGGTGCGCCCCGTAGCTCGTATCGAACAGCGCATCAGCGAGGCCGAGAAATTAGGATTCCAGCATATCATCATACCGAAATACAACCTCAGCGGACTGAACCGCAAGAAGTTTAACATCGAACTGGTTCCTGTCCGCAAGGTCGAGGAAGCACTTAGAGCACTATTTGGATAATATGAAAGACTCTGTATTGATATTAAGCGGTGGCGTAGACAGTGTCACCTTGTTATATGACGAACAGGAGCGCATCGCCCTGGCCATCTCGTTCGACTATGGTTCCAAGCACAACAAAAAGGAGATTCCGTTTGCCCAATGGCACTGCAACCAACTGGGAATCAAACACATTACCATTCCTCTTGACTTTATGACGAAGTATTTCGTCAGTTCGTTGCTGGAAGGCGGCGAAGAAATTCCCGAGGGCCACTATGCTGACAACAACATGAAATCGACCGTCGTTCCCTTCAGAAATGGCATTATGCTGTCTATTGCCGTAGGTATCGCAGAGAGCAATGGCTTGAAATATGTTATGATGGCTAACCACGGGGGCGACCACACCATCTACCCTGACTGCCGACCAGAGTTTGTCGATGCCTTCGACCAGGCAGCCTGTGCAGGTACCTACGTCAACATACACCTACGCTCGCCGTACACCAACATCACCAAGGCAGATATTGCCCGTCGCGGCAAGGCGCTGGGCATAGATTACTCTAAGACATGGTCGTGCTACAAGGGTGGCGAGAAACACTGCGGCAAATGTGGCACATGCGTAGAGCGTCGCGAGGCATTCAATCTGGCTGGTATCAACGATCAGACGCAGTACGAAGAATGACAGAAAACGATTTTATCTACACAATATAACTCATTACACTCCAACGAGTTGTATTTATTAGCTTTATGTTTTACTTTACAACCCAATAACCATTCTTATTGGCACCTACACGTTCCAGTACGCCCTTCTTGCGCAGAGAAGCCAAAATTTTGTTGATTCCAGCCTCAGAAAGATGGGATTTTTGACTCAAATCAGCAATAGTTAAGTGCGAATCGTTGGCCAAAAGCGACACAATACGCTGTTCTGAGCCACTTAAACGTAGAGATGATGTCTTATTCTCTACTGTTTTAACATTTTTATCCTCTACTTTCGAAAGCTTTTGTTCTTCCTTTTTATCCTTTACTTTGCTCTCTATTTTATTCCTTACTTCCCATTCTATTTTATTCTGTATTTTTTGTTCTACCTCCTGGCAAATGGTTTCCTGCAAAGTATGCAAGATATAGGTAATAAACGCAGTACCATCAGCACTTTCAGGTATAGAAGGAGCAGAATCCGATGCATTTTCGTCCCGTTTCATCGAAAAACCATCGATTTCATCAAGCGCACGCAGTATTCCTGCTTGCGAAGCGATCTCAGAGACCAAGCGCAGCATCTCTGGTGTGAGGCGGAAAGGAGGTAAGTACATGTCTTATTCTATATATTATTCTGCCGCAAAGATACAAATAAACCATCAAACCGCCAAACAATTATAGAATAAAATGATTTCTTATCCGCAAATCTCCTATTTCGCAATTTTTTCGTAACATTTTTGGTTTTTGTGTGCTACATTCATAAAAAAGATGTACCTTTGCATCAGCTAACTAACTTATCAACGACAAGTATGAAAAAACTACTCTTATCTCTTCTGCTAATGGCGGCTACTTCACAGAATGGGGCTACGGCAAGGAGGCTCCCTATAGCGAAGACTGCCTATACCTTAACGTTTGGACGAAGGCTCCTGGCCAGGTCAACAAGAAACTGCCCGTGGCCCTGTGGATTCATGGGGGCGGTTTCCGTGAGGGCTGGGGCTCTGAGCCTGAGTTCGACGGACAGGAATGGGGCGCCAAGGATGTAGTGCTCGTCTCTATCAACTACCGTCTGGGCGTCTTCGGATTCCTCGTCCACCCTGCCCTATCGGCCGAAAGCCCACATCAAGTGTCAGGAAACTACGGTATTCTCGATCAGATTGAGGCGCTAAAGTGGATCAAGAAGAACATTGCACAGTTTGGTGGCGACCCCAACGGACCTAAGGGCGGCAAGTGGGCACCCTGCACAGAGAAGAATCCCAACTTCATGGTATTCAAACTCGACGATAAGGACGCTGAGGCTTCTTTCTTTGGTACACCAGAGAGAGCCCCACAGCCCCAAGGTTTCGGTTTTCCACCAACAAGGTAGACAACTAAAGAGTGAGGGACTTCGCAATTGTGAAGTCCATCATTTTCTTTTAGTTACATAGTATCTGAACGATGCGCTCAGCTGTGCGACCATCCCAACGGTCGGGCAAGGAGGATGTTTTCCACTGTCCACCGACCATACGCTGCAGTTCTTCGCGTAGTCGGCCAGCATCCTCGCCTACAAGAACGTTGGTGCCCTGCTTGACAGTCTCGATATGCTCTGTATAGGAGTTGAGCGTAATGCAGGGAACCTGATTGAAGGTAGCCTCCTCAGCAACATTGCCAGAATCGGTGATAATGCCCTTGGCATGAGCAGTGAGATAACCAAAGTCAAGATAGCCAAGAGAAGATGTCAGACGGATGGTGGAAGATGGAAGGTGGAACGAGGATATCACATCGCAGGCACGACCACGGAGGGGAGCGATAACGGGCAGAGAGCCTGCAACATCGGTGATAGTCTGAAGCATCTGTCGGAGATTATCCTCATTGGCTAGCAGGGCCTTGCGATTGATGGTGAAGACAAGGTATTCACCATCTTGGATACCATCAAGACAAGCTGGACGCGTCCAACGGCCGTGGTTATAGCGCAAGGTATCCATCAAGATGTTACCCACCATATAAATCTTGTGGTTTTCAGCACCTTCACGGGTGGCAATGCTGCTGGAGCCTACGCCTGCAGTAAACAGCAGGTCACTAAGTCCGTCAATCACCAGGCGATTAATCTCCTTAGGCATAGAGATATCGAACGAGCGTGTACCTGCCACGAGGTGTGCCAGACGCAGTCCACGCTTCTTGGTAACGATAGCAGCAGCCATCGTCGAGGCGAGGTCATCGACCACAATGACCGTATCAGTGGGGTTCTGCTCCAGATAGCGCTCGAACTCTGCCATCACGCGCCCCGTCAGTTCATTAAGGTTCTCGCAGTCGACACCTAAGAACACATCAGGACGAGAAATCTGCAAATCGTCAAACAGTGAAGCCTCCAATGTGGGATCGTCCTCTCTACCTGCATAGACCAGATGGTATGTGCAGTTGTCTGTACACTCGATGGCACGAATGAGTGGTGCCACCTTGATAAAATTGGGTCGTGCACCCGTAAATATGCAAATGTTCTTCATAGAAACCACGAATTATACAAAATGAAACGAAATTATTGTTCCGCAGACTGCCAGCCAATATGCTTCTCGTAGGCCGGCGACTCCTCTTTCAGTCGAAAATCATAAATCAATTTGTCTCCATCAACCAGCAGGAAGTGCTTAGTACCCTGAATCTCATCGTCCTTCTTTTCCCAGATGATATCTTTCACAAGTTCAGCATCCTCAACTTCAAGGGTTCGCAACAGACAATTCTCGAAATAGTAGTCTGAATCGTCGTCAACCTCACCCATTACAACATCGTCAGCATAACCTGTAGCCAACGTGTTGGTGCACAACAGCTCAATGGGGTTCTTGTCAGAGGGGGCAAAACGCAGGGCAGCGCCACGATTGGCTGACAACGGATAGAACTGAGGCAATGTGGTGTGGTCGATAGTTGCCTGGCAACCCAAGAGTGCCACACAGTCATTGAGGGCATTCGAGAGCACACAATTGCTGATAGCCACCTCGCTATCGTGAGCCCACAAGCCAAAGCCTTTACTGTTATGAACTATCGTATTGGTGAGCACAACAGTGGTGGAGTCGCAGTGCAATGCATCCATGGCATTACGAATCACACAATCTGTGAACTCGCAACCACCAGCCTTTGCCTTCACCGTAATACCTTTCCACTGACCACTGATACGGTCATATGGCAGATAATCGAACATATGGTCCAGACGGTCGCCACGAAACGTTACATTCTCAGCAATTAGAGTGCCACCAACGGTAATGCCAGCACCATCGTGGAAGTAGAGTGTCGTATTCTTAATAGTCAGCGTAGCACCCTCGGCAACATTGACACCGCCATAAACAACGATAGGTGTAGAGGACTCAATGGTACGGTCGGCAGTAATATCAACATCGTGCCACTGTTCAGCATTCCAGCTGTAGGTGCGCAAATTCACCTTCTGCATCACCCCACTCTCTAACGTAAACAGCAGGTTATCCTCCAGCAATTGTGGATCGGGCGAGGTATTCTCTGCAGCCGTAACCTCGACAAAGACACGCAGGCTGTCGCCCTTACGAAGCTCCAAGTCGTTGACAACGGGATTGAGGAAAGTACCGTCAACATTAGCACGGAAACCCGACTGCCCGGCACGCTCCAGACGCACGGTACGCAGGCGTAGACCATCACCTGACTGGTTATGCACCCAGAAGGAATAGGTCGACGAGGGTACCTGAGCAAAGAGCGTATCCATACGTACTGTGTCGCAGGTGAACGTCAGCCGACGACTCGCATCTGCAGAGAACGAGTCGTTATCGCTGCACGATGCCAGCAACACACCAGTTATTATAAAGAAGAATAGCCGTCTTATCATATACAGATAAAACGGCTTTTCTCCTATTTTATTGCCTTTACTTGCCAAAATAGCGCTTCAGCAGACCAGCAAAGCCAGCACCATGACGGGCCTCGTCCTTAGCCATCTCGTGAACGGTGTCGTGGATAGCATCGAAACCTGCAGCCTTAGCGTTCTTGGCAATACGGAACTTATCCTCACAAGCACCAGCCTCAGCAGCAGCACGCTTCTCCAGATTGGTCTTGGTGTCCCATACGACCTCACCCAGCAGCTCAGCAAAACGAGAGGCGTGGTCGGCCTCCTCGAAAGCGTAGCGCTTGAAGGCCTCGGCAATCTCGGGATAACCCTCGCGGTCAGCCTGACGGGCCATAGCCAGATACATACCTACCTCGCCACACTCACCATTGAAGTGGTTGCGCAGGTCGTCAATCATCTCCTGTGAAACACCCTCGGGTTTGCCATCGCCGATACGGTGAACAGTGGCATAGGTTGTCTCGCCCTCGTCCTTCAATTCAGAGAACTTAGAGGCAGGAGCCTTACAGATGGGGCACTTCTCGGGAGCTGCATCGCCTTCGTAGATATATCCACAAACGGCGCAAATGAACTTTTTCTTCATAATTAATCAGTATTTGTTTGGTTAGTTAATAATTTCACTTTTGCAAAGATACGAAGAAAAAATTATTCCTGCAAGAAAATTGCAGGAATATTTTTCTACTGAGACTTCTAGGACCTCTATTTACTGTTTTCTCTTATAGGATTTAGCGTTGGTTCGATATTTCGATAACACAGGAATCTCCTCGCAAAGGGCATCAGCCAACAGATTGGCAACAACGGTAGCACCATAGATGTTATAGTGGGTATTGTCTTGCTTACCCTGCGGTTCGGTAGGTTCTTCACCAGGACGATACCACATATGCAACTTCTTCGAAGCCTCAGTACCAAGACCTTGTTCGAGGTCATGGGTAATCTGATTGGCGTCGACGAAGTGGCAGTTCATGCGCTGGGCAACGTCACGAGGTGCTACACGATAGAGTCCGTGGGTATCGATGAGCGTGTCACCCTCCACCATCTTCACACCATCCTTGAAGGTCTGCGTACGCAGCTTCTCGTCGTCATCGTTCTCAGGTACCTGCACAAAGAAATTGCGACGCACCACGCAGTTCATGAGCACAGGGATACCGCCCTTTTCGCGCGTCTCTCGCACAAACTTCGCCAGATTATAGTCGAACGTCGAACCTGGGTCGGTATGACGATCAGCCTTGGGCTTCTCGTCGTTGTGACCAAACTGGATAACAACGTAGTCGCCAGGCTTGATAAGCGAGAGCACCTTGTCCCAACGTCCCTCGTTGATAAACGACTTTGACGAACGTCCGTTCACAGCATGATTGTCGACGCGAATCATCGTCGAGTCGAAATACATCTGCAACATCTGGGCCCAGCCACGTTCCGTCTTGCCCTTCGACAAATCCTTGTTGGCTGCAGTAGAGTCGCCAATGACAAAGATAGTAGTCTTCTTAACAGGCGTGGCAGCCGTCAACATCAGCAACGTCACCGCTGCTATCAATAGTTTCTTCATAGTTTGTTTTGTTGTTTGTTTCTACGACAACTTTGCAATGAGCTCCTCCTGCGAAACAAGCATCTGCTCACCCGTCTCCATATTCTTCAGCGTTACCTTTTGGGCTGCCATCTCGCTCTCACCAGCCAAGACGACAAAAGGAATCTGCTTAGCATTGGCATACGACATCTGCTTCTTCATCTTCGTTGCGTCAGGATAAATCTCCGCACGAATGCCGTTCTCGCGTACCTTATTAATAATAGGCAAGCAGTAAGCCGTCTCTTGCTCACCAAAATTGATAAAGAGCACCTGTGTCGTGTTCAGTGAATCCTTAGGATAGAGGTCGAGGGCATTGAGCACATCATAGATGCGGTCCACGCCAAACGAGATGCCAACACCAGACAGACCCGGCATACCGAAGATGCCAGTCAGGTTGTCGTAACGACCACCACCAGAGATAGAGCCCATCGGTGTATCAATGGCCTTCACCTCAAAGATGGCACCCGTATAGTAGCTCAAACCACGAGCCAAGGTGAGGTCGAGCTGAAGCTCGTTGTTAAGTGTAGAGTGTAGAGTGTAGAGTGTAGAGTTTGCTTCCGCACTACCATTCAACATATTCAGGATATAACGAAGTTCCTCGACGCCTTTCAGACCTATCTCGCTGTCTTTCAAGACTTCAGCAATGGTGTTCAGCTTTTCCTCGTTGGTGCCTTCCAGCATGATGATGGGTCGCAGCTTCTCAATCTGCTCCTCGCTAAGACCATCCTCACGGAGTTCCTGATTAACGTTGTCAATACCAATCTTGTCGAGTTTGTCGATGGCCACGGTAATGTCAACAATCTTGTCGGCAGCACCAATAACCTCAGCAATACCCGTCAGAATCTTGCGGTTGTTAATCTTAATCTGAACACGAACGCCAAAGCGGGTGAATACAGTATCTACAATCTGCATCAGTTCCACCTCGTTGAGCAACGAGTCAGAACCAACGACATCGCCATCAAACTGATAGAACTCACGATAGCGACCTTTCTGAGGACGGTCTGCACGCCAGACTGGCTGTACCTGATAGCGCTTGAAAGGCAACTGCAGCTCCTCACGATGCATCACCACATAGCGGGCGAAGGGTACAGTGAGGTCGTAGCGCAGGCCTTTCTCACAGATCTTAGAAGCCAGACGCAACGTGTTACGCTCCGTCAGTTCGCTATCCCCAATCTTCGAGAGATAATCTCCTGAGTTCAGAATCTTAAAGAGCAGTTTGTCACCCTCCTCGCCATACTTACCCATTAGGGTCTGTAGGGTTTCCTGGGCAGGTGTCTCAATCTGCTGGAATCCGTAGAGCTCATAGACACTACGGATGGTATTGAAGATATAGTTGCGCTTGGCCATCTCTACAGGGCCAAAGTCGCGCGTTCCCTTAGGTATACTTGGTTTCTGTGCCATTATTTGCGTACGATTGTTTGAGCACGGTCAGGACCGATAGAGATAATCTTAATGGGTGTCTCCAATTCTTTCTCCAAGAATTTGATGTAGTCAGAGAACTCCTTGGGGAACTGGCTCTCGTCAGTGAACTGAGTCATATCAGTTTTCCAACCGGGTAACTCCTTGTAGACGGGCTCAATACCCTTCTCAATGTCGTATGGGAAGTCGCGTGTCTCAACACCATTGACTTTGTAAGACGTACAAGCCTTGATAGTATCAAAGCCGTCGAGCACATCGCTCTTCATCATAATCAACTGAGTAACGCCATTCACCATGATAGAATAGCGTAAAGCTACGAGGTCTATCCATCCGCAACGACGCTCACGACCAGTGACAGCACCATACTCATGACCAAGGTCACGAATCAGCTTGCCCGTCTCGTCAAAGAGCTCTGTGGGGAAAGGACCTGCACCAACACGTGTGCAGTAAGCCTTCATGATGCCGAACACCTCGCCAATCTTGTTAGGACCAATACCCAGACCAGTGCAGGCACCAGCGCAGATGGTGTTTGAAGAAGTCACGAAAGGATAGCTACCAAAGTCGACATCCAGCATCGTGCCCTGAGCGCCTTCGCAGAGAACGCTCTTGCCTGAACGCAGAATCTGGTTGATCTCGTGTTCAGAATCGACAATGGGGAACTGGCGCAGGTACTCAATACCCTCCAACCACTTCTTCTCAACCTCAGTAATGTCGTACTCAAAGTTCAATGACTTCAGAATAGCCTCATGACGAGCCTTGGCAGCAGCATACTTCTCCTCAAAGTTATCAAGGATGTCACCTACACGCAGGCCCGTACGGCTGACCTTATCAGTATAGGTCGGACCAATACCCTTACCCGTCGTACCTACCTTGTTCTTACCCTTCTGAGCCTCGTAGGCAGCATCGAGCACACGGTGGGTAGGCATAATCAGATGCGCCTTCTTAGAAATATGCAAACGCTCCTTCAGTGCATGGCCACTGGCCTCCAATGCTTTCGCTTCCTCCATGAAGAGGTCTGGAGCCAATACTACACCATTACCAATGATGTTTACCTTACCGCCCTGGAAAATACCAGAGGGAATAGAACGTAACACATACTTCTGTCCTTCAAACTCCAGCGTATGACCGGCATTGGGACCGCCCTGAAAACGGGCAACAACATCGTACTGGGGAGTCAACACGTCGACTACCTTACCCTTTCCTTCGTCGCCCCACTGCAAACC